>CAYVUV010000001.1:0-5299 GCA_964455095.1 uncultured Binatia bacterium (SeqCode)
CCGCCGGGTGGGACGACGTCGAGGAGAGGATTCACCGCCGCGTCAGGCCATGCTGCCCGAGGCGCCACCGCAGCAGGTCGATGCGGTCCTGGCCGAAGAACGGCTCGCCCTCGAAGACCATGGTCGGCACGCCCCAGTGGCCGGCGGCTTCGAGGTCGGCCTGGTTGCGCTCGATCACCGCGTCGTAGTGCGCCGGATCGGCGGTGATGGCGGCACCCATCGTCGCCAGGTCGAGCCCGGCGCGCGCCGTCGCCTCGGCCAGATGCGTCCCCTCGTGCCAGCCGGCCACCTGACCGTTCCAGATGATCTGCGACACCTCGTCGAGGAACGGCAGCCCACGGCCGCGCCGCGCCGCGTCGACGCCGAGGCGCGTCAGGCGGTAGATGTACGGCTGCTCGGCGGCGATGGTGCCCGCGACGAAGTCCTGCACGATGGGATCGGGACGCGGCCAGCCGTAGTCGATGCCGTTGTACTGTGCGATGCGCATGGTGTCGCGCAGGACGTACGGCGGCCAGAGCGGATTGACGCGCTCGAAAAAGCTCGGATCGCGCACCGCCAGGGGCAGCACGGGCCGCACGGCGATGTTGAGATCGTACTCCGCCGTCAGTTGCACCAGGCGGGGCGTCGCGAGGTAGGAATAGGGACTGCGAAAGGACCAGAACAGATCGATGGCGAGCGTCATGGGCGCATCTTCCCTGGGTCGCCGCCGCCGCGCAAACGATCGCAGCCTTCAGACGGCGTGATATCGGCCGGGCTCGACTTCGCGTACCTGCCCGCTGCGCAACAGGCGTTCGATATGCTGGCCCATGCTGCGCCGTTCGACCGGTTCGGCGTACGGCACCGGATCCTGCGGCCGGTAGACGAACCGATGCGCCGCCACGTCGTCCAAGGTGTGCGGCTCGGCGAGAAACGCCAACAACCGGCGCTCGCGATCGGCGATCACGGCGGCAAAGCGATCGAGCCGCTCGAGAAACGCGGCGCGCCCCTCGACGACCCCGATGTGGTGAAAGGTCGCATACCACCGCGCCTCGATCTCGCGCACGCGCCGCAGCGAGCGGTCGAAGTCTTCAAGGTTCGACCACGCGTCGCCGTAGTACGGACCGAAGCTGCTCAGATCGATGTCGCCGAGATAGAGCACGTCGTCGGGCTCGCAATAGAAGCAGCAATGTCCGCGCGTGTGTCCGGGCGTGTGGACGACGCGCACGCGCGCGCCGCCGAGGTCGAACACCTCGCCGTCGCGAAAGCCCACGGCATCGGCGCGTGGCGTGAAATGAAACTCGTCGACGACGACGCGGCGAAATGCCTCGTCGACCGGACCGGTGAAACCGTAGATCGCCATCAGACCTTCGAGCGAGCGAATGCCGGGCCGATCGAGCTCGTGAAAGTGCCAGGGAGCGTCGGGGAACAGGTGATTGCCCGCGACGTGATCCTCGTGACAATGGCTGTTCAACACCCGATCGATGCGCGGCAACGCGGCGCGGCGGGCGATCAGCGACAGCGACGGGTCGATCAGCAGCGCCTCTTCGGCCCCGCGCACGAGCAGCGAGTTACCGTGCGGATATTTCCCGCCGCGTTCGCCGACCAACACGGTGACCTGGCCGAGGCGGCGATCGGGAGAGTGATCTGTAGTGTGCGACACGGCGGCGGGTTCCGACGGCAATCTCTATACGTCGCGCCGCGCCGCGGAGTCCACGCCCGGCGCGGCCCGCTGCTGGGGAACCGCGGAGCGGGTCGGGCCCCCGGCCACCACTCGACCCTCAGCGATACATCCTCATTTGCGGCCAGAGCTCGCGCAGCGGTCGGCGCGCGTGATGACACAGGTAGACGGCCTGCGCCTGCAGGAGCTCCATGCAAAACGGGCAGTCGATTTCGGCGCGCCGCTCACACGTCGTGAACCACTCGTGCAGATCGACCTCTGAGCCGTGCACGACGATCATCAACTCACCGCTGGCGTTGCCCGGACCCCACAGTCCGTACTGGTTGTGCCGTCCGATGGCCCGTGGCAGCCCGCGCTTGCGGCCCAAGATATTTACCGCGCCGGTTTCACCGAAGTAACTCGTCAGTATCTCGACCCGCGATCGTTCATCCGCCGACAGACTTTCGAAAACTTCCTGTATCGGTTTGAGCACGGCTTCCGCGTGCAGTTCCAAGCCCAGGTGCATCGGCAGGGTGCCGCCGCGCTCGATCTCGTCACGCGGGCGGATGCCGAGCGCGTTCTGGTAGGTGACCGTCGCGTCGGGCGACAATATCGGCATGGCCAACGGCGCCCCCACGGCGGCGACGATGACCAGCGCGGTCGCCGCCGCCCCCATGACCCACCATCGCCCGCGCGCAAGACCTTCCACCGCCACACCCCCGGCGGCAAGTGCGATCGGATAGGCCGGGGCCAGATAGTGCGGGCGCGCGCTGCCCGAGAACGCCAACATCAGTAGCACGCTGACGAAGACCCACGCGGCGGCGCGATACCGCCGCCCGTCCGCCGTGAGAAAACACCAGATCACGCCGCCGAGCACGAGGGGTGCAACCACGGGGTTGACGGCGAGCACCTGCTCCGAGACGAAGTCGAGCGGTGAGACACGGCCCACCTTGTAGAGTGCGGCGTTGCGGTTGAACTCGATGAACGGCCACCCGTGCCGCGACTGCCAGACGACGAACGGCACCATGCACACCACCCCCACGGCACCCGCCACCCACGGCCACGGCGTACGCAGCCAGCGACGCTCGGGCGTGAGCAGCAGACCGACCCCGAGCCCCATCCCGAACCAGAGCATGCTGAGCTTGTTGAGCAGACCGACTCCCATGACCGCGCCGAGGAGTAGCCACAGGCGACGGTCGGTTCCGTTGAGGATGCGAAGCACCAGCCATGTGGCCACGGCCCAGAGCGCCAGATCGATCGCGTTCATCGAGTAGAAGCTGCACATCGCGAGGGACACCAGCGTGGCCAGCGCCGCGAGGGCCGCGAGCCCCTGCGCCGAGCGACCGCCGCCCATCTCGCGCGCCATCAGCCCCGTGAGCATGACCGTGCTGCTGCCCAGCAATGCCGGGAGGACGCGAATCGCGAGCGGCGAGTCGCCCAGCAGCGCGCGCACTGCGCCGAGTACAACGATGGAAAACGGCGGGTGATCGACGAAACCCCAGTCCAACCGATCGATGCTGTCGAGATAGTACAGCTCGTCCGTCATGTAGCCCCACGCCAAAGGCCCCGCCGCGACGAGGTGGACCGCGAGCTTGATCAACGCCAACCCGAGAAGGAGACGCCATGCAACCGGCGGGCGCGGCGACATGGCGGCCTTGTACCACCGGGTGAGCGTGTGTGCACGACACGCTTGCGGTGGCACCAGGGTCGATGGTGGCGTATGGGGTCAGGCCAAGCGCGCGCCGCGCTCGAAGAGGAGCGCCTTCAGAACGGAGCGGTGACAGCGGGACTCGTCCTCGCAGTAGCATCCCACCGAGAAGGCCGATTCCTGCGACAGGGCCGCCAACAAGTCGAGCAGTCGCGTGGCGGGCGGGTGCTTCATCTCGGCTCGGTAGCGCTTGACGAACGTCTTCCACGCCCGCTCGTCCCTGGCCCCGAGCGCCACCTTGACCAGCGCTTCCGACGGCGCCAACTCCGGCAGCCAGACGTCGTAGAAGTCGCGCGAAGCGAATTCGCCTTTGGGCACGCCACGCGGCGGGCGCCGCACCGTGCCGAGGCGCAGCCCCTCGCCGCGACGGCGCGCAGTGCCGAGTTGAACGACGCGAATTGCCATGATCTTCCTTCCTCCGTTCCGCTTCTCAGTCCATCCCACTTTCACCCGGGAAAGGGCTATACCCACGGTGGGAGTCCTGCATGCCAAGATCAAGGTCGCGCGCTTCACCCTCCCCGCGCTCGCGGAGGGAGACATGACACGCGTCGTTGTCGGATCGCTGAGCGGGCTTCCGGACGGACGAGGTGCCGCGGTGCGGATCGGCACAGTGCGCATCGCCCTCTTTCGGATCGGCGAACGGGTGTTGGCCATCGAGGACCGCTGCACACATCGCGGCTTCCCCCTGAACGACGGCGCGCTGTCCGGCGATACGGTGCGCTGCCGGACCCATGGGGCGTGCTTCGACCTCGTCACCGGAAACGTCGTGCACGGACCGGCGCGGCGTGCGGCACGCATCTTCGCAGTCGAGATCGCCGGCGGTGAGGTCACCCTCATCCTGCCCGACGGGTCGATATGAGCGGAGGGGGGTCTCCTTCACGAAGCGGCGCGAGCGCGATCAAGATCCAGAAGCCGGGCGCTCTTGACGCTTGCGAAGGGAAGTCTCGATAATCCCCACGGCGACGCATGCAGCCCAGGCCATCCCTCCTCCCGCGCCTTGTCGCACGCCTCCGTCGCCTGCGGCACGAGCTCTTCGACCGCCCGCCCTCGCCGCAGGATTGGGAGCGGCGCCTGCAGGGTATCGTCGCGGAGACCGTCGCCGAGTCGCTGCGCTGGGTCGCCGCGGACGGTTCGTTCGTCGACGTCGGCGCGAACGTCGGGGTCTATGCGGAAGCGGTATTGCGCGCTCGTCCGGGCGCTCGCGCCTGGCTGTTCGAGCCGGTCAGGGAGCATTTCGAGCGCTGCCGCGCCCGCTTCGCCGGCCGTGCGGGTGTCGTGGTCGAGCCCCTCGCGCTCGGCGACGACGCGGGCGAGAAAACGATCCTCAAGCTCAAGCACAACCCGGGTGGGAACACGCTCGTACACGAGCTGGCCGAACGCTGGCGCGGCGGACACGAGAACGCCGACGGCAAGACCGAGAGCCCGATGCACTTCAGCCCGGAGCGCGTTCAATGCCGCGTCTTCGACGACTATGCGCGCCAACACGGGATCGAGCGCGTCGACTTCGTGAAGACCGACACCGAAGGCTTCGACCACCGCGTCCTGCGCGGCATGCTCGGGTTCCTCGAACGCTGCGACCCGAAGCCCGTCATCATGGCCGAGCTGTGGCGCGCGGATATCTTCCCCGACTATGCGGAGCAGATGGAGGTCCTCGCATCGCTCTACGGCCTGGGATACGGGCCTGTCGACCTGACGAAGATGAACCTGGCCCAGGACTTCCTGCTCGTGCCGAAGGGCCGCACGCCCTTGCGGTGAAAAGAGGGCGGGACGTATGACGTGCTCGGGCAGCGTCAGCGTCCCGCGTGGATCAGTTCACCGCGCTCACCGCGATGTTGGCCATGTGAGATCAGCGCTTGGGTGCAACCAGCGCGAAATTGGCGCCCTGGGGGTCGAGCGCTTGCACGATCCACCTTCCACCCGGGACCTCGTGCGGGCCCATCAGCACCTGGCCGCCA
>CAYVUV010000002.1:0-48582 GCA_964455095.1 uncultured Binatia bacterium (SeqCode)
CCGAACTCGGTCTTGTCGACGTCGAAGCGGACGTCCGGGCCGACCGGCGCGATCGAGATGACGGTGAAGCGCAGCGCGTCGGCGCCGTACTGATCGATGACGTCGATCGGGTCGGGCGAGTTGCCGAGCGACTTCGACATCTTGCGGCCCTGCGGATCGCGCACGATGCTGTTGAGGTAGACGTCGCGGAACGGGCACTCGCCCATCAGCTCGTAGCCGGCCATGACCATGCGCGCGACCCAGAAGAAGATGATGTCGGCGGCGGTGACCAGCACATCGGTCGGGTAGAAGCGGCGCAGCGTCGGCGTCTCGTCGGGCCAGCCCATGGTGGAGAAGGGCCACAGCCAGGAGCTGAACCAGGTGTCGAGCACGTCGGGATCCTGGCGCAGCGTCGGCGACGCGCATTGGCTGCAGGCGGTCGGGTCCTCGCGCGTCACCATCAGATGACCGCAGTCGTCGCAGTACCAGACCGGGATGCGGTGCCCCCACCACAGTTGGCGGCTGATGCACCAGTCGCGGATGTTCTCCATCCAGTGCAGGTAGACACCGTTCCAACGGTCCGGGATCAGACGAAGGTCACCCGACTTGATCGCCGCGATGGCCGGCTGTGCGAGCGGCGCCATCTTCACGAACCACTGCGTCGACAGGTACGGCTCGATGACCGTCTCGCAGCGCTGGCAGCGGCGGATCGGCACGCGGTACGGCTCGGTCTTGACCAGCAGGCCGCGCGCCTCGAGGTCGGCGACGATGCGCTCGCGCGCCGCGAAACGGTCGAGTCCGGCGTACGGTCCGCCCTCCTCGTTGATGTGCCCGTCCGGCGTCATGATGCACAGCGTCGGCAGGTGGTTGCGCTGGCCCATCTCGAAATCGTTGGCGTCGTGCGCCGGTGTGACCTTGACCACGCCGGTGCCGAAGTCCTTGTCGACCAGCGGATCGGCGATGACCGGAATCGGCCGCTCGACCAGCGGCACGATGACCGACTTGCCGATCAGCGCCTGGTAGCGCTCGTCGTCGGGATGAACGGCAACGCCCGTATCGCCGAGCATCGTCTCCGGCCGCGTCGTCGCCACCACGATGCCGGGTCCGCCGTCGGCGGCCGGGTAGCGGATGTGCCAGAGGTTGCCCGCCTCGCCGCCCTCGCTGGTCACGGCCTCCTCGTCGGAGAGCGCCGTGTGACAGCGCACGCACCAGTGGATGATGCGGTGGCCGCGGTAGATGAGATCCTTCTCGTAGAGGCGGACGAACACCTCGCGCACCGCGCGCGACAGGCCCGGATCCATGGTGAAGCGCTCGCGCTCCCAGTCGCACGACGTGCCGAGGCGCTTCAACTGGCGCAGGATGGTGTCGCCGTACTGCTGCTTCCAGGCCCAGACGCGCTCGACGAACGCCTCGCGGCCGAGCTGGTGGCGGTCGATGCCCTCCTTGGCCAGCTGGCGCTCGACGACGTTCTGCGTCGCGATGCCGGCGTGATCCGTGCCGGGCATCCACAGCGTGTTCTCGCCCTCCATGCGGTGGAAGCGGACCAGGACATCCTGCAGCGTGTTGTTCAGCACGTGCCCCATGTGGAGCACACCGGTGACGTTCGGCGGCGGGATGACCAGCGAGAAGCGCGGCCCGGGCCGCGTCTCGTCGGCGTGGAAGTAACCGCCGGCGAGCCAGAAGTCGTACCACTTCTGCTCCGTGGCCTGCGGGTCGTAGGTCTTGGCGAGCTCGGGCATGGATCTCCAGCGGTACTCGGTCAGGGGTTGCGGTCTTCCGTTTTGGCCAATTGCGCCGAGCCGCGCAAGCGCTGCCGCATCGCGCCGCGTGGAATCACGCCCGCGCGGCCCGAAGGCAGCTGTCCGAAGGCAGCTTGACCTGCCCCGCCGCGGGCGCTATCTCACCGGTTCCTCGAAGCGGCACACCCGCACCACGCGAAAGTGGCGGAATTGGCAGACGCGCAGGATTCAGGATCCTGTGGGGTAAAACCCGTGGGGGTTCAAGTCCCCCCTTTCGCACTCTCCTCAGCATGAGCCTCTGCCTCGCCAGCCTTTGGCTCAGAAGACACGCGCAGAGGCTTAGACTGAGACGCTAAGGATCAGAGCGACTGCGTTCCTCCAGGTGCTCCACCCGATCGGCATTGCAACGATCGTTCGGAGTTGCCGCCTCGCCCCCCTTAAATCTGCGATTGGCTCGGGGCTTTTCCTGGACCGCCAGAAAACTTTGCTGTATTGCTCTGGGCGCTGGTTTGAGGAAGGTGACGACCGCGCGTTGGTGGAGAGAAGGTCCGCGGTGAAGCTTAGCGGGTTACTCTGCGTTGCTACCGTTGCGATGGTGGTGACGCCCCTTGTCGCGTTGGCGGGTACGGTAAACACCTCTCCTATCGGCCCAGCGGCGGCGCCAGCTGTCGGGATGCCGGGGCTTGTATTCCTCGTCCTCGCTCTGAGCCTCCGCGCCGCGTATATGCTGCGGCGCAAGGCGCGCGGTGCGGTGGCCAGGCTGGCGGTCGTGGCTGCAGTGACCGTTTTGGCCGGCATCGCCTATGCCGTCGTCGCCAGCGTTGTGGTCAGCGGCGAGCAGTGCAAGGTGCGAACGACGCAGACCTGGGACGCGCATGCGCCGGCGATGCTCGACAATGAATGCGCAAATGCCCTGGTGATCGAGGCCATCGACGCCGAGTGCCCTTCGGCATCACCCCCTCCGCCCGCTTGCGTTTCCGGGCAGGGTTTGTCCGCTGGCGCCACGTGCCAACTGCCCGAGTGCACCGACCCGCCTGCGGTACTGCGCGAATTCATCGGCCAGCAAGTCGGTGGCATCCAGAAGTTGATGGTGCCAGCGAACGATACCGACCTGCCGCAACCACGCCTCGGCAACGGAACCGTAGACCCCCTGTTCGTGACAACGGAGGCGAAGCGTTATCTGGGGAAACAGCTCTTTCACGACCCAATCCGGACGGCCAGAATTCAGCCGGCCTTCGGCGGCGTTCTCGCCACCAAACAGACCGCGTCCTGCGGCAGCTGTCACCTCGGCGAGGCTGCGTCGAAGGCGGGCACGCTCTTCAATTTCGGCGTCGGCGGCGAGGGACGAGGCTACACGGACGCTGCGGGCAACTTCATTCCACGCCGGCGGCCCCTGCCCGACCTCCCGCTCCTGCGAATGAGCCCGCTCTTTCCCGGCGACGAACTGGTGGACGAGCTCCCAACTTTCACCGACGTCTACGCGTTCGCGGTGGGCAGTCCAGCCCGGGGCCGCAAGCTACCGGACCCTGGTGTGCTGCTGCGAACCGGCCGACTCGACGCCTTGGACAGCGTCGCACGCAACGCGCTCAGCCTGATCGGCGCCGCCTACAACAACCGCCTCTTTAGCGACGGTTTCGCTGGCGAGCCCGACGCAGCGCCCGGCGGCCTCAACCCGTTCGGCCATCCGGCCGCTGAAAACGAGGCGCTCTTGCAGCTCGACGCGCACCGGATGCTGGAAGAACAATCCGCCGAACTGCAGAACTTCATGACCTATCGGAAGCTCTTCCGGGAGGCGTTTCCGGAGGAGGCCGCCCAGTCCGACGCCGCCGTCGACTTGAACCTACTGATCAACGACCAAACTGTCTTACGCGCGATTGCAACCTTCTTGCGCACCGTGGTCACACGCGACACGCCCTGGGACAGGTTCTTGGCCGGGCACAACGATGCATTGACGCCCGCCCAGCGGCGCGGCGCCAAGCTGTTCTTCACCCCCGCCACCGGCGGCGCGGGTGGGGCCGGCTGCTACACCTGCCACAGCGGCCCGATGCTCAACAAGCAGGTCACCGACCCCGACGTGGCCGGGGCCGGCGATCTCGTGGAAGAGAACTTCTACAACCTCGGGCTCGCCGACCACCCGCTCCAAGCTCTGAATCGCGCGGCGAGAAGCGACCCGACTTTTCGCGATGACGGCCGCGAGCAAATCACTTCGCTCGACACCGATGCCTTCAAGTTCCGCGTGTTGACGCTACGGCAACTCAAGGATGGCCGATTCTTTTTCCACAACGGCTCGTTTACCAGCGTGAAGGACGTGGTGGGGTATTTCAACGCCGGTGTGCCACAGGACGCGCAAGCCGGCGCCGCGAGTACGCTCAATCCGCGCTTCACCAACCCCCGCGGCCCCGCCTCACAGCCCGGCCTCGGGCTGCGCGACGATCAAGTGGACGATCTCACCGACTTCATCGAGAACGCCCTCTACGATCCGGCGTTCTCGCACTTCGATCCCGGCTCACCGACGATGCCGTTCCAGCTGAGCCCGCCAGACCTGCTCTACTCCGTCTACCGTCCGGATCTTGCGATGCTGGGCGCCATTGACGGCCGCACGGCCAGCGGCCTGCCGCAATCGAACGACGACGCGCTTTCGCGGCGCGACGCGGGTCTCGAGTTCCTGGACGTGACGGCGCAAGTGGACACGATGCTGGTCAGCTCCACCACCACCGGCGGGGGCCGGCGGCAGAACGACATTTACAAGATCACCAACAACAGCCCTTCGATCGTGGACACCCACCTCCTCATGGTCGTCCAGGCCCTGCCCGATCGGATTCGGTTGGTAAACGCGAGCGCTAGCACGGGCAGCGGCGACCCCTATCTGCGCGTATTCCTGTCCGACGGTGTCCTACTTCCCGGCCAGAGCATTCTCCAGACGCTGGTCTTCGAGCCGCAGTCTGGCGCTCCGTCGGTGAGTTACACGCTCAAACTGCTGTCGGGACAGGGCAACCCGTAGCTAGTTGTTCCGTCGGGGTCGGACCAGCTTGTTCCGTCGGGGTCGGACCAGCATAACCCGTCGACATCAGTGGCCTTTCGCTCAATTTAGCGCGCGCTTTCCCACTTAGGCGGCCCATTCTGACCGCGAAATGGTGCCGTATGTTCCCTCTGCCTCTCGCAGCACCGACGCCCCGTCTTCCTCTGCGATCACTCGGTGGCGCGCCTGCGCGCCGAGATTACGTTGGACCTCTTCCACGAAAGAACGTCGTCCGACCGCAATGGCTTCACTCCACTTCGCCTCGCGCGCGCGGCGGCCTTTTGCGAGCGCCGCCTCGATCCACTCTGCGTGTATCCCCGCGAGCCGACCGGCCGAGACGGCCAGCAAGTCCGCCAACGCCGCGCGATCGATGATGCGGTATTTGCCACGTGGGTTTTGAATCTCGTGGTAGCCGGCCTCCTTCCAGTCGCGGGGATGCTTCACGACCCCGGCGCGCACCATGTTGAGGTCGATGTACACTACGCAACGCGCCAGGTATTCCACCGCGTCCACCGCCGTGGCGTGGTAACGGTCTTCCCAGAACGCCCCGTGCCGCTGCTTGCGCTGGTTGAAGCCCTGCCCCGTGCGGCCGGCGATCAGCTGCAGGCTGGCCGCCATCTCATCCCGACCACGATCGAGCACCAGCAAGTGCACGTGGTTGCTGGTCACCTGATAGTCGAGAACGCAGAGGCCAAAGCGTCGCCGCGCCTCGTACAGCCAGTGCACCCACGCGCGCCGATCCCGCGCGAACTTCAGGAGGAACTGTCTGCGATGGCAGCGCTCTGTGATGTGCCAGACCTGACCGGCGATCCGATGGCGATTTGCACGCGGCATCGTCCCCCTCCCGAGGGCGCATTTCGGCGCCGAAATGCGGCCTCCAAGCGTCTAGACAGGCAGCATATAGGACACTTGCTTAATCGTTCTCAATCCTTGCGCTGGTCCGACCCCTCAAGAAGGACCTGGCCGTCCCCTCAAGAAGGACCTGGCCTCAAAAGAAAGACTGCCAGATGGGCAATCTCTATCTTGCCTGTCGCGTCGTGACCGAGTGGGTGCGCGACCCGGGTTCCCGGGCGCGAGCGAATCGTGACGTTCCGAACCGGTGCGGCGACCTCGGAACGCGGGATTCCTGCACAGCGCTCAGCGCAACTGGAGCGGGACGGCGGTGGGTCCGCGCAGGACGACGGACGGCTTGAAACCAGGCGGGTCCGTCGGGCCTCTGAAGCTGGGACACATGCTCAACAGCGCGGCCAATGCTTCCTGTGCCTCGAGGCGCGCCAGGGAAGCGCCGAGACAGAAGTGACTGCCAAGACCAAACGACAGGTGGGCGTTGTCGCCGCGGCCGACGTCGAAGCGGTCGGGATCCGGAAAACGCGCCGGGTCGCGGTTTGCCGCCGCGAGCAGCGCGACGACGACTTCGCCAGGCCGTAGTTGGACGCCGCCGAACTCGGTCGGCGCGACGACGGCTCGATCCGTCAGTTGGATGGGCGGTTCGAAACGCAGGCATTCCTCGACCGCGGAGTTGATCAAGGCCGGGTCCTGCTGCAAGCGAGCCCGCTCGCGTGGATGGCGCAGCAGCAGGAGAACGGCGTTGCCGATCAAGTTCGTCGTCGTCTCGTGCCCGGCCGCGAGGAGGAGGGCGGCCAACGAGATCAGCTCCCCCTCGGTCAGGGCCTCGCCGGACTCTTCGGCGGCAATCATCGCCGACAGCAGGTCGTCTCGCGGCGCCTCGCGACGTTCGGCGAGCAGGCGACGGAAGTACGCAGCGAAGCTGCGCATGGCGCGCTTGGGAGGCTCCAGCCCGTCTCTCCCCGACAACGGATCGAGGAGCTCGACGAGGTCATTCGACCACGCGGCAAAGCGCTCATGATCGTCGGCCGGCACGCCGAGCAGCTCGGCGATGACGACTGCCGGCAGCGGATTGGCGAGATCGCGCATCACCTCCATCTCGCCGCGAGCGGCGGCGCGACGGAGCAAATCGCCGGCGAGCGCCCGTACGCGCGGCCGCATGGCTTCGACGCGGCGCGGTGTGAACGCCTTGGCCACCAGACCGCGCAAGCGGCGATGGCGCGATCCATCGATCATCAGCAGGTTGTCGTCGATGAACGCCAGAAATTCGGGGGTGTCACGGGCGGCCTTGCGAAAGGTGCCCATGAGCGGCACGGCGTCGCGATTGGTCGAGAACGCCGCATCGCGCAGAACGTGCTCGACGTCGGCATAGCGCGTCGCGACGTAGCCGCCGAACAGGCGCAAGCGCGTCAGCCCGGGCTGGCTGCGCAGCGCCGCATACGCGGGATACGGGTCGCGCCGTACCGCCGGGCTCCAGGGGTTCAACGAACCCGAGAGGGCGCCCACGATTCGCATCAGCCAGGGCCGAGCGATCAGCCACTGGAGCAAACGCAACATGCCGTTGCCTTAGAGGGTCCCGACCCTGCCATCAACCCCGACGATGCACCGCGCCATCAATCACGCGCTGCGTGATTGCCCACCTCCCATCCGGCGGCGCGCAGATGGGCCGTCGCGAAGGAGCGCGGAATGCTCTCCAGTTCGGTCGACATCGTGTCGTTCCACCGGTTCAGGAAACCGAACAGCGCGCACACCGCCACCAGCTCGACGATCTGCGCCTCGTCGAAATGCCGCCGCAGAGCCTGAAAATGCTGGGCGTCGACCAGGTTGGGAATCAGCGCCGCGTCGCGCGCCAGCCGCAACGCCGCCCGTTCGGCAGCCGAGAAGATCGGATGGATCTCGAACTCGAATGCGTGCTCGATCTTCTCGACTGCCGCGCCCGCGTGTGCCGCGTGGGCAGACGTGTGGGCCTGGCAGTAGCGGCAGCCCGCCGCGTTGCTGGCGACGTACGCCACCAACTGCTTGAGACCGGGATCGACCGTCCCCGGTCCGTTGATCGTGCCGGCGAGCATAAGGAACGCCTGCAGGATTTCGGGACGATGCCCCATGGTGAACAGACTGTTGGGGACGAAGCCGCCCATCATTTGCTCCGCCGCCTGAAAGAACGGCTCGAACTGGCCGAGCGCCTCACGCTCGAGCGGTCGCACGTGCGGCATGGGTCACCTCGCTGCCGCCGTCAGCGGCTCGACTTCGCCCCACACCGCTTCGCCCGTACCGCGCAGGAATGCCACCGCCGGCTCGGGCGCCCACTCCGCGATCGCCGTCGCGAAGCTCGGGCGGGCGCGAACGCGATCGTACCAATCGGCCAGACGCGGGCGCGCCGGTGCCGACAGCAGCGGCGTCATCGCCAGATGATCGAGGCGCAGCACGTAGGGCAGCACGGCCGCGTCGGCCAGCCCGAAGGCTTCCCCCGAGAGCCAGCGGCTCGACGCCAGCGCTGCCTCCATGCGATCGAGCAGATCGATCATCTGCGCCAGCGCCGCGGCGAACCTCGGCGCCTTCACCCCGTGCTCGATGACGCTGCGCCGGGCAGCGCGCGCCTCGAGATCGGGAATCGCCTCGATCTCCGCCTCACGCTCGCCGGCGGGCTTCTGCAGAATCATCACGCGCGGCCCAATCGCGAACGTCACGGCCGCAGTCGCGGCGTGCACCTTCTCGTCCAGCATCTTCGTCCACGCCCGCAGCCGGTGCCGCTGAACCGGCTGCGCCGGCCGCAGCGGGATCTCGGGAAACGCGTCGTCCAGGTACTCGTTGATGAGCGTCGACTCGATCAGCACCGCGCCGTCGTGCACGAGCGTCGGCACCACGTGATTTGGATTCAACCTCACGTAGGCCGGATCGTGTTGCCCCCCGCTCAGAATGTCGATCACGTGCGAGACGAAATCGATCTTCTTCTCGGCCAGCACCAGGCGCACTTTCTGCGAGCAGGTGGAAAATCCGAAGTGATACAGCTCGATCATCCCAGCTCTCCTCTCGTTGGTTTGCGTTGTCCCAGGATCTCGACCATCACCGCCTCGAGATCCGCCGCGGGGTCGGGGCGCCGTCCCGCGCTCCGCCATGCAACGACGCGATCGGGGCGCACGAGGATGCAGCCACGGTCGCCCACTTCGCGGATGCGCGTCCAGGTGCCGAGCACGTCGTTGTTCGTCTGTCCCAACCCGACGACGACCGGATGGATCGCGACGCCGATCCTGCGGGCGACCAGCCTGGCGGCCTCGCACCAATCGTCGCCGCCGATGCCGGTGAGCAGCGTGAAGCGGTCGTACGCGCACAGATCGAGCGTCGAGACGTCGCGTTGATCGCGCTCGAGCCAGACATGCGGCAGGTGCGCGCCCGGATGCGTCGTCGCCTGATGGTAGATCTCGGGATCGCGCGGGGACTCGGGAAACGGCGTGCCGTCGGCGACCAACGCTCCGCACGCATAGCGCTGGTTCAGCTCGACGCCGTGCCCGTTGAACTGCCCGTTCATTTGTTCGAGGCCCGCCAGCAGCGCTCGGCGCCGATCCTCGCCGTCGGGTCCGAACAACCGATCGACGATCGCCAGCGCCTCCGCTTCCGTCTGACCGGGCTGGAATCCGAGAGCTCCCAGCCAGCCGCCCATTTCCATGACGCTCTGATTGGCGCGGTCGACGACCTGACGGCCGACCGGCTGGCGCTCGGCGCCGTAGCTCTCGAGCAGGCGATCTCCCGCCCGGCCGTCGATCACCAGCCCGAGCTTCCATGCGAGGTTGTAGGAATCCTGGATCGAGGTGTTGCTCCCCAGACCGTTGGCAGGCGGATGGCGGTGCGCCGCGTCGCCCGCGAGCAGGAGGTTGCCGTTCCGGTAGCGCGCGGCGACCTGGTGGTTGACCTGCCACTCGCTGATCTTCTTGATCTTGACCGCCACCTTTGGGTCCCCGATCGCCGTGCGCACGCGGCGCAGAATCGTCTCCTCCGAGCGATCGGCCGGGCGGCCGCCGAAATGCGCGAAGATCGTGCTCCACTCGGTCCACGGCTCGACGCACGTCCAGATGCTGAACACGTCGTCGCTGCCGGGCGGACAGACGAAGAAGAGCGCGCCGGAGCGATGGCGCGTGTAGCGCGTCAGATCGGCCTCGATCCAGACGGTCACGGCATTCGCCAGGCCAGCCTGCCCGTCGAACGAGAATCCACCGGCTTCGGCGACGAAGCTGCGCGCGCCGTCGCAACCGACGACGTAACGGGATCGAATCTCGAACTCGTCACAGCCGGGACGCATACGGATCCGAGCCCGCACGTCCGCCGGCGCCTGCTCGATAGCGACGAGCTCGTGGTTGAATCGAATGTCCGCTCCGAGATCCCTCGCCCGATCGAGCAGCATCGGCTCGAGCACGTGCTGCGGGGCGTTGCACATCGCGCACGGGCTGGCCGCCTCGTAGTCGGCGCGGCGATCGACACCCGCACCCCACGTCATCATTCGCGACAGCTCACGCCCCGCGAACGCCGTCGCGAAGACCTGCTTGCCCATGAGATGGTGCGGCAGGGCGCGCTCCATCACTCGCTCCTCGAGGCCGAGATCGCGGAAGATCTCGACGGCGCGCTGATTCGTGATGTGCGCGCGCGGCGAATCCGCCGTGCCGCCATACTTGGCAACCGTCACGCACGACACGCCGAGGCGGGCCAGCAGCGCCGCCGCCGTCAGGCCGGCGGGACCCGCACCCACGACCAAAACGTCCGTCGTCAGTGTTTTCACCGCCACTCTCCCTTCGTCGATTTCATTGTTCAATCGAATAATGAACAAATTGATTCTCGCTTGTCAATCGAATAATACGTTGCGCCGATGAAACCCCGACCGAGGCGAGATCCCGCCAGCACTGCCCCACGCTGGCGGCGTGCGGACATCGGGCGCACGACCCGCGTCCAGCAGCGCGACGCCACGCGCGACCGCATCGTCGCCGCGGCGGCGGCCACGTTTGCGGAGCGCGGTTTCGGCGCCGCGAGCACGCGCGAAATCGCCGCGCGGGCCCGCGTGAACCAGGGCCTGATCACCTATCATTTCCAGAGCAAGCTCGAGCTCTGGAAGGCGGCGGCCGATCTGATATTTCAGCAGCTACAGCGCAGCGTCGAAGACTTTTCCGGCGACCACGCGGGCGACCCGCGGTCACGCGCACGCGATACCGTCAGACAGTACGTTCGTTTCGTCGCCGCGCATCCCGAGCTCTTCCGTCTCATGGTCGAGGAAGGCAAGCACGCCGATGCGCGCCTGCGCTGGCTCATCGAGACGCATCTGAGGCAAATCTACGCGGGGTTCGTCCGTCTCGTCGACCGCTACAATCCCGGCTTCGATCGCTCGCTGATCCCGCACCTCTACTACATCCTGGCCGGCGCGGGTTCGATGATTTTCGCGCTTAAGCCGGAGTGCGAGCGTTTGACCGGCCTCGATCCGACCGCAGGGCAGGCGGTCGAAACCCATGCCGAGTTGCTCGCGCGCCTGCTCATCCCGTGATGCGCCGGCGCGCGCAGACGGAGGCCTCCGTAGTTTGGTTGTCGATTCCACTGACGAACGGCGGAGTGTCCGTTGGCCCCCCGGGGGGCCAAGCGGCGCCACAAGGCGCCACGCTGTGCAACATCAAGCGCACAATTTTTCAATCATTTTATGGACTTCTTTGGGGTTCAAGTCCTCCCCTTTCGCACTTCGAGACCCCAACAACGGCGCGGGTTCTTTTCAGATTGGACTTCGCCGCCTTCACTTCTGGGGTCCAATCTGTTTCGAGGAGCGCCGGTTCATACGCTTCGAAGCGCTGCAGTTCACTCTCACTTTCGATCGGAACCCACTTGCGCATTCGACGGCAACTCGGGATATGAGTTCCACCGCGAGTTGCGCAAGGGGAGCGCCGGACACGCGACCGACGCCCACAGTCGACTGAAGTAACGCCGCGCACTTGGCAGGTACGAACGATGCCGAGATTCACCCTCCTTCCCTGCGTCCTGTCGATGTGGGCCCTCCTGGCGCCCGCGTTGGTGTCGGCCGAGGGCGTCGCCGGCCAGCTCCAGGAGCCACCGGCCTTCGGACTCTACTACGATCGCTACGAGCCGTCCTTCTACACCGGCTTCGCGCCGCGGACGCGCGAGGTCGAGCGCTTCCATCTCCACCTCGGACGCGGCAATCAGATCCGCGTCACGGTCGTGCTCAGCGACGACGTGATACGTGACTACGCCCGCGATCTGATCGAGCGCGAACGCACGTATCGCAAGCTGATCGACGACGGCCAGGTGGTGCTGACGCAGAACCGCGGCTTCGAGGACTTCGAGCGGGCCCTCGCCGAGGAAGGCGTCGCCTCGCTGGCCGCGCAGGAGGACTCGCTCTCTGCCGAAGCGCTGCGGCAACGCAACCTCGCTCTTCTCGAACGACTCAACCCGGGTCGGGTCTTCCGCATCGACATGCCGGTCGACGAGGTGATGGCGCGCTGGGCGGCGCGGTTGCAGCCGGCCGACCGCAACCACATGGACAACGAGCGCCAGCTCGAGCTGATCAATCTCCTGCTGCCGACACGTCTCTTCGTCGCCGAGCTCGAGCGCACGACCTCGGAGCAGCTCACGGCGCTGGTGCGCGACGTGCCGCCGGGCGGCGATGCCACCGCGCTCGCGGCCGTGCGACCGCAGTTCCTCCAGCTCGTCGAGCGCGCTTCGCACGGAATCTACCCGGTGCGCGATGGCGCCTTCCGCTTCGACGAATTCACCGCGATCCATCCGGTCGGCACCCTGAACGCGTTCACCACCTACCACGGCCGCCAGATCCCCCAGTATCCGACGCCCGGCCGCCGGGCGCTGACGACGCATCAGCGCACCGGCACGGCGGATCACATTCCCATCGACGACATCTACAGCTACTCGCCGTGGCTGCCGTACATGCACGTCGGCGCACGGTTGCACAACGCCATCCATACCCTCTGGTGGCAGATGACGACGGCCGACACGTCCTTCCTGCCGCCATCGTGGCGCACGATCGACCGTCGCAACCGCGACGGCCAACCCTTCGACCGCCTCTGGCTGCTGTCGCGCGGGCCGATGTCGCACGGCTGCACCCATCTCAACGCCGGCCACATCGGCGAGCTGCGCCAGATGCTGCCGACCGACGTCGAGGACATGTATCGCATCGACTTCTTCCTCAACACGTCCTACCGCTACGACGTCTTCGACATCGACGGGGATTTTTCACCCGAGGTGATGGGCGTCCGCTACTTCATCGCCTACTCGCTCAAGGGCAACCGTCCGGACCGGCTGCGCGTCACCGACGAACGCCACGCCTACTACGACTGGCTCTACGGCGGCGAGCTCGACTACGATGCCGGCGGCCGCGGCGTCTTCCGCGCGGCGCGGGACAATCACTTCATCGGCCGCGAGGCCCAGGAAGGCACCGCATACGCGCAGATCCCTCTCTACGAGGCCGACTACGCGCCTGAGCACATCCAGTTCTATCGCCTCGTCAGCATCTCCTTCGCGCGCGAGCTGCGCAAGGTCGGCGTCACCCACCCGTTTGTCGCCCCGCCGCCCGAGCCGCGCGGCGCCACCGCCCACGGGACGACGCCGATGCACCTGCGCTGATTTTGCGGGGAGCCTGACGTAGTTGGACCCGATGGAACGACTGGCTCACGATCACCCGTCGTGGGCATGGCCACCCCCCGATCAGGCCGCCGTACGGCCGGTCAGTGCGCAAACACCGTCGGGCAGAGGTCGTCGAAGCGGTAGCGCTCGCCCAACCGGCCTCCGCGCTCGAGGAACAGCGCGAGGTTGTAGTGCTGCCAGATGCCTGGTTCGGACACCGCGCAGACCTCCGCGTCGACGAAGTGGATGGCGAGCGATCGGCGCAGGCGGTCCGAGGTGTTCGGTCCGCTGCCGTGGAACGTCAGCGGGTGATGGAAGCTGACCTGGCCCGCGCGCATGACGATCGATCGCGATTCGACCGCACGCCCGTCGCCGAGGCGTGCGAGCTGCGCGTCGCGATCGGTGCCGAAGAAGTTGCTCGCGCCGGGGACCAGACCCCACGTGTGGCTCGCGGGAATGATCTGCATCGCACCGTTGTCGTCGTCGACGTCGTCGAATGCGACCCACGCAGTGATGAACGCTGCATGCGATGCGACCGTGTCCCAGCTCGCCCAGTCCTGATGCCAGCCGATCGTCGTCTCCGAGGGGCCGCCCGGCGGTTTATAGAGCAGCTGATCCTGCCAGAGCCTGACCGACGACGCGCCGAGGAGTGCTGCCGCGATCTCGCCGAGGCGCGCATCAGTAGCGAGCGCGGCCAGGTCGGGATCGGCCCACCACGCGTTGTCGATCTTGCGCAGGTCGTGCGGCCCGGGCTCGAATGGCAGACACAGCGTCGGCGCACGACCGCTGCGATGGCGGCCCGCGACGACGCGCTCGGTCGCGTCGAGGAAGCGCGTGATCTCCGCGGGCGTAAACAGCACTGGAGAGGTCCACTGCCCTTCTGCCGCGTAGGACGTGCGCGCCGCGCCGAGGTCGACCTCCACCATTGCCCCTCAGCCTGCCAGTCTTCGTTCTGTCTGGAAAGCGAAGCCGCAATACGGGGACAGGTTGGTTTTCGATCCCTCAAGCCGGCGAAATCGGGAACTTCAACTCCGAAAAGTGGCCCGTCCCCCTTTCGCCCCTCCTGTCTCAAGCGCGCCGCGCCTGCGCCTTGCTGCTTGAGGGTTCCCGTTTGCACCTTTCCCCGTCAGGGACCTATTGTTCAGGCCCCCGATGCGTTGGTTCCCACTGCTCCTGCTGTGCCTGACCGCAACGCCGTCGTTCAGCGGTGCCTTTACCGTCGATGATCTCGGCGACGGGGCCGACGACATCCCAGACGGCGTATGCGCCACGGCGGGATCGGTCTGCACACTGCGCGCGGCCATCCAGGCTGCGAACTTCGTGGGTGGCGCGCAGGACATCAACTTCTCGGTCAGGGGCACCATCACGCTGGGCAGCAACCTGCCGGCGGTTACCGAGGCGGCCGCGCTCATCGACGACCGGGCGACGTGCGCGAGCTGGTACAACGGCAGCGAGCCAATGCCGGCGGTAACGATCGACGGCAACGGGTTCACGATCGTGCGCATCGAGGCGGCGGGCGTCACCGTGCGCGGGCTGGGATTCACAACGGGCAGCCACGGTGTTGCAATCCGCATCGAGGCCGACAGCGCGGTGGTGCAGTGCAACGTGATCGACGGCGCGGAAAAGGGCATTGAGCTGGTAGATGCTGACGACTGTTTGATCGGCGGGCCGACCGACGGCGACGGGAACGTGGTCGAGAATTGCGACTCCAACGCGATCATTCAGACGCATCCGAGTGGGAGCGGTGCCAGCGGAAACACGTACCAGGGCAACGAAGTGCTCACCAGCACCACCGGCATCGAGGTCTACAACTCCGTCGCCGACATCCTGATCGACCACAACCGCAGCAGCGGCCACACCGGCGGCAACGGCGTCAACGTTACCGATAGTCCGGGCGGCGCGCTCGTCACCAACAACTACCTCGGCGTGAATCGCGCGGGCGACACCGACGAGGGCAACAGCATCGCCGGTCTGCATTGCAGCAACAGCGCGGGCGTAACCTTCGACAGCAACCTGACCAGCGGCAACGGATTGGGCGTCCGTATCTCGGGCTGCACGGGCACTATCGTGTCGAACAACACGATCAGTCTCGCGTCCGATGGTGTGACGGACCTCTGCAACGACACGAACATCGACGACGACAGCTCGAGCACATTTCTCGACAACATCGAAGGTTGCACCCCGACCCCGACGCCGACCGCCGCACCGCCCGCCTGCTGCGCCATCGAGGCGAGCGAGAGCCCCGACCCGGAGCTGCCGGGCTATCAGGTGGACTTCGGCGGCGGCTCGTTCGGCTTGACGTGCTTCGACACCACGGCCCCCGGCGTCCCCGCGCTCACCAGCCAGGCGGACTGCAACACGGCGCTGGGCGGGTTCGGCTTGCCATCGGTCGCGGTGTCGTTCCTGTCGGGCTTCACCTGCACGTTGAACCCGAGTCCGCCCGCTGGCGATCCGCTGGGCGGCGTGCTGAGCGGCGAGTGCCTTGTGCCACCACCCACCGCCACGAGCGCCCCCACCAACACGCCGACGGTCACGCCGGCTCCCCCCTGCATAGGGGATTGCGACCGCAATGGTGAGGTTGCAATCAGCGAGCTAGTGCTAGCGGTCGACATCGCTCTCGGGCGCCAGGAACTGTCGGGCTGCCAGGGGCTGGATCAAGATTCGAGCGGATCGATCGGCATCGACGAGCTCGTCCGAGCCGTCCGCAGTGCCGTCCGAGGCTGCAGCTGAGCAGCTCCTCGTTTCCCGCCTCAGAAGCCAGCGCCGGCGGAAAGGTAACGAAGCGCTCTTACCCGGCCGGGCACGGATCGAGGCGCAGGGAGACAGCGGTTTCCCTCGCCTCGCGGGGGTAGAGACCGATCGCAGCGGCACCACGGGCCACCGCGTACTTCTCGACCTTGAGTGCGTGGATCGCCCTGACGGTCGCACGGTCTTCGTACAGCACCGGCACCACACACCGGGTCTCCCCCCTGCGGAGCAGCTCGACGCGCGCTCCATTCAGGGAGTGCTCGACCGCCTTGGAACGCGACATCCCCACCCATGCGCCGTCTTCGCGGTCGACGATCCACAGGCGCAGCTCGGCCGGATTGCCGGCGCTATCGGTGGCGTAGAGCGACACCACCTCTTCGAGCTCCGCCATCGTGGCGTAGAGCCCGCAGAAGAGCACCACGGGGGTGGCCGCCAGTGCCAGCCACCCGAGCCAGCGCGGCGAGGCGGGCCACACCAGCACACCGCCGAGCAGCAGCGCACCCAGCCCACCGAACAGGTTCGTGCCGCCGGGCATCGCGTAGGCGCCCTCGTGCCGGAAACGGACCGCGAAAACGGCGATGCCCAGGGCGAGGAGCCCGTAGCCAATCACGGTCTTGATCCTGGAATACGAGCGGCGTTTCGTCATGGCGTTCCTCCGAAGATCCCCACGGGGGAGCTGTAGCAACACCCGAGTCCTGCTCCAAACGGGCAGAAGTCTCTCGCACGGGTCGGATCCTTGCCCCGGGTTTTCCGCCTGGACGGGCTCCTTGCGGGCCCGGGAGAAACCGGACGAGTAATCCAGAGCTGTACCTCAGGCCGCCCGCGTAGAACTACGCGCGTAATTCTACGCATACGGGTTTGACCGGAACCGCGCGTTGCTCTAGTGGATCCGTCGCGATGCTGAAGTCAACGCGTATCGCCCTGGCCTCGGGAGTGGACATCTCCGCGGCGTTGGTGCGCCTTCCCGGTGCCGGGAAGGCCGGTCGAAAGCGCGTGAAGGCCGCCATCAACCGCGTCTTCACGCGCTTCGAGCAGAACGGGTTGCTGGCGCGCCCGCCCGCGTTCGACGAGCGCTATGACGACTACCCCGAGCTCCGCTTGCTGGAGACGGAGTACGCCACCGTCCGCCGCGAGTGTGAGCTGCTACTTCGATTTCGCCACGACATGACGGACATCTCGGCGGTCGGCGGCGATTACACCAAAGCCGGCATCCACACCATTCGGTGGAAGGCGTTCATGCTCAAGTCGGGCGCCTTCATCGAAGAGAATTGCGCCCAGGCGCCGCAGACCGCGGCGCTGCTGCGCCGACTTCCGAACGTCCACAACGCCTTCTTCTCGATCCTCGAGCCGCGGCAGTACATCAGACCGCACTGGGGATACTACAAGGGCTTCGTGCGCTATCACCTCGGGGTGGTCATCCCGGATGACAACGCCGGCAAGACCTGTTGGCTGCGCGTCAATGCAGACCCTGGCGACAACGAGCGCCGGGACAAATCTCTCGTCGAACGAGGGGAGAAGTACTACTGGCGCAACGGCCGCGGCGTCGTCTTCGACGATACCAACCTGCACGACGCGGCCAACGAGAGCGACGAGGTGCGCGTCGTATTGTGGCTGGATGTCGCCCGCAACCTGCCCGGCGAGCTGGCGCTGCTCAATCGCGCCATGCTCGCGGCGCTCTATCGGGCGCCGTCGATCCGGCGCTTCCGCGAGAATGCCGTGACGCTCGGGCGCGGCGCCGCGGTACGCCATTGATCTCACCTGGGATCAACGCGACCGGCACCCTACGCATTCCTCCCGTTCGGCGGCGGGGCGCGGCGCTGTCTGGGCATGACGTTCGCCCTGCACGAGATGGTCATCCGCGCCATCGGCAAGTTGCGCGGCATCATTCGCGTGAAAGTCGTGTTGGCGCGCGTCTTCGCCCGCACCGACCAGACTCGACCCGCAATTTCCCGACGCACTATTTCCTACAGCCCGCCAGCGCGACGACGACGACGATGCTCGGACGAAAGGAGCAGGACTACCGGCGGTAGAAACATCATCCAACCGGATCTCGCTCCAGAGTCGATCTCGCAGCCGCCGTCACCGTGGGAACGGGGCGCGGCCGTGGATGTGGGTGTCGAAACCGTCGTCGCGGTGACGGTCCGAGTTGGAAGCGGAGTCGGCGTGGCAGTGGGCAGCAGGCTCGGTGTCGACATGTCGTCAGTCGCCACGGGCAGCAGAGCGGACGAGGGCAACGCCCAGAGCTCGCGACCGAAGCCGTCGTGGGCACTCGTGAAGAAGAGGTGTGGACCGGAGCGCGTGAACGCCGGTGCGTCTTCGTCGTAGAAGCTATCAGGCGCGTCGGCTGCTCTCGAAATGTCCTGCAAAGGCGCGGTGCCTGTCTCGGATCCGTCGCTCGTCCAGAGAGTCAGGGGTGGATCATTGCTGAAGTACGACCTAACGCGAACACCAATGACGAGCCGCTCGCCGTCCGAGCCCAGCGTGAGCGAGCCGCCCAGTGCGAGCGAATCGTCCTCGCCAAAGTCGTAGACGACGCGGGTAGTGGGCGGCGTACCGTCGGTGCGCCACAACCTGTGAATCCGCCACCAATCGTCTTCCAAGAAGAAGACGACGTCCCCTGCGGCCATGAATTGACTCGCGAAGCCGAGGAGGCCGACCAACGCAACCGTGCCGGTTGCGGTTCCATCGCTCCGCCAGAGCCGGCGCGTGTTACTGCGCCAATCGTATTCCATGAAGAAGAGACCGCCACCGACGCGAGTAAATCCGGATAGTGAGCTCGGCTCAAGGCTCGCGAGCAAGACGGTACCCTCCTCCGTCCCATCGCTTTTCCAAAGGTCGGCTGCAGTCGTGGCGCCCGTAGTGAATAAGACCGTATCGCCGACGGCCGTCAGCATGTTGGGATACGAACCGGTGGGACCGCGCACGATGTCGCGTACGAGCTTCGTGCCCTGCGTGGTGCCATCGCTGCGCCACAGCTCGAAATTGCGGCCACCCGTCTCAGCGGACGCACCGTCGTCGCCGGCGAACAGCAGAGTGCCGTTCAGGTCGGCAAACGGGTCATCGTGCAGCGAGTTTCCGGAATCAAAATCGAGCCCTCCCATCGGCCCTGCAACCAGATCGACGACGAGCGCGGTGCCCGCATCGGCACCGTCGCTTCGCCACAGCTCCACCCCGTGCAGACCGTCGTCGGCACGGAAAAAGAGTGCGTCACCGACGCGAGTCAAGTTCTTCGGCGCGGAGCCCTGCGGCCCCGGATTCACGTCCCGCAGCATGCGAGTCCCCGCCCGGGTGCCATCACTGCGCCACGGCTCGGCGCCGTGAATGCCATCGTCGGCGACGAAGAACAGCAAGCCGCCGGCAGCGGTCAACTGAGCCGGCGACGACCCCGTCGGGCCGCGTCGAAGGTCGGCCACCAACACGGTCCGTCTCTCAGTGGCATCGCTACGCCACAACTCCCTGCCGTGTGCCGTGTCGTCGGCGCTAAAGAACAGCGTGCCGTCGACGTCGGTGAGCTCGTCTGGATGGGAGCCGCCGTTGCCCCGGAAAATGTCCTTCAGCGGAACGGTCCCTTCCCTGGTTCCATCGCTCCACCAAGGCTCGATGCCGGATTCCGCGCTGCGACCGAACAGGAACAGGGATCGACCCACAGCGACGGGGTTGAAGAATTCACCGTCGGATACCACCACGGTACCTTCAGGTGTTCCGTCGGAACGGAGTAGCGCACGCTCTCGATCGTTTCCCCGGCGGGTGAAGAAGAGCGTCTCTCCGACGTCGGTCCCTGCGTCGAGCCGCGACGAGCCGGGGCCGGGGGTCAGATCGGCGAGGAGGATAGTTCCATCGACAGTGCCGTCGCTCCTCCAGATCTCGCGACCGTGGGTGAGGTCGATTGCCGTGAAGAACAGTGAATTGCCCACACCGATCAGCGAAGGCAAGCAACTAGAGTCGTCGTACTCAGACGAGAAGTCGCACCTGGTAATACCGCCCGATCCTGGGACCACATCTTTGACCATGAGCGTTCCGGTCTCGGTGCCGTCGCTCTTCCATAGCTCGAACCCCGCCACTCCGTCCGTCGCGAGGAAGAAGAGCGTTCCGTTCGCGTTTGTGAATTGGGGTGAGTAGCCGTAGTCGCATGAATTGTCGAAGAAACCGTCGGCAGGTCCGGGGTTGATGTCCCTGACGAGGCGTGTTCCGGCGACGGTTCCATCAGTTCTCCACAACTCGGTGCCGTGGCTCGCGTCATAACCGAGAAAGAACGTCGTGCCGTTCACAGTGATGAAATGCTCGTCAGGACAGTCGCTCGTCAACTGAACGGTTCCCGCTGCCGTTCCATCGCTCGTCCACAGTCCCTCGGCGAGAAAATACAGGTGACCGTTTCCGGCGGTTGGACGGGCGCCAAACTCTCTCACATAACAACCGAGCCTATCGATGTCGGTCACATGCACCGTACCGCCCGGCGTTCCGTCGCTGGTCCAGAGCGACTCCTCTGTCAGCACGAACAGTGTGCCGCTCACATTGATCAGCTCGCCTGGATACATCTCCGCGAGCAGCAGGGTGCCGGCGGGCGTGCCGTCGCTCCTCCAGAGACCACTGCGGTAGCCGTCATCGCCGGTGAAGAATACGATCCCGCTCGCGACGGTCAGGTTCGACACGACGCCGTCGCCTTGGAGGTTGATGTCCTTCACGAGGGCTGTACCGTTCGCCGTCCCATCCGTCTTCCACAGCTCTCGTCCATGCTCCGGGTCGTAGGCCACAAAGAGTAGCAAGCTGTTGGCAACGACCGGGTCCGACCAGAGCCCGCCACCGGGGCCCGGATTGATGTCCGCGAGGAGGATGGTGCCGTCGGAAGTTCCATCGGTCTTCCAGAGCTCTCGACCGTGCTCGCGGTCATAGGCGCCAAAGTACGCACTGCCGCCCACGGCCAGCGCCGTAGAGTAGTACTCGCGGTAACGGTACGAAGAGACGACCGAGGAAGCGTTTGAATCGGGGCCGGTGTCGATATCTTTGACCAGGAACGCAGGGTCTTGCGCCGCAAGCCGGACTGCAAGCAACAGGGTCGAGACGAATACCGGGCTCGACAGCGCGGCTGCACGGCGAATGGCCAGGCCACGGCAGCCGAGCGCGCGGTGGCCGGGAACCGCGATCTGCGCGTGGCACAGCGACAAAACATCCCCCCTTGAAGCGGCACACTATGCTGCCGCTTCGATGCTCGCAGCACTGGGTCAAGCCGATGGTGCAAGCCGCAGGCCGCACGGCACGCGCTACAGCATCCGCTTGATCCCTGACCTGCGCGTCAGATGCACCCTCGCGCGGCCGCGCGAATCTGGCGCGCGCGCGAGTATCGGGGATGTATCGCTGTCGCCGGCCCTACCGGCGACCGTAGTCGAGCTCGGTCCCTTTGCGCTGCGCGGTGATGTAGGCCTCGAGCGCGCGCATGTTCGCGTCGTCGGCGGCCAGCACTTGACCGCGCACCGGGTGCTCGATGCACCAGTTGATCATGTCGCGCAACAGGGCGACGCGGCCGAGCTGCGGCTGGAACTTGGGGTACGTCTCGGGGTGGGTGTTGGCGGCGTCGGGATGGCACATATCGCAGGAGACGGCGATGGTGCTGCCGAGCTTGTCGCCGCTGTGAAAGACGGTCGAGCCGTTGACCACCATCTTGAGCGTCTCTTCGCGCCAGGTGGCGACGTCCTGCGTGGTGATCTGCCCATAGGTCGCGACCTGGCCCGAACCGACCAGCCCCGCGTTGTCGGCCGGTTCGACGATGGCGTGTTTGGCGCGCTCTTCCGCTACCCATGCCTGCGCGTTCGGGTTGGTGCGCTGCCACTGGTCCATGAGTGCCTTGGCGATCTTCTCGCCATTCGCGCGCGTCACCGGTTGGCCGGCCGGGACGGTGGTGGTGGTGTGATTGTCGCACAGCTTGACCTCGACGGCGTCGCCGGCCGGCGGGGCGGGTTGGGCGGCAAGCGCCGCGCCAAAGAGGGCGACGGCGAGGACGGAAACGACGGCTGCGGCGGAGTGTCGACGCGTCATGGGGCTCGCCTTTCCTCAGAAGCTGACAAGTTTGGCGCGGGGCGGCGCGTTCTTCTTGCCCCCCGAGCTGACGTAGGCGCTGCTCACTTCGATCGGGTTGCGGTTCCACAAGTTGTAGATCTTGTCGACCAGGCCGTCCGCGTGTATCAGCGCCTCGCCGTTGCCCAGCCCATCGTTGGGGTTGAAGGGATCGGGGCGGCCCATCTGGATGGTCAGCGGCGGTAGCCCCTCGGGCGCATAGGGCCACGGCCACGCCGTCGACAGCATGCCGTGAAAGTGGATGTTGCCGATGCGGTTGGTGAGCAGCTGGTGCGTGTGACCGTGGATGACGGTGACACGGTCGAACGGCTTCAGGATCGCCTGCACCTGCTCGGCGTCGTCGGTCCAGAAGTTCCAATTCTTGTAGTACTTGTAGAGCGGCGAGTGAGAGAAGACGATGACCGGCGTGTTCTTCTTGACGCCGGCGAGATCTTTCTTCAGCCAGGCGCGCTGCTCGTCGCCGACCTCGAAGCGGCTCTGGATGCCGTTGTCGAGCCCGGCCACCGTGCCCATGCGCTGCTCCGGCGTCATGCCGCGGGCGGTCCAGAAGTCCTTCTCGACGACGCTGTTCAACACGATGAAGTGCACACCCTTGTGGTCGAACGAGTAGGTCGGCTCGCCGAACAGCGTGCGCCACTTCTCGCCCATGTCGAGATACCAGTCGTGCTCGCCGACCATCATGCGCACCGGCGCCTTGACGTTCTTCAGGATCTGCGCACCGAGGTCGAGCTCGCCGGCCTTGCCGAGCTGCGCCAGGTCGCCGCCGTAGAGGACGAAGTCGGGCTGCGGGTCGAGCCCGTTGATGTCGTCGACCGCGCGCAAGAGTTGGCGGATGAAGCGCTCGTTGACGTTGCGCTCGTAGAGATGGGAGTCCGAGATGTACGCGATGCGGAAGCCCTTGTCGTCCGGCGTCGCCGCATGGGCTACATCGATCGGCATGAAGGAATGCGGGAAGTGGGTGACGTGGTTGGCGGCGAGCGCCGCGGCGGCGGCGAGCGACACCTTCATGAACGTCCGGCGGTCGAGATCGCGCAACTGGCGGAACAGCGCCTCGCGCTCTTCGTAGTGGCGCGTTTCGATGCTGCGAAACTTGGGGCGGCGGCTCATGGTTCGCTCCTTCTCACGGCTTGCCCATGACGCGTGCCTCGAAGGGCAGCATCTGGCGCAGGGCGAGGGCCTCGTCGCGGAACGGTCGCTGCGTTTTGGCGCGGGCGCTCTGTTGTTCGAACATGGCACGCCCCTGATCGGCGAAGCGCTGGTCGGTGAGGGTGAACATCAGGGCCACCAACGCGTCGATCTCTTCCTCGTTCAGCGCCAGCGGCTCGATGCCGCCGTCGAGGAAGGCATTGGCCTCGCCGCCCTTGTTGTAATGGTCCATGACATCCCACAGCGTCTGCATCGAGCCGTCGTGCATGTACGGCCCGGTGAGGGCGATGTTGCGCAGCTGCGAGGTGCGAAAGGCGCCGATGTCGCTGCGGTTCTTGGTGACCATGAAGCGCCCGAGCTCGGAGAGATCGGTCTTCAGCGCGAGCTCGTCGATCGCCACCAGGCCGCCCTCGGCCTGGAGCTTGACCAGCGCCTCGCGCGCCAACTTCTCGAAGTCCTGATGGCGCGCCGAGACGCCGACGTTGTGGAAGCGATTGTCGGTGCCGAGCGGGTTCGACTGGTTGAGCTGATGGCAGGAGACGCAGCGCCCCTTGCCGTTGAACAGCACCCAGCCCTGCTGGGCTTGCGGCGAGATGGCATCGGTCTGGCCGGCGAGGAACTGATCGAACGGCGCCTGCAGGAAGATCAACGTGCGCTGGAAGGTGGCCAGGGCGCGGCCGATGTCGTCGTAGTTCGGCGCGCGGCCGTAGGCGTCCTGGAACATCTGTTGGTAGGTCGGGTCGCCGGCGATCGCCTTGACCGCCGCCGCGCCGTCGGGCTGCCCCATTTCGATCGAGTTGATGATCGGCAGCTTGGCTTGCTCTTCGAGGCTCGCCGCGCGGCCGTCGAGGAAGAGCGTCTGCAGCACGAAGGCGTTGGCGTTGGTCGGCGCGTTGCGGCGGCCGAGTTGGTCGCGGATGCCTTCCGACACCGGGCGCTGATCGGTGAACCCGCGGCTGACGTCGTGGCAGGTGGCGCAGGCGACGGTGCCGTCGGCCGACAGGCGAGTGTCGAAATAGAGCTTCTTGCCGAGCGCGACGCGGGCCGGCGTCATCTGGTTGTCCTTCCCAATGAAGAGGGCCCAGATCACTGGATCGACACCGGCCGGCGGCAGGCTCACATCGCGCTCGGGCAGCAGCGCGTCGAGCCGCGCGATTTGCTCGTCCATCGGCAGCGCGCCGTGCAGCTTGGGCGCATCGGCCGCGCGGATGGGCGCGCTGGCGATCAACAAGGCGGCGGCCGCGATGGGGAGGGCCCAGACTCCTCGCATGCAGATGGCGCGTCTCATACTCGTCCTCCTCGGAGCGCCACCCTACGGCGCCCACCGCCTAGCCTGACGAAATCGCTTCCAACACTCGGTGTTAAGAACGCTATACGCCAGACGGCCGCACCGCACAAGGGCTGCGGGCGGACGATTCTCGCACTCAGACATCGTCGCGGCAGCGCATGCACACGCCGCGCAGGGTGACGCCGATCGATTCGATCTGGAAGCCTTCGGGAGGATTGGCGAGGCCGCGGATCTGCGAGTTGGCACGGGCGGGGAGATCGAAGATGCGCGTGCAAATGCGGCAGCGCGCGTGGTAGTGCGGATCGGTCGTCGACTCGTAACGGAAGGGCTCGCCGCCCTCGGTGACGCAGGCGGCGAGGCCCTCGCGCACAAAGGCGCCGAGCACCTCGTATACGGTCTTCTTGCTCACCCGCTTCTGTTCGCGCCGCAGCGCGCGGTGCAGGTCGAGCGCGGTCGGATGACTGTCGGCAGCGCGCAGCAGCCGCAGCAAGGCGAGCCGCTGGCGCGTCGATCGCAGGCCCCGACTGGAGAGCTCCTCCGACAACGCGGCTGCTTGCGGGTCGCGCTTCATGGCTTTCTCAGAGAAGCGGATTGAAATGGCGGGGTCAATGCGGGTCGCCCGAGGGCTGGAGGCAGGTACTGAGGCTGGGACATCTCTGTTTCAGCCGTTGGGAGTCCCTGTTCGGAGTTCCGACTTTTGGTCGTCCCCGACGGCATCACGCGATATCAGCCGTGTACAGCACAGCTGTCGCCAGGCCTGCAACGATACCGACATTCCACAGCAACCCCACGTCTTCATGGAGCTGCCCTTGGAACCAATCGAACGCGCGGTTCAGCTCGTCCAGCGTGGTCTCCTCCGTGGCGGTGAGGCTGAGGATGACCTTCCGTGCCCGCTCCAGTGTGTCCTCTCCCAGCAGCGGGTCGGCGACAGCATCCGCCAGGGCAGCCGAGAGCGTTGCAGCGGCTCCCCTTCCGACGAAGGCGAGCCCGCTACCCTCCAACATGGGCCGCACAAACTCGAAATCGCCATCGAGAAGGGATCCTTCACCGCGTCGAATGAATTCGACCATCCCGCGGACAGCGCCACCGAGCGCTTCATCTGCAGCTCTGTACGCTTCTTGGAGTGTGCTTCGCGGCGGGACGGTCGCGAGGAGCCGTTGACAGGGAACGAGCACGGCCATATCGGCGTACTGCACGACCGCATCGATGCCCGCTTCCGCCGTGCGCCGCCGCCGCTTCCCTTCGAAGTCGAAGGGAGCCGACACCACAGCGATGGTAGATGCCCCGCTCTCTCTGGCGCGGCGAACCACAACCGGAGCGGCGCCCGTCCCCAACCCACCGCCCATGCCTACCACGATGAAAGTGAGGTCAGCGCCGCATACCGTTTCGCGGATCATCTCTTCGTCGTCCTGCGCAGCACGTGCCGCCCACTCGGGACTGGTGGTGCAAAATGGTCTCCCCGCTGTGCGTTCGCCGATCCGGAGCTTCTTGGCGCCGGCCCGGTGCGCGAGATTCTGCGCATCGGTGTCGACGGTCACGAGCTCCACGGTGTCGAGTCCGGCCCGCAACAGCTGCTCGAGCACAAGGGCGCCCGCTCCTCCCAGACCGACGACTGCGATGCGTGCTTTGGTCGCTTGCTGCATCGGATTCCGCCGTTCGGAGTTCCGCGTTTACGCGGTCCCCTCCGCCGGCCATGGTGTGTCGAGCGCGATCGGTGGCGCGTCGATCCAGTTGAGGAATGCGTCGAGGCCGCGCATTCGCTGGCGGTCGTTCAGGGTTTCGCCGAGGTGCAGGAGCAGGTCGGCGTCGGGTGGCGAGATTCGCGGGCGGACGTAGTCGATGACCGGAGCGATTTGCCAGTGGGAACTGATGTCGCCGGCCGCTTCCAGAGGGAGGGCGAGGAGGGTTTTCATCAGGCCGAGGAGGACTGGCTGGGCTTCGCCGTCCATCGTCGCTGCGAAAAGGCGCGTCCAGACGATGCGGGCGCTGGTGAGGTCGTGGCGTTCGGCGTTGAGCGCCCATGCGCGCGCCAGGAGTTGTCGGGCTTCTGGCAACTGACCCTGCATCGCCAGCACGAGGGCCAGGTTGTTGAGGCGGTGCGGGATCTTGGGGTGATCGGCACCGCGGGCCGCTTCGTCGATGCTCAGCGCACGGCGGCTGAAGGGCTCGGCTTCGCCGGGGCGTCCCAGGCTGCGCAGCGAGACGCTCAGCTGGTTGCACGCCAACGCCGTCTCCACATGGTCGGGACCCCAGCGGCGCTCGGCATCCTCGACCGATTCGGCCAATCGCTCGCGCTCGGTAGTCCGCCTCGCCAACCGTTCGGCCGCATCCACGTGCAGGCTCGGAGCCGCCGGGAACCACTCTCCCCAATCGGCGTCCCGGGCGAATGGATCGCGCAGGTCGACCGCCCGTTTGTTGCGCCGGTCCCAGATTCCCGACCAGTCGCAAACGAGGTCATCCTGCGCCTCCTTGCCGAGCTGCCCGACGTACGTGCCGCGCACTCTGGCGCGGCCGACCTCCGGCGGGTGTCCCATGGCGCGCGCGACCTCGTCCACCGGGGTGACACGGTGGCGCAGCACGCCCTTGGCGTCGAGCTGCGCGAAGATGCCGTCCTCACCGAGCTGGCCACAGCGCACGTCGATCTCGTGCAGCTCGCGGCGCACGGCGAGAAAGCAAGGGAGCAGATTCCAGGTCATGCCGTGCTGCGCGAGCAACGGCGTCAGGCGCGCCACCTCATCGCGCACCGGGCCGTCGCCCGCGGCCAGAACATCCGCGCTGAGCTCCTGCCGCGGCCGGCCGTTCTGCTGTTGCGCGACCGCGAGCTGGGTCGCGACGCGGTTCCATACGCTCAGCGACTCCCACGCCAGGCCGCGGCGCCGCACGTGCTCCCGGTAGATCGGCAGCTTGATGGCCCAATCGATTTCTGCCGCGACCGCGTGCGGTCCCTGCTCGAGTCGGTCGAGCACCGAGCGCCACAACGCGCAGCACGACTCGGCCCAGGGCGGCATGACGGCGTGACCAAGGTGCTCCTCCACCATCGCGAGGTAGTGGCGCTGAATGTCGATCGCGCGCAGGCTGCGCCCGCCGACGCCGAGGACCGTCACCGTGCAACTCGGGTCCGCGGCGAAGGCGTTCATCGCCTCGAGCGGGGCGCCCAGTGCGACCGCAGCCCCCGGCTCGAAGCCGGCTTCGATCAGCGCGACGATCAGGGCGGTGGTGCCAATCTTCAACACCGTCGCAGTCTCCGAATATAGGCTCTCGCCGCAGAGCAAATGCAGCCGATGCGCGCCGCCGGTGCACAGCGGCTCGTCCTTGGTGTGGAAGATGCCGCGGCTGTGTGTCGAGGCGCCGGAGACGTCAGCCGTCATGTGCGGCACGCGCGGCGACAGCGTGAACTCGATTCCCGCCGACAGGTTATTGAACCCGCCGGCACCTGAGTACACCAGCCGCGACACCAGGTGGGGGATGATCTGCGCCGGCAGCTGGCGCGGATCGACCCGGTGCATGTACGACTCGTGGCATCCCCAGGTGGCGCGCGACTCGGAATAGTCGACGTTGCCGCGATACACCGCCAGCCGTGCCCCGCGTGGCCTCGGCACCGCGTCCTTGGCCAGATCGAGCAGGATGCGCTCGCCCGCCAGGATGTAGCGGACCACTTCGTGGGGCGTGCTGCACTCCGGAGTCGTAAACTCTGGATGAGACCCACAGTCGACGTAGAAGCGGGCGCCGTTGGCCAGGAACATGCCGTGCGCCGACCCGTCGCGCAGGTGCGGAAGCGACTTGGAGGCGCGGCCCAACATCGCCTCGATGAGGACGCCGCGGTCGAGCGGTTGCCCGCGCGCCTTCCAGCCGGCGACGGCGTACTCGGTCTCGACGCCGAACAGTCGCGCAGCCACCTACTGACCTCCCTCCTGGCGGTTGCCTTCCAGAAACGCCGCGCTGTTGCCCGACAGGGCGCGCTCGATGACGTCGCTGCCTTCCGCCAGCAGGCGCTCGACGCGCTCGCGCAGGTCGCCATCCGGCCTTCCGCCGGCCCCGACGGGCAGCGGCGTCTGGATTTCGTCTTGATGCCGTTCGCGTTCCTTCATGCTCGTCTGTCCTCCTGTTGTAGGTCAGTTTTCTCAAGTGACCGCCGCCGCGCGGCGGACTGCAGCGCGTCGAGGATGGCGTCGAGCGACTCGGCCCCATTGATGATCGGCGCGGTGCGGGCGCGCGTGAACGCCAACGGGTCGGCGAGCTGCGCGGTCCGCGGCGTCGCCCAATAGCCCCGGCCGGGTGTGCGCAGCGTCACCTGATCCCAATCGACACCGCACACCGCGTCACCGCCGAGGCGCAGCAACAGCGCCCGCGTCCACGCCCGCGTGTCCTCGGGCGGCTGATCCACAAAGCGTTCGATGTGCTCCTCGGACACCTGGCGTTCGACGATGCCCTGACGTTCGTAGGCCCAGTAGAGTCCCGCGTCGCGGTCGAGGCTGCTGTAGAGATGATCGAGATGCTTGATCTCCGGTGACGCCCAGGTGAGCGCCGGCCGCTGCTGCAGCGCGCGCTGCAGAATGCGGAACTTCAGAACCCAGTCCAACCGCGCGGCCAAGGCGACCACGTCGCCAGCCTCGAGCTTCACCAGCGTGTCCTCCCACAGGGCGACGATGTCGTTCGCCCGCGGCACCAACCCATCGCACCCGCCGGACCCGACGAAGCGCTGCGCCGCCGCGAGGAAGCGGAACTGCAATTCCAACGCGGTCGTGTCGCGCCCCGAGGCCAACACGGCCCGCGCGCGCAGCGTGGGGTCGTGACTCCAGCGCACGATGGCGTCGACGGGATCGTCGAGAATGAGCCGCGCGTCGACCTCCCCTGCCTCGATCATCGACAGGATGATCTGAGTCACGCCGACTTTCAGCAGCGAGCTACCGTGGCAGAGGGTGTTGTCGAGCGCGATGCAATGCAGGCGAGCCAGATCGGCGACCGGCTCGGTCGCGCCGCACAGCGGCTCGTCGCGGCTGTTGACGATGGGGCGGCGAAACGTGGTCTGGACCCCCGTCAGGGTCTCGAAGAAGTCGGCCCGTTGCGAGAGCTGGAACGCCACTGCCGGCTGGTCGTTCTCCGCGCCGACCTTGCCCTGACCGGTAAAGACGATGCTGGAGGCCTGGTACGCCGCCAGGAAGAGGAGGTAGTGCAATTTGCGATCGAACAGGTCATCGAAGGCTCTGCGCGTGATCAGAAAATCGAGATGACTGCCGTAGGCGTTGCCCTTGCCGTCGCTGTTGTTCACCAGCACGTGGATGCGCTGGCCTGCGGGTAGCTTGGCGTTGGCGGCGTCGAGCGCGCGCCGGGCAATGCGCAGCATGGCGTGCCACGCCGCGACGTGGTCCCAGGCGCTGATCACTTCGGGCAGGCAGAGTTCCAGGTGATCGAGGTCGATGTAGACACAGCCGCCGTTGCTGCTGAGGAACTTCCGGCCCCAGTCCTGGCGGTTGTAGCTCGCCGACCAGCCGTACCCCGGGGTGACGGTGTCGCTGGCCGCTGCGCACTGGGAGTACGGCGCGTCGATTTCGCGCAGCAGCGCGCGCGAGGCTTGGGGGCCGGTTCCGTCGCGACCCGTGCCGAGGATGAAGTTGCCCAGCTCGATGTCGGCGCCACAGAGCTTCGGGACCCGGCGCGATGCTCTGTACAGCTCGCAGCTCATCGGGTGGCACTCAGGTAGCGCTGCCGGCGCGTCACCTTGCGCGGAATCGGCTCGACGCTGACCACGTCGATGTCCTGCGGCAGGTCGGTCAGGTACGCATGCGCGTTGCGCGGCGTCAGCGTGGTGGCCAGGCGCTCCAGGGCGTCGCCCATGGCGCCGGCGATGTCGCTCTCGCGCAGGCCGGCATCGTCGGTTCGCATGTCGCGCAAGAAGGCGGCGCGCCGCGCGGCGCGGCAGATCTGGTCGATCAGCCGGCCGCTCGACAACTCGCGCGCGGACACCGTGCGCGTCTTGCCGTCGCGCAAGCGCACGGTGCAGAGCGCGTTGTCGGCGTTCGGCGCGTACAGGAGGGACACCGCACTATCGATCATGGCGCGGCGGACATCGCCCGCGCTCGTTCCGTTGGCGTGATACGGAAGCGATGCCGGCAAGTGGATGTCGAAGATGGCGCGCGCGCCGCGCATGTCGGGGCGCCGGACGACGATCTCGACGTCCGAGAGTCGCTCGAGCAGGGCCGGATCGACCAGGTCCTTGCGGTTGGTTGCCGCGATGATCGCTACGCCGCTGCGGTCGGCGAAACCGTCGAGCTCGGCCAGCAGCGCAGCGAGGAACTTGTCGGAATGATGCCCCGAACTGCCGCCGCGGATGCGGCCCACGGCCTCGATCTCGTCGAGGAACAGAACCGCCGCCTCGTCTTCAGCCGCCGTCCGCAGTGCCTTGAAGCAGTTGCGGATGTTCTGCTGTGTCTCGCCGACCCAGGGCGATTCCCACTCGGCCGGCTTGACGACCCCGAAGCGGCAGCGCGCGCCGCTGAGGCGCGTCACCTCGGCGGCGGCGACGCGGGCCATCAGGGTCTTGCCGACGCCGCTCGGACCGACCATGAGGATCGACTTGCGGCCGCTCAGCCCGTACTGCGTCGCCTTTTCCGGTGCGATCAGCGCCGCGGTCAGGGCGGAGAGCAGCAGCTCCAGGTTTTCGTCCTGACCGCCGACGCAGGCGCGGCCGACGCTGGGGACCTCATTCAATAGGAAGTGACGTCCCGCGGCCCGCTCGAGGCGCTCGAAGGCCATCCATGCGGAGCGATCCCAGCGCACCTGATCGCCGCCCTGCAGCTCTTCTGCCGTCAGCCCACCGCCCGCATCGACGACGACCTCTTCGTCGCGCCAACGCAGGATGCAGCGCCCGTCGGCGGTGAGACGCTCGAACAACGCCGTCTCGCCGAATTTCGGCGCACCGTGCGGCGAGGCGCCGGTGACGACGTTGAGCTCCTTGCCGAGAAAGACCTCGTGGCCGGGGATCAGCGCCTGCGGATCGAGCCCCTCGACCAGCGCGACGAGGCGCCGCTGGCCGCCGTAGAGGACCAGCGCGCGCGGACCCAGCTCGGTCGGCACCGAGCGCAGGAAAAGGGCGGGAAACCAGGGCGGCGCGTCGAGGCGTTGCACGATCTCCTGCAGTTGCGCTTGCAGTGCCTGCGCCTGCACGAGTCCTTGCTGGCAGCGCATCAGGCGCTCGAGCAGCGCGTGATCGAGCCGCCGGCCGAGGTCCTTCGACCCATCGCGAACCGCCTGAACCATCTCGAAGCGCTCCCCGAGCTCCGGGGCACCGTCGCCTGTGGCGAAGATGCGGTCGAGGTACGGAATCTCTACTGGCGCTGGTTGCGTGGCGCGTGACATCTGATGCTCCTCATTGGGCAGCCGTTGGGTGCAGGACGTGAAAACCGCGTTCGCTGACGACGCCGTGCCGCCAGCCGTAGAGCGAGGACGTCAATCCGTCGGCCGTGCTGTCGCTGACGAGCAAGGCGACCTGGTACGCACGGCCGAACACGACGTGGTGCAACTGGACATCCTCGGCCGAGAAGAAGGCGCTCGAGGCCGTGCAGACGCGCCGAGTCTCGGGCGGACAACCGCGCAGGCGGCAGAAATCGGGATGGTAGTGCCACCAGCCGAGCATCAGCTCGTGCCGCTTGCGCAGCGCCAGCGCGGCGCGCACGGCCGCCCAGGTCTCGGCGGTGAAGGTGAGCCTGGTCGATTCCGATTGCGTGTGCGGCGCGGCGATCTGCGCCGTCACCTCGACGAACACATCGGGGATGTGGCGGTCGCGGTGCAGTCTGCCGACCAGTATGCCACCGGTCTCGACGTCACGGGCAGCGTTCGCCAGGCTCGTCGCCTCGTCCAGGACGTGCTGCGGCACGAACACCGGAACATCAGCGGGAGGATCGTCAGGGCGTGTGGGCGAACTCTGCCCCAGATACGAGGCAAGCGGCGTATCCGCGAGGCACAGCGGCTGCGCTTCCTCTACGACTGAGAAATCGGTCGTCTGCGGAATCGGCGCGGCGCCGGCGGAACGGGGGAAGGCGCTGACGCGATAGCGGAAGACCTCGCCCGCCTTCAGGCTGCCGCGCTCGACCAACTCGCCCGAGGCGAGATGCGCCTGGCGGGCCAGATAGCTGGTCGGGAACTGATACGAGACGGACTGGGCGTCTCCCCCGTCACCGGGCGGGATCCCGATGCGTACGCCCGACAGATACGGCTCACCGAGCTTGGTGTGCCACACGGGCTCGACCGCGCCGGCTCCGACCGCGGTGACGGGGGGAAGGCGACCCTGCCGGACGCCCTGGAAATGCACCCACTCGAGGGCGGGACCCCAATCGGGAGTGATCGCCACCGGCCCGGCGCTGCGCGAGTCCTCGCCAAAGAAGTCGAGCACGTACTGGTAGTCTTCGCGCGCCATGCGATCAGTCCCCGCCACCCGCCTTCACGCCCGCCGCACCGCACGCCCGCCGGCGTCGATGTTCGGCGTCAGCGTCAGCTCGTCGCCTTCCTCGAGCGCCTCGCCGACCGTCTCGGAGCCGTTGAGATGACGCCCTTCGCGCTCGAGTCGCGCGTAGTAGTTGAGCGGGCGGCCGTGAGCGTCGATGCGCGCCAGGCCCATCTTGGCGAGCAGGCCGTCGACGACTTCGCCGATAGTCGCGCTGATGGGGACGGACGACGCCCGCACCGTCTTCTGACCCGAGACGTCACTGACCCGCAGGCCGAGCGACATTGCCGTTGCGTGTCCCATGTTGATCTCCTTGCCCTGTGTGATTGTCGGACCATCTCAACGAGCCGGATGCGGTGGTCCGAGTGTCCGCTCCAGATAGACGCGCGCCGCGGCGTCGTCGCGGGCCAGTACCTCGGCTTCGCGCGCGGCCAGCTCGCAGCCAACAGCAAGAGCCGCCAGCGCATGGCCGAGCTCGGCCGGGCTCGGCGCGTCGTCAAACACCACTTCGAGTCGCGGCGTCCCGCCGGCCACCGTGGCGCGCGCCATGCGCAGGATCCCGTTCGTACGCAACAGGAGCCTGGCCAACGCCTCCCGGCAGTCCGGCGGCGGCCCTTCGTCATCGACCGAGTCGCCGTTGAGGTCGACCGACGCCGCGATGTGGCCGCAGGGTCCCTGGCGCAGGAGGGCGTGAGGTGTCAGCCCACGCACCTTCAGATCGACGGCCACGACGCCGTCGGCGCGTGCGACCCCGTTCCATTGCGCCGCCTGAGAGAGCGCGAGCAGATCGACCGCGGCCGCGAGGCCCTCGCCCTGCGCCGCGCGGATGTCGCGCTCGCCAGACTCGCCGTCGCGCCAGATCGCGGCGCCTCGCGCGAAGCCCGCGCACGCCTGACGCACTCGTCCTACCAGGCCGACGTCGTCGTGCACGGGAATCTCTGCTTGCAACGCGACGTCGGTCGCGCCGGGCGCGAGCACGAGCTTCGCGCCGCCCGGCAGGTCGGCGTTCGACTCGAGCAGCGCCCAAGCTGAGCCCGCGCGCGGGCGGCCGAGCCAACCAGGAGCGGCGCGCAGACACAGCCAGTCGTCGGCCATTCGCGCCGCGATCGCCGGCCCGCCGCCATTGCTCGACGACAAGATCCAGTCCCCGTTCCCCGCTGGCTCGGGTGCGAACGCGCACTCCTGCAGGGCCAGGGAGACGCGCGCGATGAACGGAGCGATGGGCGCGTTCATTTCCCGACCCCGACGGACTCGACCGAGAAGTCCACTGGCCGCCGCTTGAGCGGGCGTGAATCGACCGGGAAGCGGTCCTGATTGTGGCGCGCCCAGACGCACGCATCGGGATTCAGCGCGTCGTCTTCGCGCATCGTCACCTTGCGATAGGTGATGACTTCCCAGGCCTGGAACAGGATCTCGACCAACGGTACGCCGACAACCAGGCGGCCGAGGCACATGTATGGGGGCCGAATCTGCGGATGGAAGACGTTGACCGGCGCCAGCCAGCTGACGATGCGCAGCGGCGCGATGGAGCGCAGGTGCTCGTCGGACAGCCAGATGCCGAGATGGAACGTGTCGGCCTCGCTGACCGACCCGTCGGAGTCCCGCACGAGTCCCTTGCAGTGGAACGAGGCGACATAGTGCTGCGCCGGTGCGTCCAGCGCCACGATGTCGAGCAGGTCGCTCTGTGCCGCCAGCGCCCTGCTCTCCTCGTATTGTCGCTTCAGGAATCGGGCCAGGATCTCGTCCATACGATCACCCTCACGCGCCGATCGGGGCCGCGAGCTGGAAGTAGCGTTCGCCACCGGAGTCGCGCACCGCGACGACGTCGCCGGGGACCAACCCGAGAGTGCCGAGCCGCCGGTCGCGGCGGGTGGGGGGCACATCGTCGCGACGCAGCCGATCGACCATATCGAAGCCGACGGCCAGCATCGGCTGTCGGCACCCTGGGCACGCACGCTCGGCCGCCGAGATGCGGCCCGACAGGCGCAGCACCGCGCGCTCGCCGTGGCAGGTCGCGCACATGAGCCGCCGCACGAACGGCTGACCCGGCACCTGCAGCGCGGCGTCGCCCTCGCCGAGCGCCAGCACCGCGGCGATCGTATCGACCGCGGGCATCGGCTCGATCGACCAGATCTGATGGTCGAAGCGACAGGTGCGGTTGCGCCGCAGGACGGTGACGTAGTGCTTGTGCCAGGCGACGTCGAGAACGACGCGACGGCCGACGAGAGCGCGATCCCAACCGGCGAGGATCTTGCGGCATTCGATCGCTTGCAGCGACGCGGCGAGGGCGCCGAGGCTCGTGGGCGCATCGGTCGCGGGTGCGGCGGGTGCATCCGCCGACCCGTTGCACGGGTACTGCTGCTCCTGCGCGGCGTAGTCGCGGTCGTCCCACGCGCACTCGAAGCAAGCGGCCTCCGCCGCCCCGACATGGACCTCGACGCGGGCGAGCAGCCCGGTCGACTCGACGCCCGCATCGATGTAGGCGAGCGCGCCGGTGTGCCAGGCGGCGGCGGCGAGGTAGCGCCGGGCGGCGCGCGAGTCGAGGCAGCCGAGCACGATCGCACCGCGCAGCAGGCCAACGGGGATATTCTCCACGGCGTCGGCGATGGCGATGATCTCCAATGCCGGGTTGATGCCGCGCAGGCGCTTGGCCTGAACGCGCGCCTTGGGGCGGCCGACGTCGCCGGCGCCGATGTCCTGCGAGCGCAGGTTCGACGTCTCGTAGACATCGCGATCCACCAGCGTAACGCGACCAACGCCATCCAGCCGGGCGAGGTGTGGCACCAGGTGCGAGCCGATGTTCCCCAGACCCACGACGACGAGCGACACAGGCCGTGTGACGGCGCTGCTCACAGCTCCTCCGGGGTCCAGCGGTAGGCCGCCTCGAGCGCGGTCGGTTGTGGGCACAGCGCGCAGCATGCGGAGTAGGTCCAGCACGGGAACTCCTCGGACTGATGATGCCAAACACCGCACTGCGGACAGCGCACGACGGGTGAACTGGCAGCGATCGACTCTTTGCAGCGCGGGCAGCGCACCGGCCGATCGCTACCGGAGAACGATTCGACGACAGCCAGGGCCTCGGTCGAGAAGAACACGTGTCCCATCCCCTCGATATGAAGCTCGTCCCGGTCATCGAGAACGCGGATGCCGGTCAGCAGCGGCGAACCGTTCAAGCGCACGCCGCGCGGAGTTGCGGTCATCGCCAGCCACTGATCGCCGAAGGCGCTTCGGCTGCGCAGCAGCAGAACCGAACCGCCCCCCAGCGCGACCGCCGCCTCGGTGAGCGGCATCACGGCCCACTCGCCGGGGCTCACGATCTCGCGTTCATTGATCCACAGATGCGCCATTGATACCGCTCTCTCTCGTTCGCCGGAAGGTACACGACCGCGCGTGCCGATTGCGCGCAGCCTCCGCAGTCACCGCGACCCGATACGCGAAACTCCTGGACGCGACGGAGTTTGCTCCGGTGAGAAAAGTTGGAATCGCCGCCAGTCACCGCGCAGTCACCTCCGATCCAGCGATGGATGGCGGAGCCTGCGGCCGCAGAGCGAAGCGGACGGCACCGCGGCGATCGGTATGGATCAGAAACCAATTCTGACCGGCGTCGCGAAACGCGCGGCGCAGCTTGTGGATCGATTGGATGACATTGCGCGTGGAAGTCGCTCGACCGGTGATCTTGCCGAGTGCCGCCGCGACCTCCGCATACGAGTGCCAGCCGGCGGAGCCATCGCTCGCCAGCCGAGAGCCTGGTTCACTGATGACGCCGAGCAGCGCGGCAGGTTTCGGCGGCAAGCGGAACGTGCGACCGCCGTTGACGCGGACGTCGGCCGCGCCGTCCGCTTTCCACGCCAGCGCCAGAGTACAGCCAACGCGCGCCTCTTCACGCAGAACGGACTCCTGTGCCGATTCCCGCCCCTTGGCAGCCGGGCCCTGATCTCCGATCTGCGCGTCTTCGCGGGACAGGTCTGCGAGGATCTTCGCCACCCGCGCGATCTTCTCTACCTCGTCATCGACGCGCGCCGTCACTCGCTCCAACGCCGCGCGCGCGGCTCTCAGACGCTCCGCCACGCTCTTTCTCTTCAGTTTGAAACACTCGCCCATTCGTCCCCCCTCGTGCACAAAGCCGACTGCACGTACGATCGGGGCTCGAGGGAGTGAGGTCCAGCAGAAACGAACACACCAGGTCGCGCGGTGATGCGACCTGTTCGCCGCGCGCGGGCGGCGCGCGCGGACAGGTCCAGGGCGTCATGTACCCTGCACGCACGTTTCCTCTTTTCGACTTGCTACAGCATGCACTAGGTTGGAGACGGGCCAAGAAACAGAGCTCTTGTGGGTGATGGAGCGCGGCACTCGCCAAGGGGGGCGCGTGCTTGCGGCGGTGCATCTGCGGGGCGAAGGGGGGGTATGTCATCTCTTGTGACGAAGAAGCCGGCCCGGGCGCCGGGCGCGGGCGGCCGTGGCGCGACACTGCCGCGCCCGCGGCAACGGGCGAGAAAGCAACGGGGAATCGCCAAGGACGAGGCACTGATGGTGCGCGTGGCGCAGGAGAAGTTCTCGCCGCGCGACGATCGACCGTATCACTCTGACCGCGAAGTGGCGCGGAAGGCAGGAGTGAACATCCAGGCAGTCAACACGCTGATGGCAGCGGCCTTCGAAAAGGGAGTTCTCAGCATCCAGTACAACCTGCCGCGCGAAACGCGCGATCTGGTGCGACTCGAGAACGCAGTGCGCGACAAGTACCGCCTGCAGAAGGTTCTGTTGGTGCCCGGGCTGCCGGACGTCCTCGAGCCACTCGACGTGAAGCAACGGCGCAACGTGCAGACGCATGTGATTCGCGCCATGGCGCACCGGGTCGCCGAGTACCTCGACAGTGTTCTGATGAAGGCGTCGCGCCAGCGCGACAGCCTCACCCTCGGGGTCGCCTGGGGGCGGACGATGTGGATGATCGCCCAGGAGCTGTGCGCGCAACCGCGGGCTCTGCGCTTCCCCGGGCTCGAAGCGGTGCCCATCGTCGGCATCACCTGCGAGTCACTGCGCGAGCCGACCGAGGCCAACATCATCGCCATGCGCTTCGCGGAAGCGTACGGAGGCCAGTCATCGCAGCTCGCCTGCCCGGCGTTCGTGCCGCATGCCGACGTGTGGGCCATCAAGCAGCATCTCGAGCAGGTGCGCCGGATGCTGAACAAGCTCCCGACCTGCGAAATCGTCATCACCAGCATGGGCCCGATTCCAGACGACGACAACGCCGCACAGGAAATCACCATCTCGAGCGACCCGAAGCTGAACGGCGAGCTGTTCAAGGGCGCACGCACCTGGAATGCGGTCGGGGAGATTTGTTACTGGCTCTTCGACAAGCAAGGGGGCGAGGTGCAGACCGGCCACACGGCGATTGGGCTCGGCTTCTCTGGACTGCAGAAGATCGCTGCCGACCCGAATCGCCAGGTGGTGCTGGTCGCCGGCGGTGACCAGCGCCGGTTCGTACCGTTGCGCGCAGCCTTGCGCGCTCGCCTGGCCTCGGTGTTGGTCTCCGACACCGTCACGGCGCGGTTCCTGGTGGGCGATGCATGAAGGAATGATGGCGACAGTGAGGTGCGCTTGTTCCCCTGCCCTAGTCGGGCGAATTGGTTCGGCGGCCTACGGAGATGGACGGACGGCGCCCACCGGCGGGCGTCAACGAGGCGCCGAAAACCGACCGCTGGCCCGCAGCCGCGTCAGTGGATCCTGGGCGCTCCACGGCCAACGGCGATCTCCGGCCGCCTCAATGCCGCGGCGGTATCACACTGGTGGAATCGCGCGGGTTGCTCGTTCGCCCAGCGAGGATTAAGCCGGGCCCGGAGAAGGGGGGGCAGGATGATGCAACGGCCTGGTCGTTGGCTGAACCGGCTGCTGGTGGTCGCCGGAATGGTCTTTCTCGCGCTTGCCGGCTGCCGGGCTGAGAAACACGAGACTCCCACCGCCGATCCGTCCACCCGGCGCGTGCTGCCCGCCGGCGAACTGATCGGGTTCCGCAGCCCCTACGGCGCCGACGCCTGGTTCGGAGTTCCCTTCGCCAAGCCTCCCGTCGCCGAGCGGCGCTGGCGCGCGCCGCAGCCCGCCGAGCCCTGGTCCGGTCTGCGGCCGGCGCTGACCCACGGCACCCCCTGTCCGCAGTACATCAGCCCCATGGGCGGCGGCCCGGAGGGCAAGGCCGGAAGCGTCGGCGGCAGCGAGGACTGCCTCTACCTGAGCGTCTGGGCGCCGCGCTTCCCGGAAGGACAGGTGCCCGTCGGGGCGAATCGACGGCCGGTGATGGTGTGGATCCATGGCGGCGGCAACACGGTCGGCTACGGCGGCTGGTACGACGGCGGCAAGCTGGCGGCGACGGAGGACGTCGTCGTCGTGTCGATCAACTATCGCCTCGGGCCCTTCGGCTGGTTCCGCCACGCCGCGCTGCGCGGCGACGACGCCGACGAGCTCGACCGCTCGGGCAACTTCGGCACCCTCGACATCGCGCGCGCCCTGGAGTGGGTGCGCGACAACATTGCCGGCTTCGGCGGCGACCCGGGCAACGTGACCATCTTCGGCGAGTCGGCCGGCGGCCGCAACGTGTTCAGCATGCTGCTCTCACCCCGGGCCCGCGGTCTCTTCCACCGCGCCGTGGTGCAGAGCGGAGGCCTGGGCTTCGACGCCGTGGAGAAGGCCGAGAACTTCAGCGATGCCACCCCCCCGGGAGACCACAACAGCTCGGCCGAGGTGCTCGCCCGCCTGCTGATCGCGGCCGGCCGGGCCGCGGACCGCGCCGAGGCGAAGCGAGTGATCGCGACGACGGATACGCGCCAGGTCTGCGACTTCCTGCGCGGCCAGTCGGCCGCCGAGATCTTCAAAGCCTACGGCTCGGACAGCGGGTTCGGCATGATCCGCATGCCGCAGGTGTTCGAGGACGGCGCGGTCCTTCCGCGCGGGGACGAGCTGGCGCATCTCGCCGACGCGAGCGGGTGGAACGCGGTGCCGGTCATGCTCGGCACCAACCGCGACGAGAACAAGCTCTTCATGTTCAACGATCCCGCCAACGTCCGACGCATTCTCTGGGTGATCCCGCGCCTGCGCGACGAGCGCATGTACAACCTGCGCGCCGAGTACCTGAGCCGCATGTGGAAGGCCACCGCTGCCGACGAGCCGGCGGCAGCGATGCGGCGGGTGCGACAGGACGTCTATGTGTACCGCTTCGACTGGGACGAGGAACCCACCGTCGCCGGCGCGGATCTCTCCGTCCTCCTCGGCGCGGCGCACCTTTTCGAAGTGCCGTTCGTCTTCGGCCACTTCGACCTCGGCTCACAGGGGAATCAGATCTTCACCGAGAAAAACGAGCCCGGCCGCAAGCAGCTCTCGGGGCAGATGATGGCCTACTGGGCGGCGTTTGCGCGCCTCGGCAGCCCCGGCCGCGGTGGCGGCGAGCTGCCGCCGTGGGGGCCCGCACCGGCGTACATGGTGCTCGACACCGAGGCCGGCGGAGGCCTGCGCATGGCGTCGGACACCGAGACCGCCGCGGGTGTGGTGGCCTCGGTCGCGAGCGATTCACGGCTGACCAGCGCGGCGGATCGCTGCGCGGTCCTGGGCGATTTGGCAGCGCGGTCGCGCGGGTTCACGCGCGAGGGCTACGCCGCGCTGCCGGAGTGCGCGGGCTTTCCGCTGCCGGCGGAGGGGTGAAGCGCCGGCGCGGCACTCGCCGCCACACCTCGGCTCGACCACTGGCTTGTCCGCCCTCTGCCGCTATTGTATGCGTGCCCGATCTCGCATTCGGATCGGAGCGCGCGTCGATGGAGTCGGGCCTTTCTGCAGGGCCATCGAGGCGTTCCTCGCTTGCTAGTTCTCTGCAACTTCGATCGCGCGGAGCGCAGTTGCTGAGGATCTACCGTCCTCGATACGACACCTGATGGGGACGGCGATCGCGACATCTCCCAGGACTCCGGACACCGCGATGCGGCAGGCACAAAGTGATTGAGCGAACCGACCGCACACTGCGGGGTGGAGCGCGGGCGGTCGAAGCTGGCGGCGAACGCGCCGGGCCCCCCGTGTCGATCGCCGTGCGCCGCCTGCTGCGTGAAATCGGCGTGCCGCTGCTGTTGCTCTGCGCGCTCGACCTGGGGCTCCGCTGGTATGTCGCCCGCACTCCCGACCTGCCGCTGCCGAACCTCCTGTCGTCTCCGGTAGCGAGCGGCAAGTACCTCGCCTATCGGCGCTTGGTCGCCGATGATCGGCCGCTCGAGGTGCTGCTCATGGGCCAGTCGCAGATGATGCGCGCCAACACCAGCATCGTGCTGGAGACGGTGGCGCACGCGACCGGGCGTCACGTCCTCGGTTTCAACTTCGCTGCCCCTCTGCAGTCGATCGAGTTCGACCGGCGCCTTCTCGAAGACGTATTGGTGCCGATCAAACCGCCCCGCACGGTGGTCCTCGGCCTCCTCCCCCAGAACCTGCTGTTCGAGCAGTCTTCGGAGGTGGTCGACCGAAACACGCGCAACCTGCAAGCGTTCGGCATGCACGCCGGGACGCCGGAGGCACTGCTGCGGGACCAGCTCTTTCGCTACAGCGAGCTCTTCAGACATCGCGAGGTCATCCACGACGCACTGCTGGGCGGACCGCCGCAAATTCCCTTCTGGGTCCACCTCGGCCACAGTGTCGATCGCTACGGCGATGTTCCCCTCAGTGTGCCGGTGAGACCGGTTCGAGGCCTGAATCTCTGGGAGCGGCGCATGATCAAGCAGTTCGCCAAATTCGACGAGGTCATGGCGAAAACCCCACTCTTCGAGCACATCCGCAAACTGGCGCGCACCTGCCGCGCGCACGGGATTCAACTGGTGCTGCTGAACAATGCGCTGCACCCCCTCGGCTTGCAGGTGCTGGCCCATGGTGAGGAAGATCTGGCGCGGTTCATCGCCGCCGTGCACGCCACCGCCGATGCGGAGGGCGTACCGGTGCTGGATCTGGTGCCGGGAGGCATCGGCCCGCCCGAAATGTTTGCCGACATCGCGCATCCCAATGTCGACGGGATCCGCTGGATCAGCGAACGGATCGGTCGGTTCCTGATCGAGCGCGGCCGGCTCGACGGAGCGCAGGCCGCGCCGGCGGCGAACCCATGAAACAGCCGCAGCCGATCGCCGCCCGCCGCTTGCCGGCGCCAGGCGGTGAGCCCGGACTGCCCCAGGCGCACCAGGCCGGTTCGGATCGCAACGACGTCGACGCCAATGGGAGGCGGCAGCGGTGATCGCGCCCTTGAAGGTCCCTGACCGGCACAGTAGTACCAGAGTCCGATGCTCTCCGACGACGCGGCCCACCTCGACTATTTCGCGCTGGTGCGCGCGGCGAAGCATCTCGACCGCTCGCGTTGCACCCTGCGACGCCGAGTGGCGCTGCTCGGCGACTGCTCGATCCAGTATCTCCAGCCGGTGCTCGAGGTCTTGTTCGCGCGCGCCGGCATCGACGTGACGCTGCACCTCGGCGAGTTCGACACGATCCAGCAGGAGATCCTCGACCCCGACTCGGCGCTCTACGTGTTCCGGCCCGATGCCGTCGTCCTCCTGCAGTCCACCAACGCGCTGCGCGATCGGTATTTCGATGCGCGCGAGGCGCGCGACGGGTTCGCCGACGAGGTCGCGGCCCGCACCGCCGACCTCTGGGACACCCTCGCCGCCCGTCTGCCGGTGACCATCGTGCAGTCGACGTACGTGCGGCCGCAGGAGCGACTGTTCGGGAGCTACGATTTGAAAGTGCCCGAATCGCTCGGCGCCGTCGTGCTCGAGCTCAACGCCCGGCTCGCCGCGCTGGCGCGCGCGCGCGCGCAGGTGCTGCTGGTCGATGTCGATGCGGTGGCCTCGTGGGTGGGACGACGCAGCTTCTTCGACGAGCGTCTGTGGGCCATCGCCAAGACCCCCTGCGCACTCGAGCACCTGCCGCTGATCGCGCAGAGCATCGTCGACGTGGTCGCGTCGACGGCCGGTCGCGGGGTGAAGTGCGTGGTGGTCGATCTGGACGACACCCTGTGGGGCGGCGTGATCGGCGACGACGGCGTCGACGGGATCGTCATCGGCCACAGTGGCGACGGCGAACCCTTCGTGCGCCTGCAGCAGTTCCTGCGCGAGCTCAAGCGGCGCGGCATTCTGCTCGCCGTCTGTAGCAAGAATGACCACGACACCGCGCTCCAGCCATTCCGCGAGCATCCCGAGATGGTCCTGCGAGCCGAAGACTTCGCCGTGTTCATCGCCAACTGGCACCCCAAGGTCGACAACCTGCGCACCGTTCAGCAGCAATTGAACATCGGTTTCGATTCGATCGTGTTCCTCGACGACAAACCCTTCGAGCGCAACCTCGTTCGGCGCTATCTGCCCGACGTGATTGTGCCCGAGCTGCCCGACGAGCCGGCCGACTACGTGCGCGCCCTGGTCGAGCTCAACCTCTTCGAGACCTCCTCGTTCACCGAAGCCGATCGCGCGCGGGCCGACCGCTACCGCGAGGCGGCGGTGCGCCAGACGCACGCGGTGAGCTTCACCAACGTCGCCGACTATCTCCAGTCGCTGGCGATGAAGGTCGCCGTGCGCCCGTTCGATGCGGCCGAGCTCCCGCGTATCGCCCAACTGATCCAACGCAGCAATCAGTTCAATCTCACCACCCGCCGCTATGGCGCGGCGGAGTGCGAAGACCTGCTGCGCAACGCGGCGTGCACGCCGCTGTACGTCACGCTTGCCGACCGCTTCGGCGACCACGGGCTGATCTCCGTGGTGGTCGCCAAATACGAGCACGACATCGCGCGGCTGGATCTCTGGCTCATGAGCTGTCGCGTCCTGTCGCGCGGGGTTGAGGAATTCACCATGAACCGCATCGTCGAGCTGGCGCGAGCCCGCGGCGCACGGCGGCTGCTCGGCGAGTACATTCCGACCGCCAAGAACAAGATGGTGCAAGACTTCTATGGCCGCTTCGGCTTTCGCCGCGATGCGGTCGACCCGTCGACGGGCACGACCACCTGGGTCCTCGAGCTCGCGGCGTACGAACCCAAGCCGACGTTCCTGGAGGAGGTATCTGCATGACCGAAGCCGAGATTCGCGCCCGGTTGACCGAGGTGTTTCGCCAGGTGTTCGACGACGATTCGATCACGCTCCACGATGCGATGACGGCCAAGGACGTCGACGGATGGGATTCGCTCAACCACGTCAACCTCGTGGTCGCCACCGAGAAGCAGTTCGGCGTGCGCTTCAAGACCAAGGAGGTCAACGGCCTCAAGAACGTCGGCGAGCTGATGGCGTTGATCGAACGCAAGCTGGCGGAGTGAGGGTCGCGCCGCGCGATGCTGTTCAACTCGGCTTCCTTCGTCTTCTTCCTCATCGCCGCGGCGACGATCCACTGGATCATCCCGGCGCGATCGCGCCCGGCGTTCGTCCTGGTCTGCAGCCTGGCGTTCTACGCGGTGTTCGACGTCCCCCATACGGCATTGTTGATCTGCTGCGGGCTGATCGCGTACGCGTTGGCGCTGCGCATCGCCCAGACCGCTGACGAGCGCTCCCAGGCGCGTCTGGTGGCCGTCGCCGTGGTCGTGCTGCTCGCCGTGCTGGCGACCTTCAAGTACCTCGGCGCCGGCCTCGCCGCTGCCGGTGTCGGCGGCCCCCTGATGTCGCTCGCCGTTCCCATCGGCATCTCGTACTACACCTTCAAGCTGATCAGCTATGTGGTGGACGTCTATTGGGGTGACGTGGAGGCGCGCCGCGATCCATGGTCCGTGCTGCGCTACGCGGCGTTCTTTCCGCAGATTCTCGCCGGACCGATTCAACGCAGCGGCGACTTCTTCGCGCGCGAGGCGGAAGCGCAATCACCGGACCCTGGATTACTGGTTGCGGGTCTTCGGCTGATTCTGTTCGGCTTCTTCAAGAAGGTCGTCATCGCCGACCACGCGGCGATTCTGGTCGACTACGTCTTCGCCGCGCCGCAGGCGTATCCGAGCTACACCCAGTGGGCAGCCGCCTATCTCTTCGCGCTGCAACTCTACGCCGACTTTTCCGGCTTGACCGACATCGCGATCGGCGCCGGCTGCCTGTTCGGCGTGCGGGCGCCGAAGAACTTCGACTCGCCGTTCTACGCCGCCAACATCCAGGACTTCTGGCGCCGCTGGCACATGACGCTCACCGATTGGGTGCGCCGCTATGTCTTTACGCCGCTGCACATGACCCTGCGCGACCTCGGCCGGATCGGGCTCGTGACGGCCATCGCCGTCAACATGCTGGCGATCGGCATCTGGCACGGGGCACGAACCTCCTATGTGCTCTTCGGCGTGGTCAGCGCCTGCTACGTCGCCGGCTCGGCGCTGACGCTGCGGCCCCGCGACAAGTTCTTCGCGCGCCATCCGCGGCTGGCGCGGGTGAGGCGCTACGCCGGTCCACTGCTCACCTTTCACATGGTGGTCGCCTCCCTGGTCGTATTCCGCGCCAACACGTTCGGCGATGCGCTGACGATCTTGCGCGGCTTCGCCGACGGCTTTGTCAGCGGCCCAGCCGCGCTGCTGTCCGCGTCGACAAAGTGGGGCTCGCTCAAGGGGTGGTCCACCCCGCAGGGCATGCTGCTCGCCGCTGGGGTCGCGGTCATGGAGCTGGGGCATCGACTGCAGGCCCGCGACGAATGGCTCGAGAGGCTCGACGCGAGCCCAATCGCCGTGCGTTGGGCGCTGTACTACGCCCTCGTGCTCGCAATCCTCTTCCTCGCGCCGCTCCAGACGCAGCGGTTCATCTACGCCCAGTTTTGATGCGCGGCACCGCTGGGCGCAGGCCGCACAGCGTCGGCGCTACCAGATGTCGTTGTGCCGTTTCTGAACGACCAGCGACATCGACCGGGGGACGAACCGCGCATTCTGCAGCGTTCGGTCGGGATTGACGGAGAGGGTTTCGAGTACGCGCAGGCCATGCTGCTCGGCCAGCAGTACGAGCTCCGATTCGCGTCGAAACTCATAGATGTGATCGACCTGTGCCGCCGTGAGCGCGCCGCTGAGGAATGCAATCCCGTTTGCCGTGAGCAGATGTTGCACGACCTCGAGCAGCACGTGCGGGTCCTCGAGGTGTTCGATCAGGAAGTTGCACACGCAGGCGTCCGCCCGCTCGGCTGGACCGCTCAACAGCTTGCGCGCGTCTTCTTCGTGGTACTCGGCCCGCTCCGCGCTACCCGCCGCGACGGCCAGCGATCGCGCGATGCGGATCGACGACGGGCTGATGTCGAACGCCGAGAGCGTCGCCGACGGCAGATGGTGGAGTGCGAACAACCCCCATCCGCCATGTCCGGGCGCGATCTCCACGATGTGCGCCCTGGGCGGGAGGCGCCTCAGAAAGCGGTCTTCGTAGAAGATCGAGATGTCCATGTGGTGGGGCCAGAGGAAGTTGGTCAGATACACACCCCACAAATAGTCGTCCATCGTCTCGCGCTCGTTGTACACGGCGTCGTAGCACTCGGCATAACTCTTGTTCTGGTAGTGACCGTCCGCCTCATATCGCGCTTGCGCCAGGTTCACGTCGCCGGAGAACTCAACGAACGCATCCACGGTACGCGAGAGCGCCTGCTCGCCCAGCGCTTGAAAGGCCCAACCGAGAAAGAGATTGGCGTAGCGATCGAAACGCTCGGGCGCCTTGGCGCGCGCTTCGCCGATCGCCCTTCGCGACCGCGGGTGATGCTCCTCAACGTACGAGAGCAAGCGATCGACCAGAGCCGGCACGTGGCCCCTCTTCCCGTTCTTTTTCGAGCTCAACGCGATCCACTCACTTTTGCGTTGCGTACCACGGGCGTGTCGACCGTCGCAATCGTCGGCACCTACTCGTCCGCTCCAGGATGCTCGACCGCGCGCTTGTTCGCCCCCTGTGGCTATTGTATGCGTGCCCGATCTCGCAATCGGATCGGAGCGCGCATCGATGGAGTTTGGTCTCTTCGTTCAGGCACACGTCCCTCGCCATGAGATGGAGGCCGACCCGGTCGGGGCGGAGCACTCGCGGCTGATGCGCGAGCTCGAGCTGGCGGTGGCCTGCGATCGCGCCGGGTGGAAGTACGTCTGGTCCGTCGAGCACCACTTCCTCGAGGAGTATTCGCACATCTCGGCGTCGGAGATCTTCCTGCCCTACGTCGCGGCGCAGACCAAGCGCATCCACGTCGGCTCGGCGATCTACAACATCACGCCGCCGGTCAATCACCCGGCACGGATGGCCGAGCGCGTCGCGATGCTGGATCACCTGAGCGAGGGGCGGTTCGAGTTCGGCACCGGCCGCGGCTCGTCGAGCACCGAGTTCAAGGGCTTCGGCATCCCCGACGGCGACACGACGCGCGCCATGTATGACGAGTCGCTGCGCGAGATCCTGCGCATGTGGCGCGAGACGCGTTACCGCTACGAGGGTAAGTACTTCTCGATGCCGGAGCGCAACGTGCTGCCGAAGCCCTACAGCCTGCCGCACCCACCGCTGTGGGTCGCCTGCGGCAGCCCGTCGACGTTCGAGAAGGCGGGACGGCTGGGGCTCGGCGCGCTGTGCTTCAGCCTCGGGTCGCCGAAAGACTTCGAGCCGCTGATCAAGATCTACAAGGACAACATCAAGCACGCCGAGCCGGTCGGCGCCTACGTGAACAACAACGTCGCGTGTGTCACGGCGCTGCTGTGCACGGAAGACCGCCGCGCGGCGCGCAAGATGGCGCTCAACATGGGCAGCGGCTACCACACCAGCCTGGTGTTTCGGTACCTCGACACCTTTCCGCGCCCGGCTGGCGTGCCCGAATGGCCGCAGCTCATCCCGGAGCCGACGCCCGAACAGCTCGAGGAGCGCATTGCCTCCGGGCAGCGCATCGTCGGCGATCCCGAGGACTGTGCCAAAGCCGTGCAGCAGTATGTCGACGTCGGCTGTGACCAGCTCATCTTCGGCGTCCTCGCCTCGACGCAACCGCAGGACGTGGCGCTGCGGTCGGTCGAGCTGTTCGGCCAGCACGTCGTGCCGCGCTTCGACAAGGATCCGGTGCACAGCACGACGCGCATGCGCCAGGCCGCGCTCGGCAACGGCGCGCGGCGCTGACGGCGCGGCGAGGCCCGGCCATGCCGAACGCGGTCCAAGTCATCCCTGCCGGCACGCTCGCATACGGCCTGCAGATGCCGATCGCGGCGCAGAGCACCGTCTTCGCAGCGCCCTGGGAAGCGACGGCGGGCGCCGGCGAGATGCGCCGCATCGCCGAAGCGTGCGACCGCAACGGATTCTTCTACCTGGCGGTCTCCGACCACGTCTGCGTGCCGCGCTCACACGCCGCGGCGATGTCGACGACGTGGTACGACACGGTCGCCACGCTCGGCTTTCTCGCCGCGGTGACGACGCGCGTGCGCTTGATGTCGTACGTCTGGGTAGCGCCCTACCGCCACCCGCTGGTGACGGCGAAGGCCTTCGCCACGCTCGACGCGCTGTCCGGCGGCCGCGTCATTCTCGGCGTCGGGGCGGGGCATCTGCAGGCGGAGTTCGAGGCGCTCGGCGTCGAGTTTGCCCGCCGCGGCAAACGGCTCGACGAAGCGATCGACGCGATCGTCGCAGCATGGACCGACGAGTTCCCCGAGCACAGCGGCACGCACTGGAGCTTTCGCGGTCTGGGGCAGCGGCCGCGGCCGGTGCAGCAACCGCGCCCGCCGATCTGGGTCGGCGGCTCGACGCCCGCCGCGTTGCGC
>CAYVUV010000003.1:0-5978 GCA_964455095.1 uncultured Binatia bacterium (SeqCode)
GCACGGTCATCGTCGAGTGGCTCAACGTCAGCGGCGGTCTCGACGCCGGCCCCGACTGGATCATGGCGCACACCGAGCTCATCCGCGAAGGCTACGCGTGGGTCGGCATCTCGGCGCAGAAAGCCGGCGTCGATGAAGGCACTTCGGTAGTAGGACTCCCGCCTATGCCACTCAAGGACGTCGACCCGGTGCGCTACGCCTCGCTGGTCCACCCGGGCGACAGCTTCTCCTACGACATCTTCTCCCAGGCCGGGCAGGCGGTGCGGCATCCAACCGGCCTGAGCCCGCTTGGCGATCTCGCCATCGAACGGGTGATCGCCGCGGGCGAGTCGCAGTCGGCGTTTCGCTTCGTCACCTACATCAACGCCATTCATCCGCTGGCGCGGATCTACGACGGCTTCTTCGTGCACAGCCGCGGCGCCATCGGTGTGCCGCTTTCGGAAGCGCCGCTGCCGCAGATTCCCGTGCCCGGCACGGCCCCGATCCGCAGCGACGTCACGGTCCCGGTGCTCATGCTCGAAACCGAGACCGACCTCATCGCGCTCAGCTACTACTTCGCCCGCCAACCCGACAGCGAGCGCTTTCGCCTCTGGGAGGTGGCCGGCACCGCGCACGCCGACACCTACACCAGCGTCGTCGGCCGGACAGATCTCGGCAACGATCCCGAGATCGCGCGACTCGTCCTGGTCAGCGCGCCGGTGCCGGAGATCCCCGCGATCTCCTGCAGCACACCGATCAACTCCGGTCCGCAGCACTTCGTGCTCAAGGCCGCCATCGCGGCATTGAACCGCTGGGTGCGCGACGGAACGCCGCCGCCGGTCGCGCCGCGCCTCGAGGTCGCCGCGGGCCCGCCCGTCGCCATCGTGCGCGACGCCGACGGCAATGCCCTCGGCGGCATCCGCACGCCGCAGCTCGATGCGCCGATCGCCACCTACTCCGGCAATGCTCCGCCGGGATCGGTCTTCTGCCTGCTATTCGGCAGCACGACGCCCTTCGACGAGGCCGAGTTGTCGGCGCGCTATACCGACCACGAGAGCTACGTCGCCGCATTCAACGACGCGACGGATCAGGCGGTGGCGAACGGGTTCATCCTGCCGATCGACGCGCAATTGATGAAAGACTACGTGGCGGGGTCCGACATCGGGCGATGAAGGCGCGGAGGCGCCGCCTCGCCTCCGGTCCCCCTCCTTTCCAAGGAAGGGCTAGGGGAGGTAGCGGGCCTGCGAGGACAGATCACCTCCCCCTAGCCCCCTCCTTGGAAAGGAGGGGGAAGAAGAGGCTCCTCATTGAATAGGGATTTGGAGAATCCTACGACCGCGCCCCCGCCGCGCGGCGGCGCGCAGGCGCGACGCGGCGCAGCCGCCGCACCGGCTTCTCGCCGCGCGCGGCGCTCAGTAGCTCGCGGAAGGACGCTTCCACATCGGCGACGAAATCGGCCAGATCGGGCACCAGGTCCCAGTCGGCGTTGAAGCCCCAGCACAGCTGGCCGGTGTAGCTGAACAGCGCCACGCCGAGCCCCTGGCGGTCGAACAGCGGCACCTGCGGATAGCCTGAGAGCATGCGCGCGCCGAGCAGGTAGAGCGGAAACGGCGGCCCGGGCACGTTGGTGACGATCAGGTTGTACGGGTTGAGCGCCGCCGTGAGCTGCACCCCGAGACGCAGCGCGCCCGGCCCGGCCCATTCGCCGACCTGCATCAACAGCGCCGCGCCGCGCGCTTCGTCGCGCTGTTTGAGGTTGCCGGTCATCTCGCGCACCTTCTCCATCCGGCGGCGCGGATCGCGCTCCTGGATCGGCAACGAGATCAGCCACGCCGAGACCTGATTGCCGGGCAGCTGCGCGTCGTGCGGTGTGCGCGTGCTGACCGGCACGGCGCTGCGGAAGTCGAGCACGTCGACATTGACCCGGCGCCGCGTCAGGAAGCGCCCCACCGCCCCGGCCACCGTGGCGAGCACGACGTCGTTCACCGTGCCGCCGAGCGCGTTCTTCACTTCCTTCGCCTCGGCGAGATCGAGCGCGAGCCAGTCGAAGCGCCGGAACGGCCCGATCGATCGGTTGAGCGGCGTCTCGGCGGCACCGCGCAGCCCGGCGCGGGCCAGATTCACCACGGCGGTGACCCGGTCGACGAGGTCGGCGCCGGCCCGCTCGGGCGTGCGCAGCGCGCCGCGGATCTCCTGCGCGATCTGTACCGGTACTCGCATGCGGTGGCGGACCTCGTCGCGCATGAGCGCCAGCCGATTCGGCACCGGGCGCGGGATCCATGTCTCGGGCTCCTCCATCACCGCATCCGGGTCGGGCGTCATGAGCGCCGACAGCAGATCGACGCCGCCGAGGCCGTCGACCATGCAGTGATGCGTCTTGGTGATCAGCGCAAAGCGCCCGTCGCGCAAGCCCTCGACTACCCACAGTTCCCAGAGCGGTTTGGCGCGGTCGAGCTGCTGCGACAGGATGCGCGCCGCCATGCGCTTGAGCTGACCCTCGTTGCCGGGGTGCGGCAGGGCCGAGTGGCGCACGTGGTAGTGGACGTTGAAGTGCGCGTCGTCCACCCAGATGGGGTGGTTGCCGAGCGGCGTAAATGCCAGCCGCTGGCGATAGCGCGGCATCCAGCGCAAACGCGAGCTGACGTACTCGCGCAGCCGGTCGATGTCGAGTCCGCCCTCGTCGCTCAGCAGCGAACCGATTTCCAGCACGACGACGCCGCCGACGTGCATGTGCGTCTGCGGGCTTTCGAAGACGAGGAACGAGCTGTCCTGGGCGGACAGTCGCTCGTAGGGTGCGGTGGTCATCGGCGTGTTCCAACCTTGAGGGCGAGCTACTGTTCGTCTACACCGCTCGATGTCGAACTGTAAAGGAAGATCGCAACGGGTGATGCGGAGGGCGACGGTGCGCGGCGAGGCGGGCCGGCGGGCGCTTCAGACGTCTAGCTCGACCAGTGTCCCGCTGACGCGCCCGTCGTATACGGTCAGCCGCGCCACGCCGACCGGCAGCGTGAAGCGGCGCGGGCCGGCGCTGCCCGGATTGACGAACAGCACCCCTTGGCGCTCGCTGAGGGCCGGGCGATGCGAGTGGCCGGTGATGACGGCGGAGAAGCCACCGGCGCGCGGGTCGAGGTCGAGGTCGTTCAGGTCGTGGACGACGTACAGCCAGACGTCCCCGACCACGACGGCGTTGTGTTCCGGGAGATTCGCCGCCCAGGGGCCATAATCGTTGTTGCCCCGCACCGCCGTCACCGGCGCGATCCCCGCCAGTGCCGCGAGCACCTCCGGCGCGCCGATGTCGCCGGCGTGAACGATGGCATCGACACCAGCCAGGGCCGCCAACGCCTGCGGCCGGACCAAACCGTGCGTATCCGAGATGACCCCCACCTGCAGCGCGCTCGATGGCATTGGCCGAAACTGTATCAAACCCGCCGGCAACGCCAAGGTACCAGGACGGCGAAAACGAGCTCCCGAGCTCGTCGCCGCAACTTTACATCGCCGCCGCCCTCTCGTAAGCGTCAGCGCATGAAGACAGAGCTGGCTGGTCTCGATGCAACGGCGCAGGCGGAACTGGTGCGGCGCGGCGAGCTGACGCCGCGCGAGCTCGTCGATGCGGCGATCGCGCGCATCGAGGCGGTGAACCCGCGCCTCAATGCCATCATCACGCCGCTGTTCGACAAGGCGCGCGCCCAGGCCGCGGCGCCCGACTTGCCGAACGGGCCGTTTCGCGGTGTGCCGTTCGTGCTCAAGGATCTCATCTGCCATTCGGCCGGCGATCCGTACCACGCCGGCATGCGCGCGCTGCGCGACGCGAAGTGGGTGGCACCGCACGACACGTACCTGGCGGCGAAGTTCCGCGCCGCTGGCTTCGTCTTCGTCGGCAAGGCCAACGTGCCCGAGCTCGGCCCGCTGCCGACCACCGAGCCCGATGCCTACGGGCCGACGCACAATCCGTGGAACACCGGCCACACGCCGGGTGGCTCGAGCGGCGGCTCGGCGGCGTCGGTCGCCGCCGGCCTGGTCCCCGCCGCGCACGCCAACGATGGCGGCGGCTCGATCCGCATTCCCGCCAGCGCCTGTGGGCTGGTCGGGTTGAAGCCGTCGCGCGGGCGTACGTCGCTCGGACCCGACCTCGGCGATTCGTGGGCGGGCCTGGTCGCCGAGCATGTCGTCACGCGCTCGGTGCGCGACTGCGCCGCGATCCTCGACGCCGTCGCCGGCCCCATGCCCGGCGACCCGTACTTCGCGCCGCCGCCGCCGCGGCCCTTTCGCGAGGAGGTCGGCGTCGGTCCCGGCGAGCTGCGCATCGGGCTGATGACGACCGCGCCGGCCAACATCACCCCGGTGCACGCCGACTGTGTCGCCGCCGCGGAAGACGCGGCCCGGTTGCTCGCCTCGCTCGGTCACCGCGTCGAGACCGCGCATCCGGCGGCGCTCGATGAAGTGGAGTTCGCCATGGCGCTCGGCAGCGTGGTGTCGACCTGGACCGCGCGCGATCTCGACTATTGGAGCGGGCAGCTCGGTCGCACGCTGGGCGCCGGCGACGTCGAAACCTACACCTGGGCGCTCGCCGAGATGGGCCGCGCCGTGTCGGTGTCGCAGTACATCAGCGCCGTGCTGTGGTTGCAGTCGTTCACCCGCCGCGTCGCGCGCTGGTGGACCGACGGCTTCGACCTTCTGCTCACGCCGACGCTGGCGACGCCGCCGCCCCCGCTCGGTTCGTTCGCCGTCAGCGCCGCCGACCCGCTCAGCGGGCTGATGAAGAGCACGCCGATGGCCGCGTTCACGTCGCCGTTCAATGCCACCGGCCAGCCGGCCATCTCGCTGCCGCTGTACTGGAACGCCGCCGGCTTGCCCGTCGGTGCGCACCTCGTCGCCGCCTATGGCCGCGAGGACCTCCTCCTGCGCGTCGCCGCCCAACTCGAAGTGGCGCGCCCGTGGAGCACGCGCCGACCGGCGGTGCACGCGTAGCGTTCCCGCCATGAAGCTGGACTTCGGGCTCACCGCCAGCGACTACGCCAAGCACCGCGCCGGCTTCCCCGACTCGCTGTTCGATCGCCTGCGCACGCTCGGCATCGGTGTCGACGATCAAATCGTCGTCGACCTCGGCACCGGAACCGGCGCGCTGGCGCGCGGGTTCGCCCGCCGCGGCTGTCGCGTCATCGGCATCGACCCGTCGGAGAGCATGCTCGCGGCCGCCCGCCAGCTCGATGCGGAGCTCGGCCTGCAGACCGATTACCGCGTCGGCCGCGCCGAAGAGACCGGCCTTGGCGACGGTAGCGCCGATGTCGTCACCGCCGGCCAGTGCTGGCACTGGTTCGACCGCGTCGCCGCGTCGCGCGAGGTGGCGCGGGTTCTGCGCCCGGACGGACACCTGGTGATCGCGCACTTCGACTGGATCCCGCTGCCCGGCAACATCGTGCGCGCCACCGAGGAGCTGATCGAAGCGCACAACCCGCAGTGGCGGCTCGGCAACCTGCTCGGCATGTACCCGCAGTGGCTGCGCGACCTCGGCGAGGCGTCGTTTCGCGACCTCGAGACGTTCTCGTACGACCTCGACGCGCCGTATACCCCTGAGGACTGGCGCGGCCGCATTCGCGCCAGCGCCGGTGTCGGCGCCTCGCTGGCGCCGGCACAAGTGGAGGCCTTCGACCGCGAGCACGCCGCGCTGCTGGCATCGCGCTTCCCCGGCGAGGTACTGGCCGTGCCGCACCGAGTCTTCGCGGTGATGGCGCGCGCGCCGCGGCGCAGCTGAGCAGACGCAGCCGCGATTGTTCCCCTCCGTCCTTGCTCCCCCTCCTTTCCAAGGAGGGGGTCGGGGGGAGGTAGCCTCCGACCTCTGCCGACACTTCGACTGCGAGAAGCGACCTCCCCTGAAGATCATCTGGAAGGCCTCACCCCACGGGTTGTAACGTTCGGTTGAACCGGACCGACGCAACCAACCCGTGGGGAGGAGGTGTGGAGATGAATGGATTGTACTGTGGGATCGATCTGCATTCCAA
>CAYVUV010000004.1:0-50367 GCA_964455095.1 uncultured Binatia bacterium (SeqCode)
TCCAGCTCGTTTCGATACCGCGCTAGTACTTCGGCTGGCGGCTCGCTGCGCACGCGCGACAGGAGCTGGGCCACGCGCAGGCCGATACTGGCGGGCGGGCGCTGGCGCGGCTTCCATTGCTGCGTGCGCAGGACTGCTTCGAGGTGGTTGATCCGTTCGTCCGTCAACGGATGCGAAAGCAGGTACGGCGGCACGACGGTCGGCTGCGTGCGTGCCTCGTCGCTGAGCTCCTTGAAAAAATCGAGCATGGCGCGCGGATCGTATCCGGTGCGGTTGAGGTAGCGCGCCCCCATGTAGTCGGCCTCCTGCTCGAACTCGCGGTTGTACTTCAGCGCCATGGCCTGGTTGGCCGCGGTTACGAGAGCACCGGCCGCCGGTTGAACGACCGCCAGCAGCATGCCGAGCAGCGAGGCGTAGCTCAGGAGCCGGGTCGATTCCTGCTGGCGGACGAGATGATGGGCGTGGACATGCGCCACCTCGTGTCCGAGGACCGCGGCGACCTCGTCATCGCTGGCGGCGCGGGTCAGCAGTCCCGAGTGGACGTAGACGTACCCCCCGGGGACGGCAAACGCATTGACCGACGCGTTGCGCACGACGGCGAAGTGGTAATCGAAGAACGATTCCTCCAGCCCGGCGACGATCTTCTGTCCGATTGCCGCCACGTAGCCGACCACCTCGGGATCGGTGATCAGCGGCAGCTGACGCCGCGCCGCGAGGTCGAACTGTTGGCCGAGCTCGCGTTCCTCCTGGAATGAAGTCGCCGCGGCCGGCGGAGCGGCGAGGGCCAGAAGCAAGGCGCTGTACCACACGCCGCAGGTGAGACGTCTCCTCAGACGCACGATCATGTCCTGTATCAGCGAACCAGGGCCGCACTACAACAATCCCCACGACTCATGGCAAGCCCGCGCCTGCCGTTTGCGTTGGCGCTGCGCGCCCGCGGCGTGCTAACCGCCGCGCATGCTCGCCTTGGGAGCGCACCGCTCCGAGATCGAAACACCCGCGCTGCTCGTCGACCTCGACGTCATGGAGCGCAACATCGCCGCCATGAGCGAGTTCTTCCGCCACCGTCCGGCGAAGCTGCGGCCGCATTTCAAGTCACCGAAAGCGCCCGCCATTGCCAAGCGGCTGCTGGCCGCGGGCGCGATCGGGATGACCTGCGCCAAGGTCGGTGAGGCCGAAGTGTTGGTGCGACATGGGGTGTCGGACATCTTGATCGCCAACCAAGTCATAGGAGCCGACAAGCTGGCGCGCGTGGTGGCGCTGGCGCGGCAGGCCGACATCCTGGTGGCCGTCGACTCCGCCATCGGGATCGACATGCTCGCGGCGGCGGTGGCGCCCGCCGGGGTGACAGTGCGGGTGCTGGTCGAAGTCGATGTGGGCATGCATCGCTGCGGCGCGCGCGGCCCGGAGGCGGTGCTGGCGTTGGCGCAACAGGTCGCCGGGGCAGCCGGTCTGCGCCTGGCGGGTGTGATGGGCTACGAGGGGCACGCCGTGATGCAACCCGAGCGCCGTTTGCGCCAGGCGGCAGCCGATAAGGCGATGGCGAAGCTGACGACCACCGCGGAGCGGCTGCGAGCTGCCGGTCTGCCGGTCGACATCGTCAGCGCGGGGGGCACTGGTACGTACGATATGACCGGCGTTCATCCAGGTGTAACCGAGATCCAGGCGGGCTCCTTCGTGCTCATGGACGCGCGCTATCGGCAGGTCGACATCCCGTTCCAGTGCGCGCTGTCACTGGCCACCACCGTCATCAGCATCCCCGACGCCCGCGCGACCATCATCGACGCCGGGATGAAATCGATCACGCACGAATTCGGCATGCCGGAAGTGAAGGATCTCCCCGGCGTCTCGCTGGCCTTTCTCTCCGAAGAGCATGGCCACCTGGCAGTCGAAGGATCGCCATTGGCGATCGGACAACGCGTCGAGCTCATCCCCAGCCACAGCGACACGACCATCAACCTGCACGAGCGCATGTACGCGCTGCGCGGCGACCGCGTCGAAGCCGTCTTCGCCATCGAAGCGCGCGGCCGCAGCACGTGAACGCAGCGCTCAGCTGCGCTCGACGACGTACTCGAGCAGCTCGGCGAGCTGGCGCAGCTGGCGCGCCCGCACCCCGCGCTCGTGCATCGGCGCCGTGTCGAGCCGTTCCAGCGCGAGCTCGAGATTGGCTCGCAGAATGGCGATACACGCGGCGATCTCGCGTTGTTCGCGCGCGCGGCGGCGGGCCCGCACCAGATCGCCGATCGAGATGACCTCCGCCACGCGCTATCCAACCTGCTCGGACGCGTCGCGCGGCTCGCGGCGCCAGCCGTCGTGGGCGTACCAGTCGATCTGGCGAGCCAGTCCGAGGAGCAGGCGCACCTCGGAGTCGTCGAGCCCGGCACGCCCGAGCAGCCGCCGCAAGGCGAGCATGATATGGTCGGGATTCTGCGGATTGAGAAAGCCGATCCGCAACAGCGCCGCGCGCAATCGCTCGTAGAGCAACTCGGTCGTCTCCGCCGTGGCCGGCACCGCGGCCGCTCGAACCGCCGTGACAAGCGGTGTCGCCCGCCGCAACTCGTAGCAGCACAGCAGCACCGCCTGGGCGAGGTTCAGGGACGCGTAGTCGGCGCTGGAGTCGATGGCGATGAGGTGCTGGCAGTGTTTGAGGTCCTCGTTTGTCAGGCCACGGTCCTCCGGACCGAACACCAGCGCCGCCGCGCCGCCGGCCGCCCGCGCCAGGATCAGCGGCGCCAAGGCTTCGGGGACGTCCGCGGCGGCGCGGTAGGGGCCACCACGGCAGGTCGTCCCGACGACCAGATGGCAATCGGCCACGGCTTCGCCAAGCGAGTCCACCACCTGGGCTGCGGTCAACACATCGCGGGCATGCACGGCTGTCAGTCCGGCACGCGCCAGGCAGCGCGGAGCGGGCTGCACCAGCGTCAAGCGGTGCAGCCCCATGTTCTTCATTGCCCGGGCTACGGCGCCGACGTTGGCGGGCCCGCGGGGACGAACCAGGACGATGCGGACGCCGTCGAGCGCGGCCTCCGGTCGCTGCATGCCCTACTTCGGCGCGATACCGGCGACGGCCGCGGCGGTCTCGCTCATGCGCCGGTCGAGCTCGCGGCTGTGCACCTGAGCCTTCAAGCGCGCGAACAGCTCTTGCTTGTTCACCGGTTTGGTCAGGTATTCGCTGACGTGCAGCGACATGCCGCGCGAACGCGTCTCCATGTCGTCCTTCGCCGTCAGCAGAATGACCGGAATCTGGCGCCAGGCATCGTTTGCCTGCAGGCGCTCGCACACCTGCAAACCGTCCATACCCGGCATCATGACGTCCAGCACGATGACGTCGATCGGATCGCCGGTGAGGGCCTTCAGACAGCTCGGACCGTCTTCGGCACTCACCGTCGCGTAGCCTTCGCGGTTGAGCCAGCGGCGCAGAATCTCGAGCGTATGCGGATCGTCGTCGACGATCAGAATGCGGGCTTGATTGGTGGCAGTGTCTCTTTCGCTCATGGGATCATCCTTCGCCCGGCACTCAGATCAGGTAGCCTTCGGCTTCGCCGCCGCCGCCGCTCTTGCGGCGCAGCTTCGCCACCAGCGTGGTGCGCTTGAGCCCGAGCAGTCGCGCCGCGGCCTGCTTGTTGCCCTTCGTCCGGCGCAGCGCCTCGTCGATCAGGCGGTACTCGAACTCCTCTACGGCGCGGTTCAGGTCGATGCCCTCTTCGGTGAGGGTCGGGCGCGGAATCTTCTTCTCCGAGATAAATGAGCGGATATTGGCCGGCAAGCTGTCGACCCGGATGACCCCGTCGTCGCTGAGCACGACCATGCGCTCGACGAGATTCTCCAACTCCCGGACATTGCCCGGCCAGTCGTACTCCCAGAGGTGAACCATCGCGTCGTCGGCGATCTTGCACGCTCGGCTCTCATGCTTGGCGTTGTACTTGTCGAGGAAGTGTTGGACGAGGATGGGGATATCCGAACGCCGCTCGCGCAGCGGCGGCAGCAGAATGGGGATCACCTGCAGACGGTAGAAGAGGTCTTCGCGGAAGCGGCCCTTTTCGACCTCGACGGCCAGGTCGCGGTTACTGGCGGCGATCACGCGCACGTCGACTTTGACGGTGCGGTCGGCGCCGACGGGTCGCATCTCGCGTTCTTGCAAGACGCGCAGCAGCTTGACCTGCAGAGTCGCCGTCATTTCCCCGATCTCGTCGAGGAAAATGCTGCCGCCATTGGCGAGCTGGAACATACCCATGCGCGAACCGATGGCGCCGGTAAATGACCCTTTCTCATGCCCGAACATCTCCGACTCGAGCAGGTCGGGCGGGATGGCACCGCAGTTGACGGCGATGAACGGCTGGTTGGCGCGCCGACTGTGCGCGTGGATGAAGCGTGCGATGAGCTCCTTGCCGGTTCCGCTCTCACCCATGATCAGCACGGTCGACTCGGTCGTCGCCACCCTTTCGGCAATGTTGAGAATCTTCTCCATTACCGGGTGGCTTCCCTTGATCGTGAAGTTTTCCATTCGCTCCTCTTCCCCTTCTGCCAGGCGCCAAAAAAATAACACCGGACTGGGAGCAAGACAAGCGTGATTTTGACACCCGCGAAAAGAAAAGTTGCCGCGTCGAGAATTCGCCGCAGAATGGACATCGAGCGCCTCCACATGTGGAGAAGAGCTTCGGTTGCCATAGAGGGGTTGGATCGGCGCGTGGTTATTGCCTTCTGAATTGAGTCGCCGGGCAGTCTGCTGATAAGGGCAATGGAAAAAGGGGAGCACGGATGGAACAGCGCAGCGACGGACGGCAAGACGGCGAATCCCGCCCGCTTTCGATTACGCCCGGGTACATTCAGAACGTGGACGGCTCGGTATTGATCGAGCTCGGGGCGACGCGGGTGATCTGCACCGCCAGTGTGGAGGAGTCCGTACCGGTCTTTCTGCGCGACAGCGGGCGTGGCTGGGTCACCGCCGAGTACGGCATGTTGCCCGGATCGAGCTCGACCCGCATTCCGCGCGAGGCCACCCGGGGCAAGATCGGCGGACGCACACAGGAGATCCAGCGGCTGATCGGTCGCAGCCTGCGCGGCATCATCGATCTGGCAGCGCTCGGCCCACGCACCATCTGGTTGGATTGCGACGTCATTCAGGCCGACGGCGGCACGCGCACGGCGTCGATTACGGGCGGCTACGTGGCACTCGGGTTGGCGCTGCGCCAGTTGCAGAAACGCGGGCTGGTAAAGAGCAACCCGCTGCGGAACTCGGTGGCAGCCGTCAGCGTCGGGGTAGTCGGGGGGCGGGTGCTGGCCGACCTATGTTACGAGGAGGACAGCCGCGCCGATGTCGACTTGAACCTGGTCATGACCGGCGACGGCCAGTTCGTCGAGATCCAAGGCACGGCGGAGGCAAATCCGTTTTCGCACGCGCAGCTGGCCGCGATGCTCGCTATGGGCTCCGCCGCCATCGCCGAGCTGACGGCTCGACAGCGGGCCGCACTGGCGCCCGCGTGACGCGGCCGGTCCTGGTGCTCGCCACGGGCAACGCCGGCAAGGTCCGCGAGCTCACCCAACTTCTGGCCGCGCAGTCGATTGAGCTGCGCGATCTGCGCCAGTTTCCGGCCCTGCCGCCGGTCGAAGAGACAGGCGATACCTACCGCATCAACGCCGCCGCCAAAGCGCACGCCACCGCTCGCTTCACCGGCCTGGCGGCACTCGCGGACGATTCCGGACTGGAAGTCGACGCGCTCGGCGGAGCGCCGGGGGTGTACTCGGCTCGCTTTGCCGGTCCGCAGCAAGACGACAGACGCAACATCGCGCTGCTGCTCGACCGGCTGCGCGACGTCCCTGCCGATCGCCGCCAGGCGCGGTTCAGCTGTGTCATCGTCGTCGCGCGTCCGGACGGGCGCGAGCTGGTCTCCGCCGGCCACTGCGATGGCGTCATTACCCTCGCGCCCCAGGGCACCGGAGGATTCGGGTACGATCCGGTTTTCTACCATCCCGGCGCAGGCCATACTTTTGCCGAGCTGTCCGATGACACCAAGAACCGCCTCAGCCATCGAGCCGATGCATGCGCCCGTCTACGTTCTGAGCTGCCCGGCTTTCTGGCCGACGGCGCGGCGGCCGATTGTTGATTTCGCCGATACCCTTTGTTAGACCCCAGCCCGTCGCATCCTTAACGGGGCGTAGCGCAGCCTGGTTAGCGCACCTGCCTTGGGAGCAGGGGGTCGGCCGTTCGAATCGGCTCGCCCCGATTCTTTTGGAACCGAGCGGCGGTGCGCGATCGAAGCCCAGCGTTGCGCATCGCCGGCCCGGGGAGCAATGAGCGAGACACACAAGCACCCACCGTCCCGCAATCGGGCGCCAGCGCCAGTAGCTCAGCCAGGATAGAGCAACGGCCTTCTAAGCCGTGGGTCAGGGGTTCGAGTCCCTTCTGGCGCGCTCTAGATTTTCTCGCTGCTTTTGATTAACGAGTGAAGCAGTGCCGGGCGGAAAGCCGGCACTGCGTCGGGCCGGTGCGATCGCGCCACCCCGCAGTGGTGAGTGTAGCTCAACGGTTAGAGCACTGGACTGTGGCTCCAGGGGTTGAGGGTTCAAATCCCTTCACTCACCCTCTTCTCCGCATCCCCAGCTCGCATCGGAGCTGGTTCCCACTCCAACCGAAATCGCGGTTGTCATTTTTCGGCCACGGGTGACCATCGCATGACGCCGCTGAACGCAGGCATCAGCCGTCCGGCGTTGCGCCGCACCGGCGCCGGCCTTCCCGCCAGCTAAAACTCCACATGCAAATGCGTGGCGAGCCCCAGGATACACAAGCATTCTGCGGTGCCGCCGAGGGGGGGCCGTTTTCGCCGACCCGTGGCTAAAACACCGCGAGTTCTACACTTTACTGCGGCACAGAATGGCACGCACCGTGCTGGGGTCTCTTCGCATGAACCCCAAGCAGTCGCTCTCGCTGCCGCGTTCCACCGGGGCGGGTGAGCCGACCTCATCGGAGCAGCTGGCTGTCCTCAGCCGCGGCCGCGTCGTCATCATGCTGCGCTGGGTGCTGATCATCGCCACATCCTACCTCGTGCTGTTCAGCCGCCCGCTGGCCGAGACCCCGCCGAGTGCGGCACTCTTCGTCGCACTCTATCTGGCCTCCAACGTCATCCTCTCGCAGCTGGTGCCGCGTTTGAGCGCGCGCAGCAGCTTGGACTGGACCGTCGTCGTGCTCGACATCGTCGCTGTGGCGGCGGCCATGGCCCTGACGAACCACGCCAACAGCGAGTTTTTCGTCGTCTATTTCGTCGTGCTCTTTCTGAGCGCGCTGACCGAACGCGTCGGCCTGGTCGCCCTCGCCACGCTGCTGATTACCACAACGTACCTCTACACGCTGTCGCAGTTCGTCAACGTCAGCGAGCTGATCGACCAGGGCTACATGCTGCGCATCCCGTTCCTGTTCGCGGTTGCGCTGTTCTTCGGCCACGTCGTGCAGAACGCGCGCGCTCACGAGCGCGCCGCGGAAGAGGCTCGGGCGCGCGCCCTGCGCATGGAGCTGCTCTCGGCTGTCAGTCACGACCTCAAGAACCCGCTCGGCGTCATTCAGTCGCTCGCATCGCTCATGCTCGACGGCGACGCCGGAGCGCTCAACGCGCAGCAGACCGACCTCACCCAGCGCATCCACGCCAGCGCCCGGCAGGTGAACACCCTGGCGCTCAACTTGATCGACGCCGAGCGCATCGAGGCCGGGCGACTCGTACCGCAGCCGCAACCCGTCGGCCTCGCGAGCGTTGTGGAGAACGCCCTCCAGTCGGGACGCAGCGCCAGCCAGCTGAAAGGGATCACCCTGCGCTGCGTCGTCGAGCCCGAACTGCCACACGCCTACGTCGATGCGGTGCAAACCGAGCGCGTCGTCTCCAACCTGCTGGCCAACGCCATCAAGTTCACCCCCACTGGTGGTGTCATCGAAGTCAGTCTGCGTCACCGCGACGGACGCATCGTTCTCACGGTCTCCGACACCGGCCGCGGCATTGCCGCGAGCGAATTGCCGCACGTGTTCGACAAGTACCACCGCGAGGGCGCCAACCACCGCATCGAGGGCTCCGGACTCGGGCTGTTCATCGTCAAGGCGATCGTTCAGAGTCAGGGTGGCAACGTCCGCATCGACAGCGCCCTCGGCAAGGGAACCACGGTGACGGTGTCGCTCCCCACATCGAGCGCCAAGCAACCCGCTGCAGTGGTCGACCGCATCTCGTCGATGGGCGGCCTCCGCTACGCGTCCTAGGCCTCCCGCCCCCACTTCTGGGGAAGGGTGGACTCCTCCCTCGACTTCCGTTATCTAGGATCCGCTTGGGCCGCTAGCTCAGCTGGCTAGAGCAGCTGACTCTTAATCAGCGGGTCGAGTGTTCGAGTCACTCGCGGCCCATGTGAGAAAGCCCTTGTCGTTGAGACAAGGGCTTTCTTCGTTTCATGGGTTCTAGCTTGCGCTGGCGCTTAGCGGCGCGGCAGGTTGCGACTGGGACCGCCGCGATTGGTGCGCTCCGACAGGACCGCCTGGTACTCGAGCAGCATGTCCCGTAATGCCTCCGAGAGAGGGGGCTCGGCGCCCCCCGACCGCAATGCGTCTCCATCATCGAGGCGTTCACAGAGCTCGTTCGCGTCTTCCGCGGTGAGCGCGGCTCGTTCGAGTTGCCAGCCCAGTGCCGTCGGGTCCGCGCTGTGGCGACGTGATCCTCCGCGCCCGCTGCCCATCACCGCTCGACAGGCGTTCAGCAGCATTGTGTGCTTCATTTCCTCCCTCGAGACGCGTCGAAAACGTGAGAAACTACCGCGCAAACTGCAAGGCACATGCCGCGGTTGGTGGCGGAGGGGCGACAGTCGCGTCGGCCGACCGGCAGCGTTCTTCCGCGGCAACCGGGCGACCCCGCGGCAGCGACTCGACGTCGCCCTTGTCTCGGTCGCGGCGGATGACAGCGGCGCGCGGGTTCTGCTAGGAAGCCCCACCATGCGTTTGATTCTCTGTCTGGTGCTGGCGCTCTCCGGCAGCATGATGGGCCGCGCCTGGGCCCATCCGCCCCTGCCTCGGCCGGCCCAGCCCTTCGCCAGCGGGCTGATCGGGCCCGAGGGTTTGGCTTTCACTCGGGCCGGAACGCTGGTGGTGGGCAGCACGACCGGGGAGATTCGCCAATTCGCCCCGAACGGCAGCTCGGCCGTCCTCGCCAACGTCGGTGAGCGATTGGCTGGCATCAGCGTGCTGCACGACGGGCGCGTCGTCGCGGCCGCTTTCAATACCGGACGCATATGGAGCGTCACGCCGGATGGTACCGCGAGCGTGCTCGCCAACGGCGTCAACGGTGCGAACTTCATCGTGCAAACCGCGCGCGGTCAGATCCTGGTCAGCGCATCACTGCTGGGAACGATCGTCGACGTGGCGAGCGGTACGCCTGTCGTGCTGGCAACCGGACTGGCCTTTCCGAACGGGCTGGCAATCGGACGCGACGGCCTTCTCTACGTCGCCGAGACGCTCGGCAACCGCGTCTCGCGCCTGCCGATTGCGCCCGACGGCAGCCTCGGCGCGGCAACCGTGTATGCTACCGGCCTGCCGCTTGCCGACGGCCTTGCTTTCGACCGCCGGCGCAACCTACTCGTCGCCGGCGGCGGCACCCTCAAGCTGGTGACGGCAGACACCGGGAACGTGCTCGATCTGCTCGTCGGCGATCCGCAACTCAATGGGGCCGCCAATCTCGCCTTCGGCCGCGGCCGGGGCTTCTCGCGCCGCGAAATCTACGTGGCCAACTTCGGACCGGCATTCGGCGACGGCACCACGGTGAGTCGCTTCCGTTACAATCACGCCGGCGACCGCCTGATTCGCTGAAAGCCCACTCAACTGACCGCGCGCTCCTCGTAACCAACCGGAGCGCTCTTTCTCCCATGCAACCAACGACGACACGAATTGCCACGGAATCCGCCCACCGTCGGACCTTCGCCATCATCTCGCACCCCGACGCCGGCAAGACCACGCTGACCGAGAAGCTCCTGCTCTACGGCGGCGCGGTGCGCCTGGCCGGCTCGGTCAAGCAACGCCGGGCCGAGCGCTACGCCACCAGCGACTGGATGCAGATGGAGCGCGAGCGCGGCATCTCGATTGCCACCAGCGTGATGCAGTTTCCATACGGCGGCCTGCAGCTCAATTTGCTCGACACCCCGGGCCACAACGATTTCAGCGAAGACACGTATCGAACCCTGGCCGCGGCCGACTGCGCGGTCATGCTCATCGACAACGCCAAGGGCGTCGAGCCGCAGACGATCAAGCTCTTTCAGGTCTGCCGCATGCGCCAGCTGCCGATCGTGACGTTCATCAACAAGATGGATCGCCACGGCCGCGATCCCCTCGACCTGCTCGATGAGATCGAGCGCGTGCTCGGCATCCCGTGCACACCGGCCAATTGGCCGATCGGCGCCGGGCAGACGTTCCAGGGCGTCTACGATCGCTGGGCCCAACAGCTGCTCAGCTTCGACCGCGCCGAGTCGGGCGCCCACAAAGCCCCGATGCAGGTGGCCAGCCTCGAGGATCCGGCCCTGCCCGCCTCGATCGGTCGCGAGGCGCACCGCCAGCTCCTCGACGAGCTGGCGCTATTGCACGGCGCCGGCACCGGCTTCGACCGCGCCCAATTCCAGACGGGCAATCTCACCCCGGTGTTCTTCGGCAGCGCCCTGAGCAACTTCGGCGTCGAGCCCTTCCTCGACCGCTTCATCGAGCTCGCCCCGCCGCCGCTACCGCGCGAGACCAGCGCGGGAATCGTCGCTCCCGATGCGCCATTCTTCTCCGGTTTCATATTCAAAATTCAGGCGAATATGGACCCACAACATCGCGACCGCATTGCGTTTCTGCGCGTGTGCTCCGGCCGTTTCGAACGCGGCATGGAAGTCATCCACGTGCGCACGGGCAAGCCCATCACCCTGAGCCGCTCGGTGCAGTTCCGGGCTCAGGAGCGCACGCTCATCGAGGAGGCATTCGCCGGTGACATCGTCGGACTGTGGGACCCCGGTCTGCTGCGCATCGGCGACTCGCTGAGCGAGCAACCGTCGACCGAGTACGCCGGCATTCCGCGCTTCTCGCCCGAGCACTTCGTGCGCGTGCGCCTCACCGAGCCCTTCAAGCGCAAGCAGCTCAAGAAAGGCCTCGACCAGCTCTCCGAGGAGGGCGCCGTGCAAGTGTTCTTCGACCGCACCCGGCTCGAGCGCGAGCCGATTCTCGGCGCCGTCGGCATGCTGCAGTTCGACGTCATTCAGTACCGCCTGAAAGCCGAGTACAACGTCGAGGTGCGCTTTGATCGCCTGCCCTACATCCATGCCCGGTGGGTCGACGGCGGGGATTTCGACCCCGACCAGTTCGAGCGTCAGACCGGCGCCACCTGCCTGCTCGACATCGAGCAACGCCCCCTGGTGCTCTTCGAGAACGACTTCCGCCTGCGCCGCGCGCTCGAGGCCTTCCCGAATCTGCACTTCATCGCCGCCGTGCAGCCCGGGCGCAGCGGTCGCGCCGCCGCCTAGGTTGAGCCTTCTCGGTCCGACCCGTATGCGCTATGACTGGCCGCCATGGATGACCCGCTAGACGAGTCGGAGCGCCGCGCCAGCAGCCCCGAAGCCGCAACCGCCGAGGCGGCCTCGAGCCGTCGAACCCGCCGTCCGTCTGCCAACGGAAATGCCGGCGGAGACGGCCCCGAGGCGCCGGCCGGCGAGTCGCTCCAGACGGCCGCCTTTGCAGACCTCGACGCCCCCGAGCTGTTCCTCAACCGCGAGCTGACGTGGCTGCGCTTCAACTTCCGCGTCCTGCAAGAGGCGCGCGACGACGACACCCCGCTCCTCGAACGCCTCAAGTTCCTCGCCATCGTGGGTTCCAATCTGGACGAGTTCTTCATGAAGCGCATCGGCGGCCTCAAGCAGCAGGTCGGCGCCGGCATCCAGGAGCTCACCGTCGACGGCCGCAGTCCGCAGCAGCAGCTCACCGAATGCTACGCGCTGGTGCGCGAGCTCGAAGTCGAACGCCGCCAGGTACTGCGCGACGTGCTCGAACTGCTGCGTCCCCACGGCATTTGTCTGATCACGCACGAAGAGCTGAACGAAGACGAACGGCTCGCCCTGCGCGACTACTACTTCAAGAATATCTTTCCGCTGGTTACGCCGCAGGCGATGGACCCGGCCCACCCCTTCCCGTTCATCTCCAACCTGTCGCTCAACCTGCTCGTCACGGTGCGCTACCGCGGCGACGCCGAGCCCTCGATGGCGCGCGTCAAGGTGCCGGTGGGCGCCGGTATTCCGCGCTGGATCCGCATCGGCGAGACGCGCCATTTCGTGCCGCTCGAGGACGTCATGTCGCACAACCTCGACCTGCTCTTCCCCGACATGCAGGTCGACTCCTGCGAGCTCTTCCGGGTCACGCGCAACGCCAACACCGAGCGCGACGAAGACCAGGCCGATGATCTGCTCGCCATGATCGAGTCCGAACTGCGCGAGCGCCGCCTGGCACCGATCGTCCGCCTCGAGGTCACCAAGGGTATGGACCCCGTGCACCGCGGCATGCTGACGGCGGAGTTCGGCCTGAACGAGCAGACCGAGGTCTTCGAAGTCGACGGCATGTTGGCGATGCGCAACCTGATGGAGATCGTCGCCCTCGACGATCTCACCCTGCACGATCCGCCGCACCGCCCCAGCGACCACCCGCGCCTGCAGGAGCCACGCAACATCTTCCACACCATTCGCGACGCCGGCTCGGTCCTCTTGCACCACCCGTACGAATCCTACGCCACCTCGGTGGAGCGCTTCCTGCGCGAGGCCAGCGAGGACCCCAAGGTACGAGCCATCAAGATGACGCTCTACCGCACCTCGAGCGAGTCGAAGGTGTTCGACTATCTCGCCGATGCCGCGCGCAACGGCAAACAGGTCGCGGTAGTGGTCGAGCTCAAGGCGCGTTTCGATGAAGCCGCGAACATCCAGTTCGCCAGCCGGCTCGAGGAGTTCGGCATCCATGTCACCTATGGCGTCGTCGGCCTCAAGACACACTGCAAGGTCATCCTGGTCGTGCGCCAGGACTTCAACGGCCTGCGCCGCTACGCGCACATCGGCACGGGCAACTATCACGCCGAGACGGCGCGCATTTACACCGACTTCGGATTGCTCACCTGCGACGACACGATCGGGCAGGACCTCACCGAGCTGTTCAACTACCTGACCACCGGATACCGGCCAAAGCGCAGCTATCGGAAGCTATTGCCGGCGCCGACGCTGCTGAAGAAGGCGCTGCTGGCGAAGATCGAGCGCGAGATCAGCGGCCACTGCGCCACCGCGCCGGGACTGATTCAGTTCAAGATGAACGCGCTCGAAGACGTCGACATCACGCGCGCGCTCTACCGTGCCTCGCAAGCCGGCGTCCACGTCGATCTCATCGTCCGCGACACCTGTCGTTTGCGCCCCGGCATTACCGGTCTGTCCGAGAACGTCCGCGTGGTCAGCATCGTCGGCCGCTTCCTCGAGCACGGGCGCGTCTATTTCTTCCGCAACGGCGGCGATGAGGAATACTTCATCGGCTCGGCCGACTGCATGAAGCGCAATCTGGAGAGCCGGGTCGAGGTCGTCGTCCCCGTCGAGGATCCCCAGGCGCGCAAGGAACTGCGCGCGGTGCTCGACGTACAACTCTCGCGCGATCACGACTCGTGGGAGATGCAGTCGGACGGCACCTACGTCCGCCAAGAACCCGGCCGCCCCACCAACTGCCATCAGTTGCTGGTCGAGCTGGCCGAGAAGCGCCACAAGGAAGCGAGCCGCCTGCGCAAGCGGCGCCCGAAGGGCTTCGCGCGCCGCAGCGCCCACTAGCCGGCAAAAGGCGCCGCGTTCGCACCCGCACTAGGGCGGGCAACTGTTCAATGCCGCGTTCACTGCGGCGACCAGATCGTCGATCGTCACCGCGAGGTCCTTGCCGCGGTCGACGCTCGGACAGGCCGCCAGCGGGTCCTGCCCCAGCGCGATGCGCACGCCGACGATGAGCTCGTCGATCCCGACGGCGCCATTCTCGTTGCAATCGCCCGGGCACGCAGGCACCGATACGGTCGGGGTGAGCGTCGGCTCGACCGGCGTGTCCTCCAGAGTTGGCGTTGCGCTCGGCGATTCATGGGGCGTCGAGCTCGCGCTGGGCTCCGCCGTCGGCGACGCGGTGGCCCGCGCCGTCGCGGTCGCCGTCGGTGAACGTTCGCTCGTCTGGGTCGGCGTCGGCGGCAGTGTCGCTGACGCCGAGGGGCTCGGCGTGCGCGTCGTCACCGAGGTGACGGCGATGGCCCCGTCGATCACTCGCACATTGCTCACGTTCGCCTGGCGGTCGGCGGTGCGATCGACGGCCTGATTGTCGCCGAGCGACAGCACGGCCGCGAACTGCGGCTTGCTGCCGGGATCGTCGCTCGGGCTGAAAATGTGCAGCGGCACGCTGGTCGGCGCGGCGGCGCCAATTCGCATGTCGATGCGGAGCAACTCCGCGTTCGGGATTACCGGCAGCGTGATCGGCTGACCCGCCGGGAGGACGTCCTTCGGACCCGAGATCGTCAGGTTGACAAACTGGTCGCGAGTCTGGCCCGGCCCGGGACACAAGCAGCGTTCGCGGTTCACGCAGCTCGTGTTCTCGACGAAGACGAGAAAGTCGTCGGCAATGCCCGGCGACAGCTTCATCGCCCCGGTCAGCCCGTTGGCATCCGGCGCCGTGCAGTCGGCGAGCTCGAGATCCGGGACACCGATCGACAAACTGAGGGCAGCAATCTCGTCGAGACCGCCCGGCGCGCCGTTGTCCGGTGCCCCCTGAAAGCGGAGCGCGACCTCGGCAACATCGCCGCGGGCAAACGTGCCGCTGGGAGACTCCACCGCCAGCTCGGCGCAAATGCGAGGGACGGAACACGGCTGCAATTGCGCGCGCGCTTCTGCGGCCAGCAGCAGCACAGCGGCCAGAAGCGGCGCACCGACCATCCACCTCCCCATCATCTCCATGCGCTTCCCCGTTGAGCGAGAGCGGCGCCTTGCGCTCCCTCGCGCGCGCGCCGAAACCCCCGTCGCGGCTCCGCAGTGCCCGTTTGCGCGCACCCGTCGTCGTCCCGCGGCTGGTTTAGGCCGCCTTGCCAAAGCTGTCAATCGGGGCACCGGGCACGGCCGCTGGCTCACGGGCATCCCCGCAAGGCGTTGCCGACGGCGGAGACGAGCTCATCGACGGTGATCCGCTGGTCGAAATTCCGGTCCAAGGCGGCGCACGGCTCCGCCGCACTGCTGGTCAGCGCGAGGTTGACGCCGAAGATGATCTCGGCGACATCGACGCCCGCGTCGAGATTGCAGTCGCCGGTGCAGGTCGCCACGGCACGACACTCCCCGGGCCCGACATCACCTTGAATCGCGATGCTGTAGCCTCCGACTTCGTCGAAGCCGGCGTCGAACACCATCGCCACATAGGTGCCCGACAGGGGTAGCGACGTGCAACTGGCGAGCCCGCCTGCCGCGCTGGCGCAACTGCGGAGCGCGCGGCCGTCCGGCGCAAACACCTTCCATGCCGGCTCGATCGGCGACTGGGCGGCGACCGCCGTATTGATCGTCACCCCCTGTCCGACGCCGGCGAAGAATGCATAGGTATCAGTCTGACCGCGGGCTTTGATCTCGCCGCTGGTCGACTCGCCGCCACCGAGCGGCAGGGCGCAACAGTTGGTTTCAGACACGATCTGGACCGAGGCCGCGTACGAGCCGATCTCGTCCAGCCCGGCGTCCGATACGACTAGCGTGTAGGTCCCGCTCTGCGGCAGGTCATCGCAGTTGTCCTGCCCGCCGAACGCCGTGTTGCAACCGCCCTCCTGCTTCCCGTCCGGGCGGTAGAGCTGCCAGCGCGGCTCGATCGGCGACCCCTGCTCGGTCGTCGTGGTGATGGTGACGGCATCACCCGCCGCCGCCGCAAAGCGGTAGGCGTCGATGTCGCCGTGCTGGCGCAGCCGTGCCTCGACGCCGCCGCCGCAGGGCAAATGGGCCGCGCAATTGAGCCCCTCGGCGCGGTTGGCGGAGCTGATGCCGTGCAGCGAGATGGCATATTCGCCCGTGTCGTCGTCGCCGGCGTCTTGCACGACGATGCGGTAGGTGCCGTTTTCGGTCAGCCCGTCGCAACAGGCGAGCCCGCCGAACTGCGTCGAGCAGCCTGGGACCGTGCGGAATTCCTTCAGCAGGCGCCAGCGCGGTTGGATCGCCGAGTTGTTGAGCGGCGCCGTGCTGATGCACACGCCGTCGCCGGCCAGCGCGTCGAACGTATAGCTCTTGGTGTCGCCGCGGGAGGCGATCGAGCAGGTGACCACGTCCCCGCAGCCCAATTCCTCGCCTACAGTCGGCCCATCGCAGCCGCGCGGCAACCGCTCCGTCGGCAGCGGGGTGCGGGTCGCCGTCGGCGTCGGCGTGCCGGTTTCCGTCGGCGGCATGGTCTCCGTCGGCGTTTCCGTATCCGACGCGGTCGCCGTCTCGCTCGGCGACGGCGGCAGTTCCGTGGTCGGCGTCGGCGTGGGCGGCAGCGCGGTCTCCGATGGCATCGGGGTCGACGTGGCGCTCGGCTCCGGAGTCTCACCGATGGGCGTCTCCGACGGCGTGGCAACGGGCTCAGCCGTGTCGGTCGGCGTGGGATCCTGGGCCTGCGCCCGGCCCGCACATATCACCACAGTCAGGGCCAAGAGACGGGCCGCAAGCGCCACGCGCGACCGGCGAAGGGCGGTCGCCGTCGCGCACAGTCGCGCCGGCTTCGCGTGCGTGCTGCGCATAACCGAAGCGCCACTGTCGGTGCCCGCGCCGGCTTTGTCAATTCGCCGCCCGACTTCCCCTCGCCGCGGCAACCGCCTAAAGAACGTTGGCCGGGGCCGCGCCGCCCCGGTCGCCAATCAACCCCACCGACCAAGGAGGAACCCCTTGCGCCGCTCCCACACCTGGCGCATCGCCGTGCGCACCGCGCAGATGATCGTGGCCACCGCTGCCGCCCTCGGCGTGTTCGGGCGCGAGTGGCTGCGCTGGCGCGGCCGCGGATCCGCCGCACTGTCGCGGGCCGCCGGCCGTGCCCTGGTCCGTCTCTGCACGCAGCTGGGCGCGACGTTCATCAAAGTCGGACAAATCGCCTCGACGCGCGGCGATCTCCTCAACCGCCCGCTCATCGAAGAGCTGGCGGTGCTGCAGGACCGCGTGCCGCCCTTCCCGTTCGACGCCGTCCGGCGGACGATCGAAGCCGACTTCGGCACGCCCCTCGAGCACCTTTTTGCCCAGTTCGACCCCGAGCCGGTCGCCGCCGCGTCGGTGGCGCAGGTGCACCGCGCCGTCCTGCGCGCCACCGGCGACGTCGTCGCGGTCAAAGTGCGCCGGCCCGATATTCTCGAGAAGGTGCAGCTCGACCGCTCCATCCTGCTCTTCGTCGGCCGCGCGCTCGAACGCCTGGTGCCCTCGCTGCGCATGATCTCGCTGGCCGGCGCTCTGCATACGTTCTGCGACGCCGTCGAAGAGCAAATCCATCTCGCGCGCGAGGCCAGCAACAACGAGCGCTTCACCAGCAATTTCGCCGACGACCCCGACATCGTGTTCCCGCGGCTGTTTCCCGCCGCGTGCTCGGACGCCGTCTTGACCATGGAGTTCATCGACGGCGTCCGCGAAGCCGACCTCGAAGCGCGCGGCATCGACGTGCGACGCGTCGTCGAAGCCGGCATGCGCTGCGTCTGCCGCATGATCTTCCTGCACGGCTTCGTCCACGCCGACCTGCACGCCGGCAACATGCGCTTCTTCGCCCCCGGCCGCGTCGTGCTGTTCGATCTCGGCCTGGTCGGCACCTTGGTCGATGCCGACCGGCTGATGACGGCGCGAACACTCTTTGCCTTCGCCACCGGTGACGGGCACACCGTCGCGCGCCTGTTCTACGAGAATGCGCCGTACACCGCGACGCCCGACTACGCCGCCTATGAGACCGAGATGATGGCCCTGGTCGACAGCCTGCACCGGCGCGGCCTGGGCAACATGCAGGTTACGCTGGAGATCGGCCGCATCTTCGACATCCTGCGCCGCCACCACATCCACGCCCGCAGTCACATGACGATGGTGAATCTGGCCTTGATGACCGCCGAGGGTCTCGGCAAGCGGCTCGCGCCGGAGCTCTCGCTGACCGACGAAGCGCTGCCCTACCTGGCCGAGGCGCTCGGCGTTCCGGCGCCCGTGGTGGAACAGTTCACGGCGCGCAGGCCGGCGGATCCAGACGCTGGAAGGTGACCTGCGTTCCCCCGCCGCTGAGCGCATCGCCGCGCGCGATGCCGATGGAGCCGACGGCCCCAGGGGCGAAGTGGGCGCTCGAACCGAGGGCGTCGGCGGTGAGCGTGAAGGGCGTCAACACCGCCTTCGACTGCGCGGTGCTGTCGAGCCATTCGTAGACGGCGAGGATCGACCCGTCGCTCTGCGTGCTGCCGTACTGCACGACCCAGTCGGAGCCGACGCCGTGCACCTGCGTCGTCCAACGCTGATTCGACTTCGGCATCATCTGGTCCAGCACGCGTTCGCCGATCAATGTGCTGCCCGAGCTCGTGCGCCGGAACGCGGCAAAGTGAATCTGCCACGGCTGTGAGTGCGAGCGGGCCGAGTTCTCGGTCCACAGCGCGCCGAAGTACGTGCCGTTCCAGGCGATGTCGGGGAATTCGTCCCACAGGTATTCCTTGCTCGGGATCACCTTCGAATGGGTGCCGAGCGAGCCGTTGGGAGACAGGTATTTGGTCATCACGCCGCCGCCGCTGATCTGAATGTCCTTGACGCTCAAGATCGCGAAGCCCGTGCCGTCGAAAGCGGCGGTCGGATAGAACTGGTGCGTGAAGTCGAAGTCGACCAGGTTGAGGACCGCCCCGGCCGGGACGCCGTCGGGGCCGAGCTTGAACGCATAGCTACACGAGTGGCCTTCGCACTCGCCTTCGACCACGCCGAGGAAGCCGCCCGGGTGGCTGTCGAGGTCGCCGTCGGATTCCTGATCATACACGGTCGAGGTGAACAGGGTCGGGCCGACGATGCGCTGGCCGGACTTCACGCCATCGAGGGACAGGTTGTAGTAGTAGAGTTGCGCGCGGTCGGCGATCAGCAGGCCGTAGTGATCATCGTGCCACGCCACCATGTAGTAGTGGGAGCGGAACGAGATCTTGGGGATGTCGATCACCGCCAGCGGCCCATGCGTGAGCTGGCCGTTGAAGTTGACGTGGGCGTAGTAGAGCCGCGCGATCGAGGTGGCGTTCGGGTCCTGGCGCAGCCAGAAGATACCCCAGCCGGTCGAGGTCGGCACCGTCCTGGTCAGCCAGATGCTGCCGCCACTCTGCTGACTGATCGGCACCGCGCTGGAGATCTCCCAGGTGATACCGCCCGGGCACGTCGGGGTCGCGGTGGGCGTATTGGTAAACGTCGGCGGCACGGTGCGCGTCACGGTCGGCGTACGCGTCAGTGATGGCGTCCACGTCGCGGTTGGTGTGCGCGTCGGCGTCGCTGTCGGGCTCGCCGTGGGCGTTCGCGTGACGGTGAACGTGGGGGTGACGGTCCGGGTCGCGGTCGGCGTCGCAGTCGGCGTGGCCGTGTTGGTCGGCGTCTTGGTCCTGGTCGCGGTGGCCGTCGGCGTCTGCGTCCTCGTCCAGGTCGGTGTCCTGGTAGCCGTCGGCGTCTTCGTCGCGGTGGCCGTCGGCGTCGCCGTCGGCGTCCGCGTCGGCGTCTTGGTTGACGTGCCAGTTGCCGCCGGCGGGAGCGTCGAGGTCGGTGTCCAGCTCGGCGTCGGGGTCAACGTCACGGTGGAGGTCTGGGTGGGGGTCTCCGTCGCCGTCGGAGTGTCGCGCGCCGTTTCGGTCGGGCTCGGGCTCGGCTCTTCGGTCCACGTCGACGTCGCCGTCGGTGTCGCGGTTTCCGTCGCGCTTGGCGCGGCCGTCTCGGTCTCGGTAGCCGTCGCCTCGGCAACCACTTCAGTCGCTGTCGGCGTTGCGGTGGGCTGGCGCCAGTTGCCGGTGCAATCGCCGAACAGCACGGCGGCGAAGTTCTCGTCATCGGCCGGCGGCACGAGCGGCGCCAGCGCGATGCTCCCGAGCTGGCATCCTCCGCCCATCAGCGGCGGTTGGTTCGCTCCCGCGCCGGACTCGGGCACAAAAGCCCAATCCGAACCACACGCGATAGCGACCGGCAGGCGGCTCCGCAGACCGGCGCGGTACTGCAGAATCCGGGCGGCATCGAGCGAGCTGACGCGGCCGTCGCCGGTCACGTCACAGGCCAGCGCCTGCATACTGTCGAACTGGCGTAAGCCGACTACGGACTGCAGCACGAAGGCGGCGTCCAGCGAGCTGATGCCGTCGTAGAGCTCGCCGGTTTTCGAGGGCATGATCTGCCAGTCCCCCGGTTCGGCGCTGCCGATGCTGTAGCCGCCGTCGCTATCGGTCATCGCCTGCATTATCCCGGAGCCCTGCAGCTCGATGGTCACCCCGCTGACGCCCTGATCGCCCCGATAGTAGTGAACTCGCCCCGCCACGCTGGGCGCCTCGGCCGCCGCCGCGGCGCTGCACAAGGCGAACATCACCGGCAGCAGCAATCGCAAAGACTGGGCGGGAACTCTCATGATTTCTTGCGTCCGACTGTTTCGAGCGGATCGGTCTGTACAGCCGTTATTTTTGCAACGATGGTGCCAGCTCCGAATCGGCACCGGCCGTGCCCGCAAGGCAGGGTGTGGAGCGCAGGGGGAACAGCGGAGCGCGCGCGCTCGAGACCAAGAAATGACGCTTCTCACACATGTCGCCACCGAGCGCCGCCCCTCTCCGCCTCCCCAGCCCCCGTTCAACCCGCGCTCTTTGGCCTCCGCCGGCGTCCAACGCGCACCATCGCGTCGGCCATCTCGGCCTTGTTGGCGAGGTCCAGGACCGCCACGGCCGCCTGCACGCGGACGGCATCGACCTCGCCGCGCAGGGCCAGGCGCAGCACCTGTGCCGCCTCGCCACTCGCCGCGCGCAGCAGCGCCATGGCGCTGCCATAGCGCCCGTGCGTCTCCGCGTCGTACGCGGCGACGAAGTGCGGTAAGGCCAGCCAACGGCGCAGGGTGTTCTCGCTGACTCCGGCGGCCTGCGCCGCATCGGCGAGTGAATCGGTGTCGAGCAGCGTCGACACCGCCGTCAGCTGCTTCGGCGTCAGGGGCTCAACCGGCGCTTCGGCCTCGGGCTCGTCGAGCAGCTCGCGCTCGCGCTCGGCCTGCTTCATCGCATCCCAGATCTTGCTCATGCTCCCCGGCCCCCCGAAATCGTCCGCGGTCCTTGTTAACAACCTGCGCCAGCTACGTAAACCAGGGAAATTCCCCCGTTCCGCTCGGCTCAGCCGTCGATGCGCTGGATGAAAAAGTCCTCTCCGATCCGAACCAAGCCGCTGTAGGCCGGGTCCTCGAAGAGGCTGCTGTTCGACAACGGCTCGAGCAGCAGCGCGATACGGCGACGCGCCGGCTGATCGAGCGGAATCCACAGTGTGCCAGGCGGCAGGGCCAGCTCCTGGCGACGCACGTCGATGCGATAATCGGCGTGACTCCAGCCGTGCCGGGCCGGCACCACCGACCTGGCCTCGATGCGCTGCGTCAGCACGGCGGCTGTGGTCGGCGCGCTCGTCTCCGTGTACCGGATGCCCTGGCGGTCGAGCACGGAGCGCAGCACGGCCTGATTGGCAGTGACGGCATAGGCGCGCGGCAGGACGAGCGCGTGGCGGGCGTCCACGGCGCCGTGGTAGTCGAACTCGCGCTGCACCGACTCGCCGCCGTCCACCCGCCGCAGGCGGATCATCACCCGCGGTTGAATCGGATCAGGCGCATAAGCCGCGAAGAGCGACACCTCTTCGCCCGCTGGCGGCGACTGCCAGGCGACCCGCGCTTGCTCGGTGAGGCGCAGGATCTCGACCCGATGGGCGCGACAGGCGGCGAGATAGGCGCTGATGCTGAGGGACTGTTTGCTGACACGGGCCCCGATGTTGCGCCAGGTCGGGTACGTGCCGGCCTTGGGGTCGAGGCGGTTCTCGACCAGGAACGAGACCGACCCGCGCATCGCCGCCGCGTTGCGCAGGTTCTTCAGCGTCAGGCCGCCGTGCGTGATCGGTTGCGCGATGTCGGTGATCTCGCCGAAGTAGTGCTGCGCCGGCAGGCCCTGGGCGTTGACCAGCGCCAGGACATCGGGCAGCAGCCGTTGGCGCCCAAATGCGGCCAGCCCGGCGTCGACGTTGGGATTGTTGGCCAGCTCGAACTGCGCCTCGACATCGGTCAGGTAGCCCTGCGCGCCGAGCGTCGAGCGCTTGAAGACGGCCGACTCGTGCACGTCGAGCACCACCGACGGCTGCCAGCGTTCCAGCGCGCCGACAATCGCCTGCGCCTCCGGTTCGCTCAGCGTGGTGAAGTTGGTGCTCAGGTTGACGCCGTGGCCGTTGACCCGCTTGCCCGTATCGTGGCCATCGGGATTGCTATTCGGGATCAGCACCAGGTCCATGCCCTCGAGCGCCGCCGACGGCGCGGCCACGACCTCGCGCGCCAGGCGCAGGATCGCTTCGGTCCCCGACGGCTCCATGCCGTGTTGCGATCCGATCACCATCGCCACCAGCCGGTCGGGCGCCGGGTGCCCATCGCGCAGCGCCGCGAGATCGCGCGAGAGCAGCAGCGCGTGCAGGGGTTGGCCGAGGGCCGAGTGCCCGATCGTCACCAGGGCGGCGTGGGTCGGCGAGGTCGCCGCGAGCTGCCCGAGAAAGCCGGCGATCTCGGCCGAGCTGCCCAGCTGCGTGTAGCCGCTGCGCTCCAGTGGTGTCGGGACGGCGGGCGACACCACCGCCGCGCATCCGGTCGCGGCCAGCGCCGCCCAGGCGAACATCGCGTACCGCACCGCACCTCGCTCTCGCCCCCTTTCCATGCGCCGCCGCGGGCGCGCCGTCAACCCGAGGCACCGCCCGCGCGGCAGCGATTCGCGCCCCGCACGTTGACGTGGCGCTGCGAGGCCTTAGAATCCAGTCACTCGGGGGCACGCACCGGAAAGGTGGCACCACGGCATGGAAAAGAAACAAACCTTCTCGATCGGCTACTTCGTCCTGGCTCTCGGCTTGATGGTCTTGATCCAGAACTTCTTCGCCCCGAGCGTCAAGGAGATCAGCTATTCCGAGTTCAAGTCGCTCGTCGCGGCCGGAAAGGTCGAGAAAGTACTCATTTCAGATACGCTGATCCGCGGCCAGTTCCGCGCCGATGACGCCGCTGCTAGCGGGGATACGAAGGCGGAGCCGGTGCGCTTTACGACCGTTCCCGTCGGCGACCCGGCGCTGGTCAAGGAGCTGCAGAGGCACGGCGTCGAGTTTCGCGGCCAATACGAGAATCCCCTGCTCGCCTCGGTGCTGTCCTGGGTGCTGCCGGCGGTGATCTTCGTCGGCATCTGGTTCTTCGCCATGAAGCGCATGGGCACCGGCAGCGGCGTCATGGCCTTCGGCAAGAGCAAGGCCAAGATCTACGCCGAGAAAGAGACCGGCGTGACCTTCGACGACGTCGCCGGCCAGGACGAGGCCAAGGAGGAGCTACAGGAGGTCATCTCTTTTCTCAAAACGCCGGAGAAGTTCCGCGCCCTGGGCGGCAAGCTGCCGAAGGGCGTCTTGCTGGTGGGGCCGCCGGGCACCGGCAAGACGCTGCTGGCCAAAGCCGTCGCCGGTGAGGCGAGCGTGCCGTTCTTTTCGATCAGCGGCTCCGAATTCGTCGAGCTGTTCGTCGGCATGGGCGCGGCGCGCGTGCGCGACCTGTTCGCGCAGGCCCAGGCCAAGGCCCCGTGCATCGTCTTCATCGACGAGCTCGACGCGCTCGGCAAGGCGCGCGGCATGGGCGGCGGCATGGGTGGCCACGACGAGCGCGAGCACACGCTGAACCAGTTGCTGGTCGAGATGGACGGCTTCGATACCGCCAAGGGCGTCGTCATTCTCTCGGCCACGAACCGGCCCGAGATCCTCGATCCGGCGCTGCTGCGCGCCGGCCGCTTCGACCGCCAGGTGCTGGTCGATCGCCCCGATCGGGTCGGGCGCGAAGCCGTGCTGCGCGTCCACGCCAAGGGCGTCAAGCTGGCGCCCGACGTCGACCTCGCGGTGCTGGCTCAGCGCACGCCGGGGTTCGTCGGCGCCGATCTCGCCAACGTCGTCAACGAGGCGGCGCTCCTGGCCGCGCGGCGCAACAAGCAACAGGTCGAGATGGCCGACTTCGACGAAGCGATCGACCGCGTCGTCGCCGGGCTGGAGAAGAAGAACCGCCTCATCAACCCGCACGAGAAGCAGATCGTCGCCGTGCACGAGAGCGGTCACGCGCTGGTCGCGGCCTTCACCGAGCACGCCGACAAGGTGCACAAGATCTCGATCATCCCGCGCGGTATCGGCGCCCTCGGCTTCACGCAGCAGCTGCCCACCGAGGACCGCTACCTGATGACGCGCCAGGAGCTGGAGGGACGTATCGACGTCTTGTTCGGTGGCCGGGCCGCCGAGGAGCTGGTCTTCGGCGAGATCTCCACCGGCGCGCACAACGACCTGCAGCGCGCCACCGAAATCGTGCGCTCGATGGTGCTCGAATACGGCATGGGCAAGACCCTCGGCCCGATGACGTTTCCGCGCCAGCGGTCGCCGTTCCTCGGCCAGGTGGGATGGACCGAAGGTGGGCGCGAGTACAGCGAGGCGACGGCGCAGGCGCTCGACCTCGAAGTGAAGTCGATCATGGAGCAGCGCATGGCGCGCGTCGCCCAGTTGTTGCGCGAGAAGCGCCCGCTGCTCGACCGCATTGCGGCGCTGCTGTTGGAGAAGGAAGTCATCGAAGCCGAGCAGTTCGCCGCGCTCATCGCCAGCGACCCCGGCCCGGCGGCGCGCCAGGTAGCCTGAGGGCGCGGCGCCTCGCCACGACCGTGCAATCGCTTCCCGACCCCGTTGACGCGCTGCCCGTAGCGCTCTAAGCAGATGCCAACCGCGGTCGACTCTGTGCGCATTGCAGCCCTGCTCATCGCCTTCTTGCAGCTCGCTGCGCCCGCTCTGGCCCGCCCCGTGACGGTGCCGGTGGCCCTCGATCACGCCTTCCTGCGCCAGGCGCTGATCCAGCAGATCTATACCGACCCCGACCAGACCGCGCGCGTGTGGAACGACGGCTCGGGGTGCAACTACCTGACACTGTCGGCGCCGCAGGTCGACAGCGACGCCGGACGCGTGCGCGTCACCAGCGCCGGCGAAGCGCGCGTCGGCACCGCGGTCGGCCAGCAGTGCCTGGTGTTGCTGAATTGGAAGGGCTCGGTGCAGATCTTCGAAGAGCCGCGGGTGACGCCCGGCGTCGCCGTCGTGCGCTTCGCGGTGGTCGATTCACAGTTGTTCGGCCCCAACGGTCACAAGCAGGCGACCGGCGTGATCTGGGACTGGGTCAAGCAGTACGTCCACCCGCGCCTCGAGATGCTGGCCGTCGACCTGCAGCCCGCTCTACAGGAGCTCGGCGCCCTGCTGCCGACGGTATTGCCGAGCGAGGACGTGCAGCGCACGCAGCAGCTGCTCGACTCGCTGACGCTGCAAGGCGTGCAGCCCACCGCCACCGGCGTCACCGCCACGCTCGCCTTCGACGTGCCCGACCGGGTCGGCAGCGAAGCGGTGGTTCCTCCCGTGCCCGAGCCGACGTTGTCGCGCGCCGAGCTCGACGCCTGGGACGCGGCCTGGCAATCGTGGGATTCGTTCCTCGTCTTCGTGGTCAAGATCGCGGCGTTGGACAGCGGCACGGCCGAGCTGAGCGACGCGCTGTTCGAAGTGTTGATCGAGGCGCGCTACGACCTGCTCGAGGCCCTGGCGCCGACCGAGCCGCACGAGACCGACCCGGTGCTGCCGCTGTTTCTGCGCACCTGGGAGCGCCTTGCGCCGGTGCTGCGCCGGCTGAGCTCGGACCTGCCGGGTGCCGCGGCCGCACGCTACCTCGGCTTTGTCGCCGCCGGCGATGCGCTGGTTGCCATCGACGAGCTCGGCCCGGCCGTCGGCTTCGATATCTCCAGCGACGGCCTCCGCCGCCTGGCGCGTATCGTGGCTCCTGCCACCGCCGAGGATCCGGTCGAATACCGCCTCGACGTCGATCCGGTGCTGCGCCGCGCGCTCGGATTCGGCGACCCACTGCCACCGCCCGAGGAGAACCCGGACGTCGACCTGAGCGCGTGGCTGTTCAGCCGCGCCTGGGCAGCGGCCGGGCCCGACCGCGCCGCGCTCAACCGGCTCAAGAACTGGGTGCCGTCGCGCGACGAGCTCGACCAGTACCTGCCGATCGTCCGCGATGTGCTGACTGCCGCCGCGGCCCGCACACTCTCGACTCATACTCTCGCCAGCGAGTTCCACGACCTCTACCGCTGGCTCGTCCTCTCCGCCGCGTGGCAGGAGAGCTGCTGGCGGCAGTTCCTCAAGGTCGGCGGCAAAGTCTACCCGATCAAGTCGCCCGCCGGATCGGTCGGCATCATGCAGGTCAACCAGAACGTCTGGCGCGGCTTCTACGATTTGAAGGGCTTGCAGACCGACATCAGCTACAACGCCAACGCCGGCAGCGAGATTCTGCTCGAGTACCTGGTCAAGCAGGCGATCGCCAAGGGCGAGCACAAGGCGACCGGCACGGTCGACAGCTTGGCCCGCGCCACCTACGCTGTCTACAACGCCGGCCCGGGCCAGCTGCGCCGCTACCGGCGCGCCAAGGTTTCCAAACGCGAGCGCCGCGTCGACGACGCCTTCTTCCACAAGTACAAGACCGTCAAGTCCGGCGACGAGCTCGCGGTCGCCGAATGCTACGGTCGCTGAGCCGCTTGACCCCTGCGGCGGAGCCCGTCTAGATCCTCTTGCATGGGGCAACTGGACGGCAAGCGGATCATCGTCACCGGTGGCGCGAGCGGAATCGCCGCCGCGGCTGTGCGCGCCTACGCGCGCGAGGGAGCGCGCGTCGCCTCGCTCGACGTCGACGACGAAGGCGGCCGGTGCGTCGCGGCCGAGGCCGGCGAGGTCGTGCGCTACTACCACTGCGACATCGGCCGGCGCGACGAGGTCTTCGCCGTCTTCGATCAGGCGGTCGCCGCCCTCGGTGGGCTCGACGTGATGGCCAACGTCGCCGGGGTCGAACGGCGCACGCCGGCGGAGGACATTCCGGACGACGAGTGGGACCTGGTCTTCGACGTCAACGTCAAGGGCACGTTGTACACCAACCAGGCCGCCTTCCGGCACATGAAGGAACGCGGTGGGCGCATGATCAACTTCGGTTCCGGCGCCGCCATCCGCGGCCAGGCCGGCTCGGCGCACTACTCGGCGTCGAAGGGCGCCGTGATGGCGTGGACGCGCACGGTGGCGCAGGAGTGGGCGAAGTACGGCATCACGGTGAACTCGATCGTGCCGGCGATCTGGACGCCGATGTACGACGCCTGGCGGGCGCGCATGTCGGACCAGGAGCGCATGATCCACGACATGGCCATGCAGCACGTCGTTCCACTCGGCGGCCGCCTCGGCGATCCCGACCATGACATGGCCCCCGTTCTGGTCTTCCTCGCCAGCGACGCCCCGCGCTTCATCACCGGCCAGGCCTTCGCCGTCGACGGCGGCATGATCATGCTGGGTTAGAGTAGCGCGGTGAGTGGCCCTCGTTTGTCGCCTTCCAGGCTGAGAGGCGACGGCGGGTCGCCAATCGCCCTCCTGCTTGGTCGGCAGGTACGCTTCGTTACTGCGCGGGAAGGGCTGCAGTCGGCATATAGTCACCAGCCCCGTTGTCGCTGTTGGAGATGATAGACGCTCTCACCTTTTTCTTACTCCCCCCAGTGAACCGACAATAGTAACTGTTCCCGCTAGATGCGCCCCCCCCGCAGCCTGCCGACTCGCCGGGGTTCACGACTGGGTCGCCACACGAAAAAGCGACGGTGCCATCAGATCTCACAAGTTCTGCCGTCAAAGCCAGCGGTACCGTTCCGACGTTGACCGCCTGGCATGACAGAGTCGTTGACGTAAAGAGCACAGTGATCGGCGGCGTGGTAAGCGGGGCAGCGGCCATTGCATATGTTGACGGCAGAAGGCACAGGCCGAGCGCGACGGTTACACTGCGAAGTTGGTACATGAACGTTTCCCCCTTCCCTTTGACCGCCCTAGTGGACGGTACTTAGGTGCATACTCCTAGCGTGCGGCTACCTGTAGTGGGACGCGCTCTGTCGCGGTCCACCCCGAACCGCGACTGCCCCATGCGACCGCGGTTTCAGAATCTCCTGATTTCTCGCCCCCTGGTGTGCACCTTGCGACATTCCGTCGCCTCCCTGAGTGATTACGTCTCACTTTTTCGTCTAGCGCATCCGGCGAGCGGTTGGCAACAAAAAACCAGCGAAGGAATCCGTCCCTAGTGGGTCCGCCGATGTCCGACCCCGCAGGCAGGCTCCGCAGTCCCTTTGGTGCAAGTGATCCTGGGGTCAACCTGGAGAGAAGGGCGACCTGACGAGCGACACGTGGAGGAGCGCCGCACCTCCCAGGCAAGTGGCGCTCCGACACGTCAGGCCAGCGCGAGGAGGCGCTCAATCGTGAGGCCTGCATCACGCGCTACCCTGCGGAGGGCTGGCGTCCCGAGACGGACCGCGTCGTGATAGGCAAAAGTGAGCTGGCGCCCCTCGGCGTTGCGATACAGGCGGTGGGATCCATGTTGGCGCACGAGCACAAAGCCTGCGCGCTCCAGGGCACGAATCACCCGCCGCGCGGGCAGATCGGCCATTAGGCCGGAACGACGACCTGAACTGCAGGCGAGCGACGCTCGATCGGAAGCGACCCGCCGCCGGCCGCGAGTTCCTTGAGGTGAAGTCGCAACGCAGCGCGGTATTGCCGAAGCGCCTCGGCCCGCGTGCGCCCGCCTCCGAAGCAGCCCGGGACTGCGGGAGCGTAGGCGTGCCAGTGCCCGGGAGGATCCTCTTCGAGGACGACGGTGTACGTCAACTTGCGAGCGTTCGGCATGAGCCGAGTATGAATGGCACCTACAAGCGGCGCAATCCTATTCGATGACGGACCTTGGCTAGAGGTCCATCTCGCCGGCGTCGATGCGTTGTTTCAGCGCGGCGTCGAGCGGCACGTAGGTGTGCGCGCGGTCGTCGCGGAAGTAGAGGGCATCGGTGACTCGCGTCGGGTCGTAGGCCTCGTCCTGCAGGCGCGTCTTGGTGTGCTTGAGCGTGCCGGTGACGTCCATGCTGGCGCCGATGCGCACGAACAGCGGTCGCGCATAGGCCGGCAGCGCGCGCGCGGCAAAGGCATAGTACGCCGAGGGGTCGAACGACGCGCCGGGCTGTAAGACGACGAAGGCCATGCCCGCACGGCCTTCGGTGCCGGGGACGCGCACGCCGTAGACGGCGGTCTCGCTGGCGCCGGGGGCGGCGTTGAGCAGTTCGGCGACCTCGGCGGTGGCGACGTTCTCTCCCTTCCAACGAAACGTGTCGCCGAGTCGGTCGACGAAGTAGTAGTAGCTGGCGCGGTCGCGGCGCAGCAGGTCGCCGGTGCGCAGGTACACATCGCCGTCCGCGAAGCAGTCGCGCAGCAGCTTCTGCTCGTTGGCGGCCTTGTCGACATAGCCGTCGAAGCTCATCGCCGTCGAGGCGGCGACCACACTGATCAGCTCGCCGACCTCGCCTGGCTTGCACTCGATCAACCGGCCGTCTGGGCCGCGCAGCGGCGCCTGGCGCTCGACGTCGTAGCGCACCAGCTTGAGCTGCCCGTGTGTGGTCGGCGCGCAGCGCCCGACCGAGCCGACGCGTCCGCGGCGGTTCATCAGGCTGAGGTTGGCCTCCGTCTGCCCGTAGGTCTCGATGATGCGCGCGATGCCGAAGCGGTCGACGAACTCCTGCCAGATGTCGGGCCGCAGGCCCGGTCCGGTGGCGACGCGAATGCGGTGCTCGCGATCGCGGCGGCTGGCGGGTTGGCGCAGCAGGTAGCGGCACAGCTCGCCGACGTACATGAAGTGCGTCACATCGTGGCGCTGCACGTCGTCGAGAAAGTGGCTGGCGGAGAATCGGCGCCGCGATGCGAAGGCCGAGCCGTTGTGAAACGCGGGCGCGAAGCCGACGAAGTTCGAGTAGCCGTGGTAGAGCGGCGTCGGCGCGTACGAACAATCGCCGGGGCGCAGGTCGAGGAGCAGCTTCAGCGAGTGCCCGCCCATGGTGAAGCGCGCGTGGCGGATGATGGTCGGCTTCGGATACCCGGTGGTGCCCGACGTGTAGATGTACATCATCACGTCGCCGACCTTGACGTCGGGAATGTCGGGCTCCGCCGGCTTGGCGGCATCGAGCGCCTCGAGCAGCGAGCGGAAGGGCGTGCCCGCAAGCATGTGCGGCGGCACGCCGACACACACGTCGAACCCCTCGAGGCTGCCCAGCTCGCGCAACGCCGGCAGAGACGCCTCGTCGGCGAGCACGAGGCGCGCGGTCGAGGCGTTCAGCACATGCGCCAGCGCCGCACCGCGCAGGTTGGTGTTGATCAAGGCGCCGATCGTTCCGAGCTTCGCCATCGCGCCCTCGGCCGTGAGGAAGGCGGGCGAGTTCTCCATCATGATCGCCACCGCCGCGCCGCGCCGGACGCCGGCGGTGCGCACGACCGCGGCGTAGCGATTGACGTCGGCGTTGTAGGCGCCATACGTCACCGTCTCGTCCTCGAAGCGCAGCGCGACGCGGTCGGGAATCTTCTCGGCCTGCTCGCGCATGACGTAGCCGCAGGTGGGAAAGCCGTCCGCTCCGCCGCGTTTGAGGGCGTCGCCGACGCGCTTGAAGTGCGGGATTTCGCGGATGTCCTCGACGAGCGTCAGGAGGCGCGACAGGAAGTCCATGCTCGTCGACTAGAATGCGCGGCGGACGCGACCGGCCCGCCGGGTCAGGCCGCGAATGCCTTGCGCAGCGCGGCAGAGGCCTCAGCCACCGCCGTTCGAGCCTGATCGAGGACGGACCCCATGCCGAAGAAGCCGTGGATCATCCCGTCGTAGCGCGTCAGGCGCACCGGCACGCCGGCGCCCTCCAGGCGCGTCGCATAGTCTTCGCCCTCGTCGCGCAGCGGGTCGAACTCAGCCGTGATCACCAGGGCGGGCGGCACGCCGGCCACGCTCGGCGCGCGCAGGGGCGAAGCGAGCGGGTTGTCGCCGTCGTAGGCCGTCGGCAGGTAGTGGTTCCAGAACCACTCCATGCTCGCCGCGGTGAGAAAGTAGCCGTCGGCATTCTCGCGGTACGATACGGTGTCGCGCGCGGCGTCGGTCACCGGGTAGATCAGCAGCTGAAAGCGCAACGGCGGCCCGCCGCGATCGCGCGCCATCAGCGACACGACGGCGCTGAGGTTGCCGCCGGCGCTGTCGCCACCGACCGCGAGGCGCGAGCCGTCGCCGCCGAACGAGGCGGCATTGTCGGCCACCCACTGCGTGGCGGCGTAGCAGTCTTCCGGCGCGGCGGGAAACTTGTTCTCCGGCGCCAGGCGGTAGTCGACCGAGACGACGATGCACCCGGCCCCACTGGCGAGCGCACGGCAGGTGCCGTCGTGGGTGTCGAGGTTGCCGATCACCCAGCCGCCGCCGTGAAAGTACACCAGCACCGGCAGCGGTGCGGCAGCGCCCGAGGTTTCGGGCGTATAGATGCGCACCGGAATGTCGCCGGCCGGACCCGGAATGGCGCGGCTCTCGATCTTGGCGACCGGCGGCGGGTCGCCGCCCATCGCCGCCATCGCCATGATTGCCAGCCGCGCTTCCGTGACTGGCAGGGCCTCGAACGGAGGCATCCCCATTGCGGCAACTTGTTCCAGCAAAGCCTTTACCTTCGGATCGAGGGGCATCGTCACGGCCTCCAGGTGCGGATCAACGGTCGAAGAGAACCGGCAGTCGATTCGGCGAGCGGAACGCCAGGCCGACGACTTGCGATTCCTGCGTCTTGTCGAGACGCAGATTGGGCAAGCGATCGATCAGCGTGTTGAGCGCCACGTCGGTCTCGAGCCGCGCCAGAAATGAGCCGGCGCAAAAGTGCTGGCCGAAACCGAATGCGACGTGGTCGTCGTTCTTGCGGTTCAGATCGAAGCGATCCGGGTCGGGGAAATGTCGTTCGTCGCGGTTGGCGGAGCCGACGGTCACCGAGAGCATGGCGCCCTCTGGCACCTCGCTGCCCGAGATGTTCACCGCCTGCGTCGTCTCGCGCGAGACGAACTGCACCGGCGACTCCCAGCGCAGCGTCTCTTCGACGAGCAGGTCGAGCTTCGAGCGGTCGGCCATGATGGCGTCCTGCACCCCCGGCTGCGTGAGCAGCGCGAACAAGCAGCTGCCGGTCAGGCGGTAGGTCGTCTCCGCCCCCGCTGGCAGCAGCAAGCGCAAGAAGCCGAGCACCTCCTCATCGGTCAGGCGCGTCCCTTCGACCTCCGCGTGCACGAGCTTGCTGAGCAGGTCGTCGGCCGGGTCGTGCTTGCGCCGGTCGAGAATCGGCTGCAGGTACTCGAGCAGCGACTGCGCCGCCGCGAACCCGCGCGGGGGATCGTCGCCGACGCTGATGAGATCGATCGCCATGCGGTGGAAGGCGGCGTAGTCCTCGACCGGAATGCCGATGATCGTCGCCATCACCTGCATCGGGAACACGAAGGTGAACTGTCGCACCAGGTCCGCCGCGCCATCACCCTCGAACTCGTCGATGAGCTGGTTGACGATGCGCTGCACCATGTCGCGCGACTCGCCCTTCATGGCGCGCGGGCTGAAGAACGGGGTAATGATGTTGCGGTGGCGGACGTGCTCCTTGCCTTCCATCTCGAGAATCGTGCGGCCCATGACGATGCCGATGCCGCGGGCGTTGGCGCGCGACGAAAACACGGCCTGGTTCTTGAGCACCTCGACGACGTCGGCATAGCGGGTGACCATGTACATGACGCCCATCATGGTATTGATCTCGAATGCCGGGTGCTCGTCGCGCATCATTTTGTACACCGGATACGGGTCCACGATCGGACTCATCATCGTGCCGCCGAAGAGCTTGTTGGTCGTCGCCATACCTGTTGTCATCGTCGTCGTTCCTTTTCGATACGTTGCCTGGTTGACGGGCGGCGGCTCGCCCGTGCGGCGGGTGCCGGCAAGGACGGCGGCCCGGTCAGCACGCGATACACTGCCGTCAGCCCGCGCGCCAGACCGTCGGGGTCGGGGTCGGGAAACAGCACCGCGGAGATCATCACCCGGGTCAGCCAGTCGACCAACTGGTCGGCACCCACCGCACCCGTCTGCACGGCCGCGGACGGCCGCAGCAGCGGCGCCAGCATCTCGCGCGTCGTCGCGCACAAGGTCGGAAAGTTCTCGCGTACGTACGTCAGCACGAACGCGGGCTCGGTATCGAGCAGGCGTTGGATCGCCGGCTGTTCCCGCGCGTAGCGCGTCACGTGCTGCAGCGCCAGCTCGAGGCGCGGCGCCCCCGCCGGCGCGCTGCGCAACGCCTCGCCGACGCGGCGCTGAAAGCGTTCGGCTTCGAAGCGCGCCAGATTCTCGAGCAGCTCCTCGCGGCTCGGGAAATATCGGTAGAGCGTGCCGCGCGACACGCCCGCGCTGGCGCTGACGTCGCTCATGCCGAGTTTGGTCAGTCCGTGACGCGCGATCGCGCGCAGCGCGCCGTCGAGAATGCGCGCGCGCGTTCGCTCCGCCACACGCCCCTCGGGAAGCGCCGCCGCGATATCTGCTCTCGCCCGCCCTGCCATACTGGAGTGCGCGAATAGAACAGATCGCGCCCCATGTGTCTAGTTGCGCGCTGCGGCGCTGCTGGCGTCCAACACCCGGCACAGCGTCGCATTGATCGGCGCCGCGACCCCGGCGCGCGCGGCGGCGCGGACGACCGCGCCGTTCAGCGCGTCGTGCTCGAGGCGGGCGCCGCGGGCGCGGTCTTGCAGCGTCGACGGGCGCAGATGTCCGAGCTCGGCGCGGCTGTGCGCGATCTCCTCCTCGATGCGAGCCGGATCGAAGGCGACGCCGTTGGCGCGCGCCACGGCGGCGACTTCGCGCATCGCCTCGCGCACCAGGGCCTCGCCATCGGCGCGGCGCAGCACGCCGCCGACGGTCTCGCCGCTGATGGCGCAGACGGCATTGAAGGCGGCGTTCCACGCCAACTTGCTCCACTTCGCCACGGCGATGGTCGTCGAAACACGGTGTGGAATGGTCGCGGCGGAGAAGAGCGCTGCCAGGCGGGCGGCGCGCGGTGAAACCTGACCGTCGGGCTCGCCGAAGATGATGCGCCCGCCCGAGTCGTGGCGAATTACGCCTGGAGCGACGAGCTCCGCCCCGATTTGCGCCAGGCCCGCCAGGATCGGCGGCAGAGCCAGCACCGCTTCGAGCACCGCCTCGTTCTCGATGCCGTTCTGCAGCGACAGCACGATCGTGTCGCGACGCACCGCAGCCGCGAGGGCTTCGGCCACCGCGCGCGTGTCGTACGACTTGACGCAGATCAGCACCACGTCGCACGGTCCCGCCTCGCCAGGTGTCGCCACGGCCCGCACCGGCGCGACCGCGAAGTCGCCGTCAACGCTCTCGACGCGCACGCCCGATTGGAGCAACGCCGTCAGGTTCGCGCCGCGCGCCGCAAAGACGACGTCGTTGCCCGCCCGCGCCAGCTTGGCACCGAAGTATCCGCCGACGGCGCCGGCTCCGACGATCAGGATGCGCACCGGCTTCTCCTCGCATGGAACGCCGCCCCGGCCAAGCCCGGCGCTGAGAGGAGATGGGGGAGCAGAACTGCTACTGTTCCGCCCCAACGATGATGGACGACACCGAGGTTGTGCTGCGCGTCGCTGCCGGTCGGGCGCAGGCGGACGAGTGGGCGCTGGTCCTGGCGTCAGGTGGCATCGCGCACCGGCTCGACTCGCGCCCCGATGGCGTCCGCGTCGTGGTGCTGGCCGCTCAGGCACGCGCCGCGGCTCAGGCGCTCGCCGCCTATGAACGGGAGAACCAACCACCGGCGCCGCCACCGCCGGCGCCGATCGAGTACGGACCCACCCGCGCCGCCATCGTGGCTGGCGCCCTGCTGCTCGCCTTCTTCTTTCTGACCGGGCCGCGCGGCCCTACTCCCTGGTTCGATGCCGGCGGCGCCTCGGCGGCGCGCATCCTGCACGGTGAGATCTGGCGCACGGTGACCGCGCTGACGCTGCACGCCGATCTCGCGCACGTGGCGGGCAACGCAGCCGCCTGCGCGGTGTTCGGCACGGCGTTGTGCCGCGCCGTCGGCCCGGGTGTCGGCCTGTGTCTCATGCTGCTCGCCGGCGCCGGCGGCAATCTGCTCAACGCCGTATGGCGCGGCAACTTCCACATCGCGGTGGGCGCCTCGACGGCCATATTCGGTGCCGTCGGCGCCCTCGGCGGACTGCAGCTGACCGCGCACCGGCGCGCCGCGGGTCGCTGGCGGGTCTGGGCGCCGGTCGCGGCGGCGCTGGGGTTGCTGGCCCTGCTCGGCACGGGAGAGCAGTCCGACGTGCTCGCGCATCTCTTCGGTTTTGCCGTCGGCGGCGGGCTCGGCGCGGCCACGCCGCGACTGTGGCCCCGGCCGCTGCGGCCGGTCGCGCAGTGGGTGCTCACCGCCGCCGCGCTGCTCGCGGTGGTCGCGGCCTGGTGGCGTGCCCTGGCGTGAAAGGACGCTTGACGCCGCCCCACAACGTGCGAGAAGTACCGCTCGCATGGTGAAGCTGATCTTCCTCTGCCGGCGCCGCCCCGACATCACGCACGAGCGCTATACCGACCTGCTGCTGAACGGCCACGTGCCGATCGCGCTGCGCCACCATCCGGCGATGCGCAAGTACGTCGTCAACATCGTCGAGCACTGCCCGCCGGCGGGCGAGGAGCTCGACAGCGTCGGCGAGCTCACCTTCGCGACACTACAGGACTACCGCGATCGGCTGTACGATTCTCCCGAAGGCGAAGAAACCGTCAGGCGCGACGTGGCGGGATTCATGGGCGGCGCCCACGCGTACGCGACCACCGAACACGTGCACAAGAGCACCCGGCACTCCGTTCCGGTCGGCAAGCGCACGCCCGGGCTCAAGCTCGTCTGCCCGGTCAAGCGCCGGGCGGGCATGGGGCACGCCGATTTCGTCGAGCACTGGTTGCACGGCCACGTGCCGCTGGCGCTCAAGCACCACCCCCGGCTGACCGCCTACGTCACCAACGTCGTCGATCAGCGCCTGTCGCCGACCGGCGAGGAGTGGGACGGCATCGCCGAGCTGTCGTTCGCGCGCGAGCACGACGCGGTGCAGCACATGTTCGACTCCGCTACCGGCGAGCGCATCATCCGCGACGACATCGCGCGCTTCATCGGCCGCACGATGGCCTACCGCGTCGCCGAGTACATCGAAAAGCCGTAGCGGCCGCGCCACCCCCGCGGCGCGGCCGTCGCGACTCAGACCAGGTGGTAGAGCTCGGCGGCGTTCAGCGCCATGATGCGCTGGCGCTCTTCCTTGCTCACGTCGGCGAACATCTCGTTGGCGACCTTGCGGGAGTACGGCCAGTCGCAGCCGTGGTGCGGATAGTCGGTCGACCACATCAGGTTGTCGACGCCGCAGGCGTGGCGGTTGCGGACCGCGTAGGCGTCGAGCATGAACGTGATGCGCCAGTTGCGGTAGAAGTACTCGCTCGGCAGCATCTGCAGCTCGCACTTCGTCCAGTGCCGATTGCGCCAGTAGCGGTCGTCCATCTGCTCGAGCAGATACGGCGCCCAGCCGGCCCCCGCCTCGGTGGCCGCGAACTTCAGCCCCGGGTACCGGTCGTGGACGCCGGAGAACACGACGTCGGCGATGACCGCCGGCATATCGAGCATGCCCGTCGTCGCCAGGCCCGGAATGCTGCCGCCCTGCTTGCCGGTCGGCGGCGGCGGCGCCGAGTTGATCGAGATGAGCCGCACGTGGATCGCCACCGGCAGGTTGAGCTCCTCGCACGCGGCCCAGAACGGATCGTCGTCGCGCGACAGCTTGTCGTTGCCGCTCGGCCAGCACATCAGCACGACGCCCTTGGCCCCGAGCTTGTGGACGCGGCGCAATTCCTTCACCGCCGCCTCGATGCCGAGGCCTGGAATGTAGGCCAGGCCCACCAGGCGCGACGGATCGGTGGCGGCGAAATCCTTGAGCATGAAATCGTTGTAGGCTTGGAACCCGGCGAGGTGAAAGTCGGGCTGCTTGTGGCGCAGGAAGACGCCCATCGGGCGCGACGAGCCGAAGATCACCTCGGCGTCGACGCCGTCAGCGTCCTGCTCTTTCAAGCGCGGCCCGCCCTGGAACATTCCGGGCATGATGGTGTCGTAGCGCGCGCCCGTCCACTTGATGTGCTCGGGCACCTTCCCGGCCGCGGCGTAGATCCCGATCGGAGCGGGCGGTGTCCCGGCACCGAACTGCCACGCGTCGCCGCCCTCCTCGTCCTTGACCAGCTTGGGCGTGTCCGGATGATTGCGGAAATCGGCCGGCATCCATTTCGACCACAGATCGGGCGGCTCCACCACGTGCGCGTCGGCCGAGACCATCCGGTACTCTCGCGTCATTCGCTTTTCCCCCTCGCAAAAATCGGTTGCCTCGATCTGTACCAAACGAATGTTTGTCTGCCAAGGGGGAGGGCCCGCGGGCGCGTCACTTCTTGCCGGTGAGTCTTCGGTAGGCGAGCAGATGGCGCAGCGCCTGCTCGCGGCGGCCGAGCACTTCGAGCAGGCGGCCGAGGTTGAAGTGCGCGTCGGCGAAGTTCGGATCGAGCTCGATGGCGCGGTGGTAGTGCGCCAGCGCCGCGGCCGTATCCTTGCCGTCTTCCAGCACGCCGGCGAGGTTGAAATGCACGACCGGATCGTCGGGCACTTCCGCCAGCGCCTGCCGGTAGTGCCGCAGCGCGCTGTCCAGATCGCCCAGATTGTGCAGCAAGCGGCCGAGGTTGACGTGCGCGTCGCTGAGCGTCGGATCGATCTCGATCGCCTGTTGGTAGGCGGCGCGCGCGGCGCGCGGATCGGTCGACTCCAGCGCTACGCCGCGGTCGAACCATTCCGTCGCGCTCTCCTGGCGCGCCGCCGCCTTGCGATCGGACCGCCGCGGCGCCGGCACCAGCGTGCGCGTCTTGTGCGCCAGGTCGTCGACGTCGAAGACGAATACCTGCTGCCCGCTGTCGGGCTGCCAGGCCCGGCTGCCCTCGCGCACGACGACGCGCGGCCCCTCGGCGTAGATGCGAATGCCCGACAGCGGGCGGTCGGCGGGCAACTGCCGCGTCAGCTCGCCGAGCGAGCGCTTGATGCGGCGGGCTGATACGCCGGCGTGTGCCAAACCCTGCGCGGCGCGCAGCAGGACCAGGTCCTGAAACGAGAACTCGAACCAGCGGCCGCGCCGCCCCGGTCGAGACAAACCGGCCTGCACCATCGAGCGCACGCGCCGCGGCGTGACGCCGAGGATGCGCGCGACTTCGAGCGTACGGTAGACCTGCGCCGGAGGAAGGCGGGGCGGCATGGCGCTCAGGATGGGAGAGCGGCCGACCTTCCGCCGTGCGGCCGCAGGCGCAGCGGGCGATCCGCGACCGCGCGCCGACTCACTTCGCCTTCCGCGCCACCTTGGCCGGGCGGGCCTCGCCCGCTTTGGCACGAGCGGGTTTGCGCGTCTGCGCGCTGCCCACCGCCGCGGCGGGCGCTTCCTTCTGCCGCGCTTCGAGGCTCGCCTTGAGCGCTTCCATAAGGTCGATGATCTGCCCCTTGGCCGGTTTGGTCGGCGACAGCGCGATCTCCTGACCGGCCACCTTCTGTTCGATCAGCTCGAGGGCGCGCTTGCGGTACTCGTCCTCATAGCGCGCCGGGTCGAAGCGATCGGATGCCAGTTGGTCGATCAGCTGCACCGCGAGGTCGACCTCGTTGGCCTTGAACGCCACCTCGTCGCCGATCTCGACGTCGCTGAAATCGCGCACCTCGTCGGCGTAGTAGAGCGCGTGCAGCATCAACCCACCGCGCGCCTCGCGCAGCAACACCAGCTGCTGCTTGCCGCGCGTCGAGAAGCGCGCCACGGCGCACTTGCCGGCCCGCTTCATCGCCTCGCGCAACAAGCGATAGGCCTTGTTGCCTCCCTTGTCGGGGCCGAGCAGATAGGCCTTGTCGAAGTACACCGGATCCACCTGCTCAATGGGCACGAACTCTTCGATCTCGATCGACTGGTCGCTCTGCTGCTCGAGCGCCTTGAGCTCACCCTCGGTCAGCACCGCGTATTGATCCTTGGCGTACTCGTAGCCCTTGACCGTGGCGCCGCGCTCGACCACCTCGCCGCAGGTGGTGCACACGTACTGCTGCTTGAGTCGCGACTTGTCCTTCTCGTGCAGCATGTTGAACGACAGGCTTTTGGCCTGCGTCGCGGAATAGAGCTTGATGGGCACCGAGACCAGCCCGAAACTGACCGTACCCGATGCAATCGCGCGTGCCGCCATGTGCTCCCCTTTGCGAAAAGTGCAGTGTCGTTCATACCATAGGGGCCGATGAGAGGGCGAGGGTTTTGTGAGATGTTTTCTCGTGTCGATCAGCATGGCCTCGAGGGCCATTCTGTCGATTGCCTCTCCGTCTGAGAGCCTCTGACCGCCATGCCACGTCTCGACGTCTATCGCCGCAAACGGCATCCGGGGAGAACGCCGGAGCCGTTCGGGGCGGTGCGGGCCGGCCCCGCCGACGGGCCGTGGGGGTTTGTCATCCAGCAGCACTCGGCGCGGCGGATGCATTGGGACTTTCGGCTCGAGATCGAGGGTGTCCTGGTCAGCTGGGCGGTACCGCGCGGGCCGGCCCTGGACCCGAAGGAGAAGCGCCTGGCCGTACTGACCGAAGACCATCCCATGGAGTACGGCAAGTTCGAGGGGCTCATCCCGGCCGGCAACTACGGTGCGGGCGCGGTTATTCTCTGGGACCGCGGCACCTACGAGTGCGTCGACGGCGTCGCGCCCTCCGAGGGACTGGCGCGCGGCAAGCTCGATCTCGAGCTGCACGGCTTCAAGCTGCGCGGGCGCTGGGCGTTGGTGCGCACCAAGCGCGGCAACGGCAAGGAGTGGCTGCTGTTCAAGAAGGCCGACGGCACGCCGACCACGCCGGAGCCGGTGCTGGCGCGGCCGGAATCGGTCCTCTCCGGCCTGACCGTCGAAGAACTGCGCGACGGCGTGCGCCGCGATGCCGACCTTGCTGCAGCCGCGGCCGCGGTCGGGGCGCCGCGCCGCGCGCTGGCGGTGAAGGACCTCAGCCCGATGCTCGCAGACACTGCCGACGGGGCCTTCTCGCGCGATGGTTGGATCTTCGAGCTCAAGTACGACGGCTACCGCGCCCTGGCGGTGCGCGAGGGCGGTGGGCCGGTCACACTGCTGTCGCGCAACAAGCGCGATCTCAGCCCCGCCTTCCCCGAGATCGCCTACGCGGCGGCGCATCTGCCCTGTGCCGACTTCGTCCTCGACGGCGAGATCATCGCCGTCGACGAGCGCGGCACCGGTTCCTTCGAACGCTTGCAGCAGCGGGTCGGATTGACCGGTGCGGCCGCCGAGCGCGGCGTGCTCGAGCATCCGGTGGTGCTGCAATGCTTCGACCTGCTCGCCGTCGCGGGCCACGACGTGCGCGCCCTGCCCCTTCTCGCGCGCAAGGATCTGTTGCGGCGGCTGGTACCTCCGCTCGGCAGCGTGCGTTATGCCGACCACATCGAACGCGACGGCACCGCGTTGTATGCAGCGGCAGAAGAGCTTCGCCTCGAAGGCATCATCGCCAAGCGCGCCGACTCGGCCTACAGCGTCGGCCGCCGTTCGCCGCATTGGGTCAAGATCAAGATTCCGCACACCGTCGATCTCGCCATCGTCGGCTACATGCCCGGCAAGGGCTCGCGCAGCGCGCTCGGCTCGCTCATGCTCGCCGGCCAGTCGGACGACGGCCTGGTCTATGCCGGCAACGTCGGCAGCGGCCTCAGCGGCTCGCTGGTCGACGAGCTGCTCGCACAGCTGCGCCCTGCGGTGCGGGAGACGCCAGCATTCCGCGACCCCGCCGGCGTGGTGCCGCGCGGCGCGGTGTACGTCGAACCACAGCTCGTCGCCGAAGTGCGCTACACCGAAGTCACCAGCGCCGGCCTGCTGCGCCAGCCGATCTTCCATCGCCTGCGCGACGACAAGAGCATCGCCGAATGCGACACGCTGACCCCGCGACCGATTTCCACGCCCCGGACTTCAGCACCAGCCAAGGCGCCCAGCGCACCGAAGGACACCCCGTCGCCCGCTGCTGCGCTGCACCTCACCAACCTCGACAAGATCTTCTGGCCCGACGATGGCTACACCAAGGGGGACCTGCTCGAATACTACCGCGCCATCTGGCCCACCCTGGCGCCCTACTTGCGCGACCGGCCGGTGATGCTGACGCGCTATCCCGACGGCATCGCCGGCAAGAGCTTCTTCCAGCGCAACGCGCCGGAGTTCGTCCCCGACTGGGTCCCGACGTGCCGCATCGAAGACACCGAGTTCTTTCTCCTCAACGAGCTCGAGGTGCTGCTCTACGTCATCAACCTCGGCTGCATACCGCTGCACCTGTGGAGCGCGCGACACGGCTCGCTCGAGCATCCGGATTGGACCATCCTCGATCTCGATCCCAAAGGGGCGCCGTTCGCCGACGTCATCACGGTCGCGCGCCACATCCACCGCCTGCTCGACCGGCTCGGCGCGCCGCATTTCATCAAGACCTCCGGTCAGGCCGGCCTGCACATCCTGCTGCCACTCGCCGCCACGCTCACGCACGAGGAAGCCAAGCAGCTGGCCGAAGTGTTGGCGCGCGTTGTCGCCGCCGAGCTCCCCGACATCGCCACCGTCGCCCGGCCGCTCGGCGAGCGCGGCGGCAAGGTCTACGTCGACTTCCTGCAGAACGGCTTCGGCAAGACCATCGCCGGCCCGTTCTCCGCCCGCCCCCAGCCCGGTGCGCCGGTCTCCACTCCGCTGGAATGGCGCGAAGTCAACGCGCGTCTCGACCCGAAGCGGTTCACGATCAAGACCGTGCCGCTGCGCTTCGCCGGCAAAAGCGACCCGATGCTGCCCGTGCTGGGAGATTCCGTCGATGTCCGCGCGCTGTTGAGCGGCCTCGGCGAGCACGTCGCTTCGAAACGCACCCACAAGACGAAGCGGCTAACCAAATAGTCCAACTGGACTCGCCCGAGTCAAAATGTCAGAGCCCCATTCATGATCCGACTGATCCGAGCCGCCGCGATCGTGGCCTTGATTCTCTGTGTCGTCGCCGCGACGCGTGCCGCAATGGTGTACCTCGACACCAGCGCGCTGCCGTTCAACGTCGAGAGCCTGGCCAAGCTCGACAACCCGTGGGGCATGACGTTTCTTCCCGATGGGCGGCTGCTGATTACGGAGAAGCCCGGGCGCGTGCGTCTCTACGCCGACGGCAAGCTGTCGGAACCGCTCGCCGGCGTGCCCAAGGTCGGCTTTCGCGGTCAGGGCGGTCTGCTCGATGTCGAGATCGACCCCAAGTTTGCCGAGAACCAACTCGTCTATCTCGCCTACGCGGAGCCGGCCGAGTCGGAGCCCGCGGATGCGAGCGGCGTTACACCGCGTCCGCGACCCAAGGACAATCTGAAGGGTACGGCCGTAGCGCGCGGCCGGCTGGACGGCAACGCGCTGCGCGACGTCACCGTCATCTGGCGCCAGAAGCCGAAGACCACCGGCGACGCCCATTTCGGCGGACGCCTGGCCTTCGCGCCCGACGGCACGCTGTTCGTCACCTCGGGCGAGCGCATGAAGTTTCAGCCGGCGCAGGACATGGAGACGACACTCGGCAAGGTCATCCATTTGAATCCCGACGGCTCGATCCCGAGCGACAACCCGTTTGTCGGGCAGCCCGGCGCGCGTCCGTCGATCTGGACCCTGGGCCACCGCAACCCGCTCGGCGCGGCAATCCACCCCACGACACACCAGCTGTGGATCCACGAGATGGGCCCGATGGGCGGTGACGAGCTCAACCTCATCGAACGCGGCAACAATTACGGCTGGCCGGTCGTCAGCAACGGCGACAACTACGACGGCACGCCGATCCCGGACCATCCGACCCACCCCGAGTTCGCCGCGCCGGTCGCCTTCTGGAACCCGTCGATCTCGCCCTCGGGCTTCATCTTCTACACCGGCGACCGCTTCAAATCCTGGCACGGCAACGCCCTGCTCGGCGGCCTCTCGTCCATGTCGCTCATCCGCCTCACCCTCGAAGGCAACCGCGTCACCGCCGAGCAACGCTTCGCCATGGGCCGCCGCATCCGCGACGTCATCCAGGCCCCCGACGGCAACATCCTGCTCCTGAGCGACGGCCCGGACGGCGAGCTGCTCCGGCTGAGGCCGAAGGACTAGGCCGTGGAGGCAGAGCCGCCGAACCCGTCTCCTCACCGAACTGTGACAGTACGTTAGGCCGCAAGATCTCGCAGCATAACAACCCTGAAGCGACGGCTCATCCCTGATGAACTAAACCATGGAACCGCCAGAGTTATTGGGGTATGGACGACCGAAGCCGGCCGAGTTCGTTAGGCCGCTAAGGCTGGCGGCCTTTGCCAATACTGTTCGGCGGCCCAATTGTAGTTAGGGCGCCTCCATATGAAGCGCTTCGTTCTTTCCGTTCTGCTGCTCCTGGCGTCGCGAGCGGAGGCGCAGAGGACGATGTCGTACGTCTGCAACGCGAAGGTGTCTTCCGTGTATCTGACCTCTGGGCTGAAGCATCTCGGCGAGGTCAACCGCCGCAAGAAACTCGGCTGGCATGTCGAAGCTATCGACGTCACCACACTTGTGACGACGACCGCGGAGGATGACCCGCGCGGCTTCCATCGGGTCGCGTCGCGAAAGATCACGAGGCGGTGCGGCGTGTTGAAGATCGTTGTCACCGCTGGATGGGTGAACTCCAATCCCTATGGATATCTCGGCGCCATAGAGTTCCCGCGGGTCGAGCTCTGGGATGATGCCAGACAGGTGGTACTACCGACCGCACTCCATTCGTGCGAACCGGATCGAGACCTGTATGCTGCTGCCGGGTGTCCCAACGCCTTCGCAAACGTGATCGAGGTGACGCATGATCGGAAGACGAAGACTGCCGCGGTCGAATTGATGCGCGATGGAGAACCGTGATGAAGCCTAACCCGCCGTTGGAGCCGACCGGCTCGAGCTGGCGTGCTTTCCGCGAGCACGCTGCGCCGGCGGCTCAGCGCCCGCGTTCGGCGGAAAGGCGTGAACCGATGCGCGGAACGGTCATCTTGATATTGTTGCTCATCATGCTGAGGCCCGCGTCGGCATGGGCAGACTGTCCGCCAGGACAAGAATGTCCTCCGAGCATGGTTGAAGAAAGCGTCGAAGAAGCGGACGCCTTCCGGCGAGCGGAGGAAGATCTCGCTGGTATCTACAACCAAGCAATCGCCAAGATCGGCCAGCAGGTGAACGTTCCATCGCCCGACCGGGACCAATGGCGCAACAGCCTACGGCAGGCTCAGGACTCCTGGCGTATCTATCGCGACACGACATGCGGTGAACTGATGTCGTACCAATATTGGGAAGCACAGGGAGCCCTGCAGTTTGCCGCCAAATGGGAGTGTTTGAAGGAGAAGACACAGGTTCGGATCCAGGAGATCAAAGGGTATATCCACCTGGCGGTTTGGCGGAATGCTGCGCCACCTGAGCCAGCGCTCGCCCATGAAAAAACGCGCGCGTCTCCGAATGAACACGAGAAGTGAAATGACGCCGTTCGCGACTGCGTGCAAAGTCGCTGCGACCTCAACGAGCCGAACGAGCCGCTGCAGCTCACTACCAAGAGGGACGTAGGGACGAGTCGACCGAGTTGGCGCAAGTCGGCCCACTCGGTCCTACGTCCCTCCTTGGCGTGCGACGTGTCCGACGCAATCCACGGTCTGCAAGAGGCAGGTCACTTCTTCAACTGTCAGCCATTGTGACTAGGCTTATGCCCCGGTGGACCATGGAAGAGCTGATTGCGCGAGCGATCAGCTGGGGACTAGAAGCTGCGGATGTGGAGGCGTTCTGTGCGTCCGAGGGAGCCAGCCACCACGAGTTCTACAACAGGATCTCCCTGGTGATCGCCGGGCGGTTCTACGCAAACACAATGTCGTACGAGAGCGCGGATCAAGCAATGAACAAGATTTGGTCTCTGATGCTAAGCGACGAGGCTCTTGCAAGTGGTGCCGAGCTGCCCCAGGAGGCGGTTTTGATTTACGATGCGTTCGACGCCGCCGAGTGGCTCCAAGGGACCCCATCGAAACAATCACGCGACCCGCGATTCGGAAGCTCCTCAATAAGGCAATGTCGTACCAAGAGGGACGTACCCAGAGGGACGTAGGGCCGACTCGGCCGAGTTGGCGCAAGTCGGCCCACTCGGTCCCGCCTCCCTCTTTGGAGGATCCGCGTCCCTCTTTGGAGGATCAGGACCGACTCACGGCGACGGGGGTATGATCAGCCCCGATGAAGATCCGGTTCTACGTCGATCCGGAGACGGGCGCGCCGCACGTGGACAACCACGATGTCGACGAGGATGAGGTGGCGGACGTCTTGTCGCGGCCGGGCGAGGACCGCGTGGGACGCGAAGGATCTCGGGTGGCCATCGGGCGAACCCGCGGCGGCCGATACCTGCGGGTCATCTACGTTCCGGACCCGAGCCGGCGAGCGTATTCGTGGTCACTGCGTACGAACTGGCAGGCAAGGCGCTGTTGGCCTATCGTCGCCGCCGGAAACGAAAGGGAAAGCGATGAAGCAGACCAGGTTTCCAGCAGGTTGGGATGAACACCGCGTGCGTCGGGTTCTCGCCCACTACGAGGATCAGACAGCCGAGGAGGCCGTCGCAGAGGATGAAGCGGCCTATGAAGACCCTGACCAAGCGATGATCGAGGTTCCTAACGATCTGCTTCCTGCGGGGCGCGAATTGCTCGCGAAGGGGCGGGCCTAACGCCATCGCGTTAGATGCAGAGAGATCATGACAGTCAAGCGTATGGACAACGTCGGCATCGTGGTGGAAGACATCGATGCCGCCATTGAGTTCTTCACCGAGCTCGGCCTGACCCTCGAGGGCCGCATGCCCATCGAAGGCGAATGGGCCGGCCGCGTCACCGGAGTGCGGGGCCAGCGCGTCGAGATCGCCATGATGCGCACCCCCGACAGCCACGGCCGCCTCGAACTCTCGCGCTTCGACGCCCCCGCCATCGCGTCCGATCACCGCACAGCCCCCGTGAACTCGTTAGGGTACCTGCGCGTCATGTTCTCCGTCGAGGACATCGACGACACCCTCGCCCGGCTCACCAGGCTCGGCGCGACGGTGGTCGATGAAGTCGTCAACTACGAAGACATCTACCGGCTCTGCTACATCCGGGGTCCCGAAGGAATTCTCATCGGCCTCGCCCAACAGCTCGGGCAGCAGACCTCCCGAGAGAATCCCATGGAACGCAAGCGTTGAGAACTCAGGCGTTGGCGTCACTGTTTGATCTCGCTAGCTGCAACCGTTCCAGATGACGCTGTCGCTCGTGACGCGCAACCAGCGTCGCCCACCGCCGCGCATGAATGCTGCGGCCGAATAGCAGACCGATGCCGGTGCGCGTGCCGACGGCGCGCGCCGCGGGCCTTGTCCTCGCGCAACTCGTGGCAATTGCGTTTCTATTCGCGGTCGGGCTGGCGATCGCAACAGCATCTTTTCTGGTGCTGCTCGTGCTCGACGGGCGGCGGCGACACAGCGCCATCGACGGCCGGTGCTCTCGCAAGTCGGCACACTCGGTCCTACGTCGCCCTTGGGACAAGCCGATCGGCATCTCGGTGCACAGCCATGAAGCGACGACTGAATCCTGATGAACCAACGCGTGGAAACGCCAGGGTTCATGGGCTATGGACGACTCATGCCGGCTGAGCCCGTCAGGCCGACAAGAATGGCCGCCTTCGCCGATACTGTTCGGCAGCCGAAGACGTTCCCACCTGGCCGGATGATCGTCGATCAAATGCTCGTGGTCGCGCGGGCGGCTCTTGCCGGGTTCCTCGTTCCACCATTGATAGGTGCGGGCTTGGTGCAGGTCGTAGCCCTGTTTACGGACCCCCACGCCGGGCCCAATGTGGGTGTGTTGGCGTTCTACGCGGGCATTCAGCTGGCGGGACCCATCGGCATGATCGGAGCTGTCGCCGTATCGTTTTTCGCTCTTGCCTGCGGACGGCGAGGCCATTCTGCCGCGTCGATCAGATATGAACTGACCATTGTGGGCGGTTCTCTGGGTGCGATCTCCGGATGTCTATTCGGTACATGGTTGTTTTCCTCCGCCGGCTGGTTCTGGAATCTGATCTGCATCGGGGGGGGCCTCGCCGCTGGTATAATCTGCGGGTTCCTATCGCTGAGTATCCTTGGCGCACCGTTCGAACGTCTCCTACGACGGTGGACCCCGCCGGCTTGACCTGGCCCGCTCGTCCTTCGTCGAGAAGATATTGGCAATGCCCAACAAGCCGCAGAAGCTGCCGGCGCCAACTTCAGCCCGCGCGGTCGGCGATGCGCGACACGGAATCGTGGTAGCCTCGCGCGCGGCCGCAGCTTAGCGGCCATCTCTTAGGACTTCAGCGCGATGGCGTCAGTCTCTTTTGTCATCCCGGCGTACAACGAGGAGCGGCTCCTCGGCCGCACGTTGAGCGCGATCGACCGGGCGGCGCGGGCTCTGGGCGAACCCTTCGAAGTCATAGTCGTGGATGACGCCTCGAGCGACCGCACAGCTGAGATCGCTCGTGCGCACGGGGCGCGCGTGGTCTCGGTGAAATGCCGCCAGATCGCTGCGACACGCAATGCGGGGGCGAGAGAAGCGAATGGTGAACTGCTCGTGTTTGTCGACGCCGACACGCTCGTCACCGAGGCCGCTGTCAGAGCGGCGGTTGCGGCAATGCGTGGAGGTGCGGTCGGCGGAGGTTGCGCGTTTCGCTTCGACGGTCGTGTGCCGGCTTACGGCCGCGTGCTCGGTGCTGTAGCGGTGCCTCTCTACCGAGCACTGGGATTGGCGAGCGGTTGCTTCCTGTTCTGCACGCGTGAGGCCTTCCACGCGGTCGGCGGCTTCGATGAGACGCTCTTCGGTGCGGACGAGGCAGCCATGAGCCGTGCGCTGCGTCGTCAAGGTCGGTTCGTGATCCTCAGGGAATCGGTGACGAGTTCGGGGCGGAAGCTGTGGTCGTCGCGAAGCATGCGCCAGCAAGTGGGTACCAAGCACCCACCGCCCCCCTTGGACCCACCAGTGACGTTTGAGGTAGACTTGAGGTTGATCGGAGGGTGCCATGAGCCATGTCGAACAGATCGAGCGGCAGATTCAGAGCCTCGACGACGAGGCGTTTGCGCAATTGCGGCAATGGTTCATCGAGTACGATCACACTCGATGGGATCGACAGATCGAAGCCGACGCAGCAGCGGGGAAACTGGATTCTCTGGCAGATACAGCTCTAGCCGAGCACAGTGCCGGTAAAACCCGTCGTCTGTGACGCATTTTGCCAGCAGTCGATTCTGGGAACGTTACGCCGAGCTGCCCGACGAGATTCGCGCTCTGGCCGATAAGAACTACGACCTTCTCAAGAGCAATCCACGACATCCTTCCTTGCACTTCAAAAAGCTCGGAAAGTTCTGGTCGGCACGGATTGGCCTGCACCATCGTGCGCTAGCCGTCGAAGTCCAAGGTGGCATGTTGTGGATCTGGATCGGGACGCATGCGGACTACGATCGACTCGCATAGACCGAGCCAGCCGCTGCGACCGACGCGGCAAACATAGCTGGCTGCGGACTCGCGATGAGCCCGGGAGTTGAACGCCTACATGTCGCTGCTCGCCGGTACTGCGCCGATCGCTTTCGCGTGTGGGCGGAGAGGTACCAGCGCCTGGCCGACACCGGAGGCGATCGGCTCGGGCAGGATTACACACCCGAGGCGTATCGCATCTTCCCGCGTTACCAAGTCCTCGATGCGATCCGCACCGATCTCGAACGGCTTACCGGGACCGATGTAGGCAGCGTCGACGACGCGCGAGAACTGTTCGCGCTGGCCGGTCTCACCGCCGAGAACGCGCTCACAACCTACGACGATCCTGAAGCGCAATCAGCGGTGCGGGAGGAGCGCGAGGAGTTCGCACGCTTTGTGCGCGAGATACCCGCCACCGCCCTCAGCGCAGTGAAACCGCTGCCGTTCACTCGCGTCCTCCCGCACGAGGAGGCTGAGCAAGTGTGGGACTCCGTCCAGCGGGCCTGGGGGCTGAGGCGCCGTCAATACTGGTACCCACTGGCCGAGACCGAGCGGGTCGATCTGGTAGCATTCCAAGCGCCGCATTTGCAGCGCGCCGTCACCGCCGAGCGTGGGGGCCATCTTGGCGGCGCGGGACAGCGCCGCTCTTCGAATGAAACGCCAGTCTCAAGGTATGCTCCCGATGAATGAAGAGATTCTCGACAATCCGGTAACGGGCGAGTCGATGCGGATACTCGAGTCGACCGCCCAGACGTTCAAGGCCCAGTACTCGCTCCGTCCGCACGGAGAGATCCCTGGAGAGCACTTCCACCCGCACAAGGAGCAACGCATCTCCGTCCTGTCCGGCGAGATGCATCTCCGAATCAACGGCGAGCATCGGATCTTGCGTGCAGGCGAATCGGCTGCCCTTCCCGTTGGTGCGCGGCACTTCCAGTGGAATCCCTGCGACTCCGAGGCGGTGGTCATCGAGGAGGTCCGGCCGGCCGGGCGCATGCACGACTTCTTCAGGGTTCTATTCGGCCTCGCGCGCGACGGCAGAACGGATGCGAACGGATATCCTTCGCTCGTCCTGTCCGCTGCCCTGTTCTCGGAGTTCAAGGACTCGGTCCGGCCAGCACCTCTCGGGTCGCGGCTCTTGATCGCGGTGCTGGGACCAATGGCCTTGGCGTTGGGCTATCGCCGCCAGCTAGAGAAATACCTGCAGGAGAGACGGGGAACCTGACAAGCGATTGAAGCGGCCCCGGGCAGCCGGGCAACTTGTGGGGGCGCCCGTCGAACAACCCAACGAGAGGAGCAGATGATGCCGAATACCGTCCGATTTCACCGCGTGCTGCGCGCCTCGCCCGAGAGGATCTATCGGGCGTTCCTCGACCCGGACGCGATGGCCAAATGGCTTCCGCCGAACGGATTCACTGGTAGGGTCCACCACATGGACGCCAAGGTCGGTGGTGCCTACAAGATGTCGTTCACGAACTTCACCACCGGCAACAGCCACTCCTTCGGCGGAGAATACATCGAGCTGACACCGCACGAACGCATTCGCTATACGGATCGATTCGACGATCCGAACCTACCTGGCGAGATGGAGACGATGATCACCTTGAAAAAGGTGTCCTGCGGAACGGAGCTGAACATCGTGCAGGAGGGCATCCCGGACGTCATTCC
>CAYVUV010000005.1:0-10215 GCA_964455095.1 uncultured Binatia bacterium (SeqCode)
CAGTCGTCGGGCTTGAGCTCGCTCAGGTTCTTGAGCAGCTGCTGCACCGAGACGCGCCGCGAGGCGCGCCGGCGCGCTTCGCCGAAGACGTCGGTCTCGGTGACGACGACCAGACCGTCGTCGGGGAGCCGGAAGCCCTCGCTGAGCGTGCCGACGACGACGCGCACGGCGCCGGCGCCGTCGAGCGGCGCGGCCGACGGCGCGATGGCCGTTTCGACCGCGACGTCATTGGTCTCGAGCAGGCGCGCCAGGCGCTGGCACTGCGCCGCGTTGCTGGCGACGAAGACGACGCGGTGCCCGGTCTTGCGCCACTCGCGCACCTGCTCGGCGACGGGCGCAAAGCTCAGCTCCTGCCGGTCGTGCGCGCGCTTGCCGCGCAGGTCGGCGATGGCGAAGGAACGCACCGACAGGCGCTGCGCTTCGCCGTCGGGCATGAGCAGGTCGAGCGGCTCGAGCTCGACCGCCGTGTGCGGGGCGAGCGCCGCGCGCCACTCGGTGGGTGTCAGATAGAGCTGTTCGGGCGGCGGATAGAAGCGGTGCTCGGCGGCGCGCTCGGCGGCGCGGCGCTCGACATCGGTCCACGCCCCCTCCAGCGCCGCGTCGACGGCGCCGGGCTCGTCGATCCACACCACGGTGCCGGCGGGCAGGTAGTCGAAGACGGTGTCGAGCGCCGGGTAGCAATAGGGCAGACAGAACTCGACGCCGGGAAAGAGCACGCCGTTGCGCAGGCCCTCGACGATGAGGTTGCGCTCGTCCTGCCCCAGGTCGAGGTCGAGCGTGCGCAGCTCGATGGCGCGCAGGATGTCGCGCTGCTGGGCGGTGGCGAGGTCGAACTCGCGCACCGGCAGGACGAGCAGCTCGGGGCGGCGTTCGAGCAGGCGCTGGCTGACCGGGTCGAACTCGTGCAGCGCTTCGATGGTGTCGCCGCTGAGCTCCAGGCGCAGCGGGTTGGCGTGCGCCGGCGGGAAGATGTCGACGATGCCGCCGCGCACGCTGAGCTCGCCGCGGTCCTCGACCAGTGGCAAGTGGCGGTAGCCCCAGTCGGTGAGCTGCCGCGCCAGGTGGTCGCGGTCCACCTCGTCGCCTTCGACGAGGTAGGTGTAGCGCTGGGCAAAGGCCGCGCGCGGCGGCACGCGCTGGACCAGCGCCTCGGCCGTGGTGACCACGATCGGGTTGGCGCTCTGACTGAGGTGATAGAGGCCCTCGATGCGAGCGGCTACCACCTCGGCGGCGGGGGAGAGGTCCTCGAACGGCGCCACCTCCCAGCTCGGCAGGTAGTGGATGCGGCGCTCGAACGGCGGCTGCGTGTCGTCCTCGCCGAAGAAGAAACGCAGATCGGCGGTCAGGCGCTCGGCCTCCTTGGCCGTCGCCAGGACGATGAGCGCCGGCCGCGGCGTGGCGACCAGGAAGCGGTGCAGGAAGTGGGCTCGCGCGCCGCCCTTCAACCCGTGCGCGCGCCAGCGTCGATCGCCGCCGCCGCCGCGCACGTGTTGACCGAGCTCGCGCAGTGCCGCGCCCCAAGTGCCGATCGCCTCCGCCATTGCTCGCCTACCAAGTAGAAAAGGGGATCCGGACCGGATCCCCCCTCCTTCAAACACCGCGGCGAGACTTAGCAACCCCCTGCCGGGGGGACAAGGTTGTCGCCCAGCTGGGGCTATCGGAGGGCGGGCGATTTGGTATTCTGTGCCGCACGATGCTCAAGGTGGCGGACAAGATCCTCGTCGTCGAGGACGATCCCGACATCATGCGCCTGCTCGCCCACACGTTGAGCAACGCCGGGTATCAGGTGATCCAGGCGTACGGGGGCGAGGACGCCTTGCGCAAAGTCCTGCTGCACATGCCGCAGCTGGTTCTCACCGACCTGGCAATGCCCAAGATGAGTGGCGTCGAGGTCATACAAATCGTCAAGGCGAATCCGCAGACGAACCACATCCCGATCGTCGCGGTCACCGCCTACACGTGGGACAACATCGCCCAGTCAGCCGGCGAGGCCGGTGTCGACGGCTTCATCAGCAAGCCGTTCAACGCCAAGCAACTGTTGCTCGAGGTGGCCAAGTACATGCCGGGCGCGGCCCCGCGGCCGCCCCGGCCGTAGCCCCGACCCGCGGCGCTGCCCGCTCACTTCTTCGGCGCGGCGTTGGCTTCGCGGAAGGCGGCGTAGATCTCGACCAGGATGTCGCGCTGGCGCTCGCTCAGGTGCGGATCGCGGCGCAGCTCGCGCACGGCGTCGATCTCTTCGACTTCCTGCGGATCGAGCACGCCGGCTTGCAGATAGAGCGTCTCCGCCGACAGGCGCAAGCCGCGCGCCAGCGATTGCAGGATGGTCTGACTCGGGTTGTGCAGACCGCCTTCGATCTCCTTGAGCAGCGCCGAGGAGATGCCGCTCTGCTCCGCCATCTTGCGCAGCGAGATGTTGGCCAGCTCGCGTTGGCGGCGGATGTAATCGCCGAGCGACGAGGGGGCGCGTTTCGCGCGCACTGCGGGCAGCGCCGGCACGACCGGAGCCGCAACGGCGCGCTTATGCTTGCGGGGCATGGGCGACCGCGGCACGCTGACAGGGACGCATTGGCGGCGACGTTACCGCAGCGGGCGGAGCGGCGCAAACCTCGCGCTTCGCGTGCGGCGCCTGCGCGTGGTAAGCGCGGCAGATGACCACTCCCGCCGCGCGCACTGCCACCGCCGACCTGGCCCTGGTGCGCCGCTACCCGGCCCTCACGGGCGCGCTGCCGCGCCACGCGCTGACGGCGCTGCCGACCCCCGTCCACGCGCTCGACCGCCTGGCGCGCGCGCGCGGGCTCGGCGGCTGGTGGGTCAAGCGCGACGACCAGAGCGGGCCCCTCTACGGCGGCAACAAACCGCGCAAGCTCGAATGGCTGCTCGGCGCAGCGCGGGCGCGCGGCCGCCGCGCGCTGCTGACGTTCGGCGGCATCGGCACGCATCACGGCCTGGCCACGGCGGTGTGCGGGCGCGACGCCGGGCTGCGCACGGTTCTCGTGCTCTTGCCGCAGCCGGTCACGGAGCACGTGCGGCGCTGCCTGCTGCTCGACCACGCCTACGGCGCCGAGTTGCACTTCGTCCCCTCGGTGCTCGGCGCGGTGGGCGGTGGTCTGCGTGCGCTTGCCGCCGGCTGGCGGCGCGGCGAGCCGCCCGAGATCGTGCCCACCGGCGGCACCTCGGCGCTGGGCACGATCGGCTATGTCAACGCCGCCTACGAGCTCGCCGACCAGGTGCGCGCCGGGTTGCTGCCGGCGCCCGATGCGATCTTCGTCCCGCTCGGCAGCGGCGGCACCGTCGCCGGCCTGATGCTGGGTCTCAAGCTCGCCGGCCTGCGCAGCCGCCTCGTCGGTGTGCTGGTGACCGACATCCTGCCGCCGTCACCGGGGCGCCTGGCGCATCTGGCGCGCAGCTGCGAGCGCCGCCTGCGCCGCGCCGGCGCCGATCTGCCGCCGGTGTACGTGACTGGCGACGACGTCACCATCGAGCGCGACTTCCTCGGCCGCGGCTACGGGGCTCCGACCGACGCGGCGCTGGCGGCGCAGGCGCTGCTCGACCAGCACGAGGGCATCCACCTCGAGACGACCTATACCGGCAAGTGCCTCGCCGCGATGCTGGCGCTGGCCGAGCGCGAGCCCTACCGCGGCCAGCAGCTGCTGTTCTGGAACACCTACAGCTCGGTCGACCCCGGCGCCGCGATCGGCGAGCTGCCCGATTGGCACACCTTGCCGCCGGCGTTCCACCGCTTCTTCAGCGGCGCGCTGTGAGCGCGGGTTGCCGGCCGATGCGCGCGGGTGTTACTGAGGCGGCGTGAGCTTCGAGACGCCGATCGGCCGCCGCACGTTCCTGCGCGCCAGCGGCTGGAGTGCCGGCATGCTGGCGCTGGCGCAGCTGCGCATGCCGAGCGGAGTCGCCAGCGCGCAATCGGCGCCGGGCGCGGTGCGGGTGCTGAGCGCGGGCGATGCGCGCATCATGACCGCGATCGCCGAGCGCATGACGTTTACCGGCGACCCGGCGATGCCGCGCTTTGCGGAGACGGCGGGCCTGTCGGCCATCGACACGGCGCTGCTGCAGACGCCGCCCGACGTGGCTCGCCAGCTGCACTGGGGGCTGTTGCTCTTTCAGTACGGCCCGCCGGTGCTCGACGGCACGCTGTCGACCTTCACCGGATTGGACGAGGAAGCCCAGGACGAGTACCTCACCGGCTGGGAGCGCAGCCGCTTCGAGACCTGCCGCCTGGCGTTCCTCGCCTTCAAGAACCTCTCGATGCTCGGCTACTACTCGCAGGACGCGACGTGGAAGGGCATCCACTACGACGGCCCGTGGGTGCCGCGCCCGCGCCGGGTCGTGCTGCCGTGAGCGGGGAGGGGGCGCGATGATCACCAAAGGCCGCGATCTCAGCGCCGACCTCGAGCTCACCGCCGAGGTGTGTGTCATCGGCTCGGGCGCCGGTGGCGCGGTGGTGGCCAAGGAGCTCGCCGAGGCGGGGCGCGACGTGGTGCTGCTCGAGCAGGGCGGGCACTACACCAAGGACGACTTCACGCAGCGCGAAGACGAGATGATGCCGCTGCTGTACGAAGACATGGGGCAGCGCGCGACGGCCGACCAGTCGATGCTGATTCTGCAGGGGCGCAACGTCGGCGGCTCGACCGTGCACAACCTCTGTTACTGCTTCCGCACGCCGGCGGCGATCATGGATCTGTGGCGGCGCCAGGACGGGCTGCAACAGATGACGCCCGCGGACATGCGCCCCTCGTTCGAGCGCGTCGAGCGCCTGCTCAAGGTGAAGCAGATCCAGCCGCACGAGGTGAACAAGCTCAACAACAAGATCCGCGAAGGCTGCGAGAAGCTCGGCTACCACGGCTTCGTGACCAACCACAATCGCGAGAACTGCACGCAGTCCGGCTTCTGCCTGCTCGGCTGCCCGTTCGACGCCAAGCAGAGCATGCTGGTCACCTACGTCCCGGCGGCGGAGAAGGCCGGGGCGCGCATCTTCGCCGACTGCCCGGTACGACGCCTGGTCGCCGAGGGCGGGCGGGTGCGGCGCGTCGAGGGCGACGTGACCGACGCTCTCGGCCGGCGCAGTCACGGCCTGCGCGTGACGGCGCAGGTGGTGGTGCTGTGCGCCGGGGCGATCAACTCGCCGCAGCTGCTGCTCAACAGCGGCATCGCCAACTCGGGCGGGCAGGTGGGGCGAAACCTGCACTTGCACCCGAGCGTGGTGATGTCGGGTCTCTACGACGAGGACATCTATGGCTACCGCGGCATTCCGCAGAGCTACTACGTCGACGAGTTCATCGACCTCGAGCGCGATCCGGAGAGCGGCTACATCCTCATGCCGGTGTACGGCTTCCCGGTGATCACGGCGACGCAGTTGCCCGGCTTCGGCGCCGCGCACTTCGAGGCCATGCGCCAGTTCCACCGCATGGTCGGCATCCTGGTGTTGATGCACGATCAGTCGAGCGGCCAGGTGCGCGTCACCAGCGGCGGCAAGCCCGAGATCACCTACAAGGTCAGCGAGCGCGAGCAGCAGCTCTTCACCGAGGGCATGAAGCACTGCGCCGAGATCCTCTTCGCCAGCGGCGCCAAGAAGGTCCTGGCGCCCTATCACCGCCCGGTATGGCTCGAGCCGGGCGATTCGCTCGACATCTTCGCCCAGCGCGGCGCGCGCCAGGGCGAGCTGCCGATGGCGTCGACGCACCCGCAGAGCACTTGCCGCATGGGCGAAGACCCACGCCGCTCGGTGGTCAACTCCTACGGCCAGTCGCACGACATCAAGAACCTGTTCGTCTGCGACATGGGCGTCTTCCCCACCTCCCTCGGCGCCCCGCCACAAATCACCACCGCCGCCCTCGGCGACCGCACGGCGCATTACATCGAGGCCAACTGGTCGACGCTGACAACCTGAGTGTTGGCCACGGCTTCGCTTCCCACCAGTCCGGATACTCGCAGACTTTTCACGTGTGCGTGGCTTTGCGCACGCGGAAGACCCAGAAGACGCCGTCGAGCAGCATGCGCTCTTCCTCCGGTGGGCCGAACGGCGACGCCGCGAGCACGGCGCGGGCCTCTTCCGGCGACATCGCCTTGGTGAAGACTCGCGGGTAGATCAGGCGGAAGAACCAGTGCTTCAGGCGAACGCGCTGCGCCGCGATCGCCGGCGGCGAGGCCAGTCGATTCATCTCGGCAATGAAAGCCTGACCGCTGGGGACGAGCACGCGGTGAATCTCGCGCAGGGCACTGACCTGGTCGGGCCAGTGCTTGATCGAGCCGGTGCTGACGACGGCGTCGAAGTGGTCGTCGGGGAAGGGCAGCCGGGCCACGTCCGCCACCTGGAAGTGGAGCCGCTCCGCGGCCGCCGATTCGGCGCCGTGCCGGCGCGCCAGCTCGATCATCGTCGGCGCCAGATCGATGCCCCAGACCTCCGCGCGCGGGCTTCGTTCCGCGATCAGAATGGTGAACTGGCCGGGACCGCAGCCGACGTCGAGGCCGCGCCGCACTCCTTCCATGTCGGTGAAGAAGTCTTCGGCCAGCGCCGGCAGGATCTCGCGAAACGCCGCCTGGACGCCCTGGTCGTAGGCGCGGGCGACCCAGCCGTCCATCGGGCCCTTGCCGGTGCGCAACAGGGTGAACAGGCTCATCACCACCTCCCCGGATATGTTTCACTTGTATTCTCCCCGGAAATGGATGTCACGGGCCGACCCCTATTCTTCCCCACCTCGCTCGGCGCCCCGCCGCAAATCACCACCGCCGCCCTCGGCGACCGCACGGCGCACTACATCAAGGCCAACTGGTCGACGCTGAGCGCTTGAGGGGGGGCGTCAGCGGCTTGGCGATGAGCCGCGCCGTTTCCTTGGCGTCCGTCTCCATCGCCTGGTTCAATCGTATGCTCGAGCTGATGGAGTCGATGTCGATCTGCAGCGGATCGTCTGCGTCCTCGAATTCGCGCGTGCCGTCAATCACCTGCGTCAGCACGATACTGCCGCGGTCCTCCCGCCAGGCGAAGACGAGATACTGGTAGAAGTGTGGGCAGGCGTGACACGCATGCGGATTCAACGTTCCGGCGATCGATGACGCGATCGCCACTGGTAATGATCAGCGAAACGCCGAAGAGCGGGTCGCCCATCCCAGACGTCTCTTGGGGCAATACGGAGCGGAGCAACAGGGCTTGTCCCGGCTCAAGCTGGTCTCCGAACTTCAAGTCGATCTGCCGTCGCAGTGTCCACTCCTTTGTGTCAAACGGGACGCTCGTCTCTGCTCCGGCGCGGGCGGCTGAGCTCAGGACGACGACGAAGGCGGCAAGACACCCCAACGACCAAGCTCCCCGTTTCCTCATGGACCGCTGCGCCAGTGCGTTTCTCTCGTCGTGGCCGAACGTCATCTCGTGACTCGATCCCGATTCCGATACCGAACCCGACCCCGATTCATTCGGGCCTTCGCCAAGCATCAGTGGATGCTTTTGTTCGGCGCGTTTTAGGGTGTGGCTCGATCCGTCGCGGCGCCGTCGCTGCGAGCGGTAGAGGCGATAGAGGGCCCACACCGCCACGGCATTCAGGACATGCCACATGGCGTGTCCCTGCAGCGCGGATCTCGGCTCGCACAGAGGGCCGCCGGTACGACTGGCGATCCAGATCGTGAAGGCGAGGAGGAAGCTCCCAAGCGCCAACCCCAGCCAGCCGCGCTCGTACTCCTGGCGCTCGCCGCCGAGCACGATGCGCGCCTCCAGTGCTGCGTACGAGGCCAGCGACAGACCGAACAAGAGGTTTCCCGAGAACGCCGGGACGTCGAAGACGAGCTGCGTGGTCAGCGGCGCCAACACCGCGAGGAGCACGAGCACGAAGGCGCCGCGATCGAGCTCGGCCAGGCGTGTGCATGCGTACGCGATGGTGAAGGCCACCCACAGATACATCGAGAACACGTCGACCTTGCCGCCGCACACCGTCGTGGTCGCGTGCAAGGCCATACTGGCGGGTCCGAGAAACATCGCGGTGCAGGCGTAAAGGGTCGGGTAGAAGAAGGAGGCCGTCATGCGGTTCGGTGCACCATCGGCGGGCGAGCTCAGATCTCGATAGGCACGCCGGCTCACCAGCGCGCCGGCCACCAGGAAAGAGAGGTTCGACCAGGTGTTGGCGGGCTGCTTGATCAGTCCCGCATGGGACGCCTCACAGTAGACCAGCCCGGCGCTGCCGCTTTCCCCGAGCCAGCCGGCGGCGACCAGCGCGGTGACCCCGGCGAGGGCCAGGGCACCGACCGCGGCCGGCACGACGAGAACGAGCCTCGCCGGCCGCGGGTCCGATCCCCACAGCCCGTGCGGCCGAGCCGCCTCTTTCGGATCCGCGGTCGCCATTTCTGAGGATCCCTGTGCTCGGGTGAAGTGCGCTACGCCGCCGGGCAGTGCGCGCGGTTCAGATGTCGCCATTCCTGAGGGTCCCTGTGCTCGGGTGAGGACAGCGCTACCAACCCGAGCCTCGATCCGCGCCAGAAGATGTCAGGAACCGAGACGAGGAAGCCGTCGTCCGCCCACGCGTCCGCCAGATCGCGCATCTCCTGATCCGTGCCGAAGAGGGCGGTGATCAGCAGGATCCCTGGTGCCTTTGCCGCGCCATTCGGACCGGTCAGATACCCGTCGAATGTCTCGCCGTCCCGCGTCGTGAATCGCACATCCATACCAGGCATCGTGTCCCCCTTCTAGAAGCCGTAGTCGGGAAGGTCGATGTCGTCGCGCAGGTCGCGGCCGAAGAGAAGATCCGCCACGCACGGGATCCGCAAGAGCCGACTGAGCAGGTTGCGGAGCGCGATGCCGACGGCACTCTTGGGGGCGAACGACGAGGCGAATTTCGCCGCCGACTCCTGCTTGCGTTTCAGAAACGGCATCATGCGCTCCTGATAACGCGCGAAGGCCGCGACGTGGTCGCCCCCGCAGGCGTGCAACTCGCCTCCCAGGACATACGCCTCGGCCATGGCCAGCCCGGTTCCTTCGCCGGCCAGGAGGGAGACACAGGCGGCGGCGTCGCCGATCAGCGCCGTGCGGCCTTCGGCCCAGCGCGCCATTCGAATCTGGCTGACGCGGTCGAAATAGACGTCGCTGGCCTGCTCCATTGCCACGAGGATCTGCGGGGCTTCCCAGCCGACATCGGCAAAGACGTCCCGCAGCACCGCCTTGCGTTCCAGGTCGGTCGCAGGACTCCCGGTGGCCAAGTACCGGTCGAGGAAAACAAACAGGAAGAGCGTCCGGTCGTCGCGCATCGAGAATCGTGAAATTTGTCTTCCCGGCACCCCGTGGCTGACATACAGGAGCTCGTCGCGCGGCCGATAGCCCGCGATCTCGAACGCGGCGACATGATACCCCAGGGAGACTTCGAACCCGGCGTCGGGCCCGAACACCAGCTGGCGGATGCGCGAATGTAGCCCGTCGGCGCCGATGATCAGATCGACCTCGCGCGGCGCGGCATGCTCGAAACTGACCCGCACGCGGTCACCCTCATCCGTGATCCCCGCAATGGAGTCGCCAAAGATGGTCTCGACCTTGCCGTTCAGGGCGCGATAGATTTCGGCCGCCAGGTCTGAGCGTCGCAGGCTCGTAAAGCGGCCTTTGGTCATCCGGCCGAGCACCTCGACCGGGAAACCGCCGCTCGTATGACCTTGCCGGTCGACGAGACGAACCTCTCTCACCTGGTATCCCAGCTCTTTGATGCGGGGGATGAGGCCCATCTTCTCGGCAATGTCGTAGCCGACGCCCCAGAAGTCGATGACATAGCCGCCGCTGCGCAGCTGCGGCGATGCCTCGACGAGCAGGACCTCGTGACCGGACTCCCGCAACCAGTAGGCAAGCGTCGGACCGGCGATGCCGGCCCCGTTGATGACAATCCTCACAACCGCTGCAAGTTGCGGTAGGCCCCGTCCGGCATGCCCTTCGTCAGCACGCGCAGGGCAAGGTCCGGAGCTTCGCGGAACAACGGCGTGACTGCGGCGGCGCGCAGACTCGGGCCCAGCACCTCGTCAAAATAGTCTTCCAGCTCGAGCGCACGGCGACGTTGCGCCGGGTCCTTTGGGTACAGCGCAGGGTCGGACTGCCGCTGCTCGAGCGCGGCAATGATCGCCGTCGAGTCGCCGATCGGCTGGCCGTCGAGGAAGAGGACAGGCTGCGAGAAGGGGATGTGCCAGAGCAGCGGCAGACTCATGGATTTCTTCGAGCCGTCGCTACGGCGCAAGGACCTGCTCGTG
>CAYVUV010000006.1:0-2131 GCA_964455095.1 uncultured Binatia bacterium (SeqCode)
AGCCGCTGCCGCTGCCGCGCATCGCGCTCGAGCATGCGCTCGGCGACATCGATGTCTTTCACGCCACCGCCTACGCCGCACCCATCGCGCGCCGCGCCGCCGTGGTCGTCACCGTGCATGACCTCGCCCTGCTGCGCTTCCCCGAGCTCGGCACCGCAGCCCTGCGCCGACTGGTCGCGCGCACCGCCGCCTCGGCGGTCACGGCCCAGCGGGTGATAGCGGTCTCGGAGACGACGCGGCGCGATCTGATCGCGCTCTGCGCCGTGCCGGCGGAGAAGATCTGCGTCGTCCCCAATGGGTGTGATCCACAGTTCGCCCCCCTCGAGCCTGCCATCGCCCGCGCGCGTGTGGCCGCGGCGTACGGAATCGAGGGCCCCTATATCCTGCACGTCGGCACACTCGAGCCGCGCAAGAACCTCGGGCGGCTGGTGCATGCAACCGCACGATTGCACGCGGCGGGGCACACGCTGCCGCTGGTTCTCGCCGGCGCGCCCGGCTGGGGAGCGGAGGGGCTCGAGCGGGCGATCGCCGCCAGCGGGCTCGGCGAGCGCGTGCGTCGCCTGGGGCAAGTGCCCGCCGGTGATCTGCCGGCGCTGTACGGCGCCGCGACCCTCTTTACCTATCCGTCATTCTACGAAGGGTTCGGGTTGCCGCCGCTCGAGGCGCTGGCTTGCGGCACCCCGGTGGTGGCCAGCAACGCCGGCGCGCTGCCCGAAGTCCTGGGCGATGCGGCGCTGCTCGTCGACCCGCTGGACGAGGGCGCGCTGACAGCGGCCATGCAGCGCTTGCTGAGCGACCGCGATCTGCGCGCGGCGCTGCGCGAGCGCGGCCTGGCGCGGGCGCGCCAGTTCACCTGGGCGCGTTGCGCGCGCGAGACCTGGGCCGTATACGAGGCGGCGTGGCGCACGCCGGCCGGCTGACGGTGTTGCCCCGTACCTGGGCACCGCGTATTCTGCGCCCCTTGCCCACGCCGGGCAGTCGCCGCTTGGGCGTCAACGAAAGTCTCGGACGGTATGTTCAACGACCCACAGAACGTTCTGAACCTGATCCGACCGACTGACCGGGTGCTCGATGTCGGCGGCGGCGTCGAGGTGTTTCCGCGCGCCAACGCCGTCATCGACCTGCTGCCTTATGACTCCCGGCACCCGGGTCAGCTGCGCAACGCAGACGAGCAGTTCGGACGCGACGATTGGCACGTCGGCGACATTTGCACGCCCAACCCGTGGCGGCAGTTTCGCGACCAGGAGTTCGACTTCGTGATCTGCTCGCATGTTCTCGAGGACGTGCGCGATCCGATCTTCCTGTGCAGCCAGCTGCAGCGCGTCGGCAAGGCCGGCTATATCGAGGTACCGTCGCGCTTTCGCGAGTGCGCACGGAGCAGCGCCGATGCCCGTATCACCGGTTGGGAGCATCACCGTTGGATCGTCGATGTCGAGGACGGCACCTTGATCTTCACGCAGAAGAACCCCTGGGTGCACCAGTTCGACTATCTGGGTGAGGCGCGTCGGCGTTACATCGCGCACTTTCACCACCAGTTCACGGCCGTGTACTGGAAGGGATCCTTCGACTACGTCGAGCGCACACAGAAGGGCTCACCCGTCGAGACCGAGAATCTCTTCCACTTCTTCGAGCACTACCCGTACGACCAGCCGGCCCAGATGCACGTCATCGACCGCGTGCCCTACCGGGGGCGCACCTTCGAATGGCTGACCGAGTTTCGTCTACCGGTCGAGCTCGAGCTCTCGGCGGAGGCGATCGTAGCCCGCCACCGCGCCCGCGTCGGCGGCGCACCCGTGGCTCCGGAACAACCCCAAGGCTGGCGCGGGATGCTGCAAGGGCTGCTGCGATCGCGCCAGCGCTGACTCGCCAACGGCGGTTGGCGAAGCGGCGTCTCGTTACGGCAAGACGGTGAAGTTGGTCACGCCGGTGCCGGCATTGACCGACCACGAGCCCCAACCCGCATCGCTGCCCGCCACACACGTCGCGCCGCCCGGACACGCCCGCGCGATCGCGCTGTACACCGTCGGCTGGCCGCCCACCGCGCCGAGCGGCACCTGCACGAACGTCCCCGGCGTCACGCCGTTCGCCGCACCCGCTTGCCCGGGCACCGCGACGAAGTATTCGTACAAGG
>CAYVUV010000007.1:0-8651 GCA_964455095.1 uncultured Binatia bacterium (SeqCode)
TCGACGAGCTGCCAATGAACCTCATGTGTTCTGAGGGACGAGCGGTACGAGGGTGAGGCCGAAGTTGCGGGCATTGCGTTCGAGCCGCTTCATGCACTGGGTTTGGTAGGTCGCCTCGTAATGCTGCAGTCCGCGCTCGACGTAGGCGAGACCATGGATGAGGGTGTTGTAGACGAGCACGGCCAGTTTGCGGGCCACGGCGATGTTGGCGACCTGCGGGCCGCGGGTCGCGCGCAAGCGCCGATAGAATCCCCCGAGCGCCAGATACTTGCTGCGCGCCAGGGAGCGGGCCGCGACACAGAGCAGTTGCGCCGCGCGGCCGCGAAAGCGCTTCTCCCGTCGGCGGCGCTTCCCGCTGCGCCGGCTGCTGGGAGCCAACCCGAGCCAGGCGGTAAAGTGCTTGACGGTGGGCCAGCGGGTCATGTCGGTGCCGATTTCACCGATCAGCTGCAAGGCGGTGTAGTCGGTCAGGGCGGGCAGCGCCCCCAGATCATGGCCCCCGGTGATCCGGACCAGCAAGGTCTTGAGGTCGTCGATGCGCGGCGCGTTGTGGTGGATGCGCTTGCGGGGGGCCGCGCTCGCCGGGGGAGCGGGATCGGGAGGGGGCGGGGCCGGCGTGGCGGCGGCCAACTCCTGGAGCACCCCGGCGATCTCCGCATCGCACTGCTCCATCTGGTGCTGGTAGAAGTCCCACCCCGCCAGCGCTTGGCGCAGCGCGAAGACATGTTCCGGCCGCCAGTGGCCGCGCAAGGCTTTGAGCAGCGCGGGCCGCTTGCGCTGGAGCATCTGCGCATCGCAGAGCTCCAGCAGCGTCGCCGGATCCCGGACCCCCTGCACGATCGCCCGCATCATCCGCATCGCGCTCAGGCCGGTGGTGTCGCTGAGCACGTCGTGGATCTTGAGATTCATCCGATCGAGCGCCTTCTGCATGTGCTGCACATGCGCACTGCCCATCCGCACGTGATCCTGGCGCAGCCGCTGATAATCGCGCAGCCGGCGGATCGTGGGCGGCGGCACGAAGCCGCCGCGCAGCAGGCCGTGACTGTGCAACTCGGCCAGCCACTGGCAATCGGCCAGGTCCGACTTGCGCCCGGGCAGACTCTTCACGTGCGCGCCGTTGACCACACACACCTCGATCCCGGCCGCCTCCAGCACGTCGCACACCGGGATCCAGTAGACCCCGGTCGCCTCCATGGCGACGGTCCGCACGCCGGCCGCCAGCAAGTGGTCGCGCAACGCGTGCAACGACTCGGTGAACGCCTCGAACACCTTCACCGGCCCCTCCACCACCGCTACGTACAACCGCTCACTGCCTACGTCGATGCCCCCGGCATGCGGGTTGATGGCTTTGAACCCCATCGTCGCTCTTCTCCTTTCCGGCGCTCGCATTGGGTGCGCCCGGGCACACTCCGGACAGCGGATGCTGCCAATCGGGAAGACCGGCGCTATAGGCTACTGCCCGCCGCGTCGGCTCTCACCACACACCGGAGCAACTGTGGCCCAGAACTATTCTCAGCAACGGGCACTTGCGCGCCAAGCTCGTTACAGTCACGCTGCGCACCGCCAATCTCCCTACCAAAGCCCGGTTCATTGGCCCACCGGACCAGACGGCCGCCGCTGGTGTGGGCCTCAGCATGAGCGGAACCCCTCGTGTACTTCTATTTCAAAGGACTCTTCCGCTCGCACTGAGCCCGTCGCAGGGCGTCTTGTCGCGGGATGAGAGTTGAATGAGAGTTCTCCTTACCCCGGTTCAGGATGCGCCGGAGGCGCTGACCTTCTTCGTCAACACGTGGCCCATGTACGTTCACGAGATTTCGGGCTTCGATACCGATTTCTACTCCCTTGACGATAGGGGATGCTGGCAGCCAGATCTCATTGGCGACTGGACTGCTGCCGTAACCCCACTCGCCAACCTGCGCGAGGTTCGCTCGGACAGCGACGTGGGGCAGCCGTTTCAGAAGTCGTTCGTGATCTCTAGTGATGGGAGCCCGGTCGGCTTCGTTTGCGTGGGCGCCGCGCCGTTCAAGTACATGCCCGAGGACGCGGACTTCATTCTCTCTGAGTTCTTTGTCCAGCGGCGACACCGGGGCACCGGAGTCGCGGAAGCGGCGTTCCAGCAGTTGCTCGCGCACTACCCCGGGCGCTGGTTCCTGCGCGTGATTCACGACAATGTCCGGGCGCGTCGCTTTTGGAGGCGAGTTCTTGCGCGCGCGGGCGTGCAGCAACTGCGAGAGGAGATTGAAGGAACCGACGTGACTTCGCGCTTCACGGCTGGACGCGCGCTGCCAACAAGGTGAGTCGCTTTGCTACGGGAGCTGCAGGCGCGCGTTGTCCCAGCTGAGCATGCGTTCGTCGGGCGTGATCTCGATGGTCGACGTTTCGACCTGGTAGTGCGCCCGGGTGGCGGCGGGCATCACCGCACGCGCGGTGCGAAACGCGGCGTACTTGGCGTCGAGCGCGCTCGCGACGCGCGCGAGCAATTCGGGATCGCTGACGATCTGGGCGCGTCCGGTGACGTGGACGGCGCGCAGCTCGGCCCAACGCAGGCCCGACTCGACCAGGAATGACACGCGCGGGTCGCGCCGCACGCGCGCGTGGCGCTTGGCCTGCGCGGGTCCGCTCAGGTAGATGCGCTCGTCGAGCACGGCGAACCAGACCGGCGTGGTGATCGGCACGCCGTCGCGGCGCAGCGAGGTGAAGATGCCGGTGTGGGCGGTGGTCAGGACATCCCAGGCTTCCGCGCGGCTCAGTCGGACACTCATCGCGCCGCTCCGTGCTCCGCCCGCAACGCGTCGCGCAGGGCGAACTTCTTGATCTTGCCGGAGGGCGTGCGCGGAAATTCGTCGACGATGCGCAATTCCTCCGGCCACTTCTGGCGCGCCAGTCCGGCCGCCTCGAGATGGCTGCACGCCACGGCGAGATCGAACGCGTGCGCTTCGGGGCGCAAGCGCACGAACGCGCAGGCGCGTTCGCCGAGACGCGCGTCGGGCGCGGCGACGACCGCGACCTCGGCTACGCCCGGCAGGCGGGCGAGCAGTTCCTCGATCTCGGCGGCGCTGATGTTGGCGCCGCCGCGGATGATGATGTCCTTTTTCCGGTCGGTGATTGTGAGGTAACCGTCCGCGTCGAGCACGCCGATGTCGCCGCTGGCGAACCAACCCTCCGCGTCGAAGGTGGCGCGCGTCAGCGCGGGGTCGGTGTAGCCCGCGCAGAGGTCGGGTCCGCGGCTCCAGATCTCGCCGGGCTCGCCGGCGGCGACCTCTCGCCCTTGCTCATCCAGCAGGCGCAGCTCGACACCCGGCAGCGCGCGGCCGTCGGTGCGGTTGCGTTTGGCGCGCGGCGCGTCGGGCAAGCTGCCGGTGGTGGAGGGATGTTCGGTCGAGCCGTAGGCGCGCACGACGCCGATGCCGAGCGCCTCGGCGCGCTCGGCCACGGCGGCCGGCACCGGCGCGCTGCCCAGTCCGACGCGCCCGATCCGCGCCGCGTCGTCAGCGGTGAAGCCGGGCGCGTCGAGCAGGCTGGTCAGGAACACGGTGGCGCCGCTACCGGCGGTGAGGTCCGCCGACCGCATCGCCTCGAGAACCTCGGCCGGGCGCCAGACGTCGGTCAGGTGGATGGCGCGGCCGCGGTAGAGCGGCAGGAGCAAGCCGCCCAGCATGCCGATCGCATGGGCCACCGGCGCGGCGACGAGCGCCGGGCGATCGCCGTCCGGTTGAATGGCGGCGAGCTGGTGGATCTCGGCGACGAAGCTGCGGTGGGTGTGGATCACGCCTTTGGGGTCTGCGGTGGTGCCCGACGTGTAGCCGATCACGGCCGGCGCGTCGGGGTCGACGGCGACGGCGCCGGGCAACGGGTCGGCCGACGCCACCACATCGAAGGCGACGGCGTCGGCTGGCAGCGCGCGCTCCGCTGTGACCATCACCACCAGCTCCAAATGGCGAAGCGACGGGCGCAGCCCGGCCAGCGTTGCGGCATAGTCGAGGCGGCCGAAGCGGTCGGCTGTGATGAGCGCGCGCGCACCCGATTGCTGCAGAATGAAGCTCAACTCGCGCGGGCCATACGAGTGCACGACCGGGACGAGCACCGCGCCGAGCGTCGCCAGGCCGAAGAAGGTCGCCGCCGCTTCGATCCAGTTGGGCAGCTGGAAGGCGACGAGGTCACCGGGTCCGATGCCGCGCCCCCGCAGCCCCGCGGCGAGCCGCCGGCCGCGCTCGTGCGCGGCCGCGACCGTCGATGTAAAGGGGCGCTGCTCCGACCAGATGCGCAGCGGCAACTCGGGTCGCGCGCGCACGCAGGCGTCGATCACTTGACCGAGGGTGTCGTCGGTCCACAGGCCCTCGCGCCGATATCGGGCGCGCAGATCCTCGGGCACCGCACGCAGAAGGAACCGTTGGGCCACCGCCGTTCGACCTCAGGCCAGCCGCCGGCGCACGTCCTCGCCCGCCGCCATCTTGTCGGCCAGGTCGTCGAGGTAGCGGTGGAACTTGTCGGACCGCTCGCGGTCCGCGGCCGAGCGCGCCAGGGCCGGGATCTCGTAGTTCGGATCCTGCAAGGGCGGGTGGTCGGAGGCCGGCTTGCGCGCCATCACCGCCTCGAGCATCGGCGCCAGGCGTGCGGCCTTCTCTTTCTCTCGCTTGGCCTCGCGCTCCTGGAACTCGGGTAATATCTCGCGGCCGAACAGCTCGAGGCTCTCCATGACGTGCTCGTGGCGATTGCGCCCCGCCTGACTGGCGAAGATGAGCTGGTCGACGCCGTACTCCTCGTAGCGGCGCAGGTAGTCGCGCACCTGCGCCGGCGTGCCGACGGCGCCGCGCAGCCCGCTCGAGTCGTCGAGCACCACCTTGGCGCCGAGCCGATCGCTGTTCGCGGCGGCCGCCGCGACCGCCGCCGGGTCGTAGCCGGTCGCGGCGCGGCGCTGCTGGTATTCGTTCCACAGATCGGTCTGCGCCGGCCGGTGGCGGCCGAAGATGTAGTAGTGCGCCAGCGAGTAGCCGAGGAAGTTGGTCCCTTCGACGCCGCGGGCGATCGCGGTCGCCTCGTCGGGGTGGCACATGAACGGCGTGACACAGGCGATGTTCGCATTGACGGCGTCGCCGATCGGGACGCCCTCGTGCGCCAGGGTCGCGTAGTAGTCCTCGACCCAGTGCCGCGCCTCCTCCGGATCGAAGAACGAGAAGGACAGCGCGCCGATGCCCTTCTGCGCCGCCAGATGAATCGTCTCGCGCCGGCTGCAGGCCACCCACACGGGTGGATGCGGCCGCTGGCGCGGCTTGGGGACGACGTTGCGCGGCGGCATGGTCACATAGCGGCCGGCGTGCCCGGTGAACGGCGCCTCGGTGAGGCAGCGCAACGCGACGCGCAACCCTTCTTCCCACATCGCGCGCTTGTCGGCGGGATCGATCAGGAAACCGCCCAGCTCGGCCTCCGATGACGACTCGCCGGTGCCGAAGTCGACCCGGCCGTTCGAGATCAAGTCGAGGGTGGCGAGGCGCTCGGCCACGCGCGCCGGGTGGTTGAAGGGCGGGGGCATCTGGACGATGCCGTGTCCGAGCCGAATGCGCTCGGTGCGCTGCGAGACCGCGGCGAGAAACACTTCCGGCGCGCTCGAGTGGCTGTATTCCTCGAGGAAGTGGTGCTCGACCTCCCACACGTAGTCGATGCCGAGCCGGTCGGCGAGGGTGCACTGCTCGAGCGCCTCCTGGAGCACGCGGTACTCGGCGTCGGAATCCCAGGGGCGTGGGACCTGATGCTCGTAGAAGATCCCGAACTTCATGCCCAGAGCGCTCCGGTTGGTTTCCTCGCCATGCGCCGTGGTGTATACGCTGGCGTATACAGGTATGGCAAGGACGACGTGCACACCGGGCCGCGCCCGGCGCCGGCTGCTGCCGCGCACCGAACGGCGCGAGGTGATCCTGCGCGCCGCGGCGGCGGCGTTCGCGCACACCGGCTACGCCGCGACGTCGATGGAGGACATCGCGGCCGCCGCCGGCATCACCCGACTCATCGTCTACCGCCACTTCGCCAGCAAGGAGGCGCTGTATCGAGCCGTGCTCCAGGGCGCCTTCGGGCGCTTCGCCGCGGCGCTCGAGGGCGCGCCGGAGCCCGCCGGATACGGGATCGGCGCGCGGGCGCTGCTGGCGGTGGCGCGTGCGGACGAAGACGGCTTCCGCCTGCTCTGGCGGCATGCGGGCCGGGAACCGCGCTTCGCCCGCTACGCCGACACGCTGCGCCGCCGCGCCGTGGCGGCCGCCCGCGTGGCGCTGGCCGACCGCGTGCCCGCGGAGCGCCTCGAATGGGCGGCCCACGCGGTCGTGGGCTATCTGGTCGAAGCCGTGCTCAACTGGCTCGAGTTCGGCGACCCGAGTCGCGACGAGCAGCTCGCGGCGGCAACCAACCACGCCCTGCGCGCGGGCGTGCGCGCCTGGGGCGATTCCCCGAGCGGGAAGGCGCGGAGGCGGAAACGGCAGTGACTCGATACCCTCGATTGTCTCGGTGCGGACGGGGTTCTGCTTCCCCCTTTGGCAAAGGGGGATTGAGGGGGATTTGTTTGAATGGTTCGCGCTCAAAATCCCCCCTAACCCCCCTTTGTCAAAGGGGGGGATCTGGACTCCGGAGAACATCGACAGTCCCAGCGCCGCCGGACATGGGGACGACGCGAGTCGTGGCGCTGGGGAAGAACCTGCGCGGCGCGCCGCCGGCTCGCGGTGGCGACGATCCGGCGGCAGGGTAGGGAGGCAGCATGGACTATCGGGGTAAGGTCGTCGTCATCACGGGCGCGTCGTCGGGGATCGGCTACGATGCGGCGCGGGAGTTCGCCCGGCGCGGCGCCACGGTCGTCGGGGTGGCGCGCCGAGAAGCGCTGTTGCAGCGCTTGGTGTCCGAGTGTCGGAGCACGTCGCCGGCTTCGTCGTATCTCTGCGGCGACCTCGGCGAGCGCGCGTTTGCCGAGCGGGTCGTGGCGGACACCGTCCTGCGGCACGGGCGGATCGACGTGCTGGTCAACAACGCCGGCCTGCCGAGCCACAACCAGATCTACGACGTGACGGCCGACGACGTCGAGCGCCTCATGCGCGTCAACTTCCTCGCCAGTGTCTGGACGACGCTGGCCGCCATACCGCACATGCTCGCCCAGGGGGGCGGCTCGATCGTGAATGTGTCGTCGATGGCTTCCAAGGTCTCGCCACCGCGCGAGACGGCATACGCGGCATCGAAGTGCGCCATGGACGGCTTCACCGCCGGGTTGTGGAACGATCTGCGCGGCTCGAACATCCACGCCGCGATCGTCATTCCCGGACCGATCGAAACGGAGATCTGGGAGAAGGACGAGACGCCGAGCGGCTACACCGGCCGCAAGCACCCGCCGAGCATCGTCACTGCGGCGATCTTCGAGGCGATCGAGAAGCGGCGCCACGAGATCATCGTGCCGAAACGCAGCCCGCAGCTCATCGCGGCGCGCTGGCTGCGGTTCTTCGCGCCCGCATTGCTGCGCGCCGGCATGGCGTGGATGGAGCCGGTGTCCGCGGAGGTCGTGGAACGCGCGCGGCGGCGTAGCCGACTCGATCTCCGCGCCGAACCGCAGGCCGCAGCGGCAGAGGCGCCGGCAGAGCGATGAGCGACGCACCCCGCGGCAACCTGGCGCGCGGCATGGCGACGCTGGCCGCTGCGCTGTGCACGCTGGGGCGATCCTACCGGCGCTTCGACTGGCAGACGGGCGAAGACGAGCGCCATGCGGTGCGCACGCCGGACGGCTGGAACCTGGCGCTTTACCGCTATCGCGCCGTGGGGGCGGCGCGGCGCGTTCCGATCCTGTGCGGCCACGGCATGGCCGGCACCCATTTCATCTTCGACTTGCATCCCGACTACTCGCTGGCACGCTATCTCGCCCGCCAGGGCTTCGATGTCTGGCTGGTCGACTTCCGCGGCCGTGGCGACAGTTGGCCGGCGGGCGGCCCGCAACCCGGTCTGCAGTGGAGCTTCGACGATTTCGCCGAACGCGACCTGCCGGCCGCGGTTGCGCGGGTGCGCGAGATCAGCGGCAGTGCGGAGGTCTTCTGGCTCGGCATGGAGATGAGCGGCCAGGCGTTGTACGCGGCAGCGATTCTGGGCACGGCGACGCATGTGCGCGGCGCGGTGACCTGCGGCTCGCCGGTGCTGACTCCGGCTACGGCGCTCGTGCCCGGCGTCACCTCGGCGCCCAAAACGCGGCGCAACGGGCGCGTGCCCTTCCGCGGCGGCGCGCGACTGGCAGGTCCGGTCCTCGCCTACGGCGGGCTTCGCGTGCTGGAGAACAGCTTTCGCGCCTGCAACTCCGATCCGCTCGCCGTCTCGCGGTACTTTCGCAACGGCATTCCCGACGAGGCGACGGACCTCGTCGACCAGTTCGCCGGCTGGATCCGCGACGGCTCCATGCGCAACCGGGACGGCTCGGTGGTGTACTCGGACCGTCTTGCCGACGTGCGCCTGCCGCTGCTCGTCATCGCCGCGGCGCGCGACCTGCAACGCCCGCCCGAGGCGGTGCGCGCGGCCTACGACGCCTTCGGCAGCCGCGACAAGACGTTTCTGCGCGCCGGCATCGCCGACGGCTTCAGCGTCGACTTCGGGCATGACGATCTGCTCGCCGGCCTCGCCGCACCCGCCGAGGTCTTCCCGCG
>CAYVUV010000008.1:0-2568 GCA_964455095.1 uncultured Binatia bacterium (SeqCode)
CTGCTGCGCAGCCAACCGGCGGGCGTCTCGGGGTTCGAGCGGCTGCACCGCGACCCGGCGCCAGGTCGGCCATGAAGATTTACGGAACATTCCGCTTCGCACTTCGTTGAAACGGGCATGGCAGGCGCGAAGGGCGCGCCGGCCGTGTCATCCGACTACGGAGTTGAAGCGATGAGTTTCCGCAACAGGCCGACGCTGCTCGGCATCCTGATCGCCGGTGTGCTGGCCGCCGGTACGGTCGCCGGTACCGGCGCATGGGCGGCCGCCGGGCACGCACACGAGCACGCTGCCGACGCGCACGCGCTGAAACTGAATGCCGGCAAGAAGTGGGCCACCGACGAGCCGCTTCGCCAGGGCATGACGAAGATCCGCGACGCGGTCGACGCGAAGCTTCCGGCGGTGCACCGCGGCACGCTGAGCGCCGCACAGTACGATGCGCTCGGGCGCGAGATCGACGCCCAGATCGCCCAGATCGTCCAGAACTGCAAGCTCGACCCTCAGGCCGACGAGGTGCTGCACGCGATCCTCGCCGAGATGATGGCCGGCAACGAGACGCTGCAAGGCAAGAATGCCAAGGCCAAACGCAGCGCCGGCGTGGTGAAGGTCGTGCACACGCTCGAGCAGTACGGCAAGTACTTCGAGCATCCGGGGTGGACCGCGCCGAAGGCCGGTCACTGAGCGAGGGCGGGTAGGGCCGGGGCATCTCGCCCGGCCCGCGCGGCGCAGCTGCGGGCCGCCGCCTACGCGGCCAGGCGCCTGCGCCAGGCCGCCTTGACCACGTCGAGCGCCACGGCCAGCGCCAGCGCCGCCACCGCCGCGATGGCCAGGTCGTGCCAGTGGAACGCGCCGAACCTGAACAGTTCGGTCGCCGGCGGCCACAGCAGCGCGACCGCAATCAGGCTGCCTGCGACGGCGACCACCCACACCAGTGCGCGGTTGGGGTGGGTGAGCTGGCGGATCGGGTGGATGCCGTACGAGCGATTGACGAGGACGAGCGCGAAGTTCGCCAGCACGAGCCCCACGAAGGCCACGGCGCGCACCTCGGCGTCGGAGCCGCCGGCGCGCGCCGAGCCGACGTAGACCCCGGCGACGACGGCGAACGCCAGCAGGCCCTGCAGCAGGCTCCACGCGATGACGCTGCCGGACAGGATGCGGCTGTCGGGCTTGCGCGGCGGTCGACGCATCACGTCGGCCTCTTCCTCCTCGGCCTCGAACACGATCGAGCACACGGGGTCGATCACCATTTCGAGAAACGCGATGTGCACCGGCCAGAACACGATCGGCAGGCCGGTGAGCAGCGGCAGCAGCGCCATCCCGGCGATCGGCACGTGGATCGCCAGGATGTAGGTCATCGCCTTGCGCAGGTTGTCGTAGATGCGCCGGCCCAGGCGCACGGTGCGCACGATCGACCCGAAATCGTCGTCGAGCAGCACCAGCGACGACGCCTCGCGCGCGACGTCGGTGCCGCGCCCGCCCATCGCGACGCCGATGTCGGCGGCCTTCAGCGCCGGCGCGTCGTTGACGCCGTCGCCGGTCATCGCGACGACCTCGCCCGCGGCCTTCAGCGCCTGGACGAGCTGCAGCTTCTGCTCGGGCATGATCCGCGCGAACACCGACGTGTGGCGAACCGCCTCGCGCAGGCGGGCCTCGTCCATCGCCTGCATCTCGGCGCCGGTGAGCACGCCGCCATTCTCGATGCCGGCGCGCTCGGCGATCGCGCGCGCAGTCTGCGGATAGTCGCCGGTGATCATCACGACGCGGATACCGGCTTCCCGGCACTCGCGCACCGCCGCGGGAACGCTGTCGCGCACGGGATCCTCGAGCCCGACCAGGCCGAGGAAGTCGAACCCGAATCGATGCGGCGTCTCGGGTAGCTGCGGGTCTTCGTAGCGGGCCTCGGCCACGCCCAGCACGCGAAGGCCCTCGGCCGCCATCTCGTCGACCTGCCGGCGCACCGCGGCGACCTGCTCCGGGTCGAGTCGACACAGGCTGGCGATCGCCTCCGGGGATCCCTTCGCCGCGACCTGCCAGCCGCTGTCGCCGGGCGCCTGCCAGGCCTGCGTGACGGCCAGCAGCTCGGGGCGCAACGGCCAGGTGCGGGCGAGCTGCATCGACTGTGTCGTGCCGCCGTTCTTCGCCTGCAGCGCGTGAAACGCCTTCTCCATCGGGTCGAACGGCTCGGGGGCGCTCGCCAGCGTGCCCGCTGCCAGCAGCCGCGCCATCGACGGCGACCACGCCGACGGCCCGCCCTCGGACAGGTGCAGTCGCGCCTGCGGCGTGCGCAGCTCGGCGATCGTCATCCGGTTCTCGGTCAGCGTCCCGGTCTTGTCGGTGCACAACACCGTCGCGGCGCCCAGCGTCTCGATCGCCGCGGCGCGACGGGTGAGCACGCGCGCCTTCGACAGCCTCCACGCGCCCATCACCATGAACACGGTGAGCACGAGCGGAAATTCTTCGGGGAGCATCGACATCCCCAGCGCGATGCCGGCGAGCACCGCGTCGAGCCACGAGCCGCGCAACAAGCCGAACAGCACGACCGCCAGCACCGAGCAGACGAGCCCCATCAAC
>CAYVUV010000009.1:0-5419 GCA_964455095.1 uncultured Binatia bacterium (SeqCode)
AGCGCGATGGCGTGCACCTCTCGCTCGATCGCTGGCTGATCACCAGCTTCGGCCGCTATCCGGTGGAAGTCGTCGGCTACGCGGAGCACGCCCGCCGCGTCTACGCCTGCCGCGACTTGATCTGGAGTGTCGCGGTGGAGCTCCTGCGCCGCGATGCCGACGTCATTCTCGATGACGGCTTCTTCCTGCGCGCCGATCGCGAGCACCACATTGCCCGCGCGCGCGCGCTCGGCGCCGCGGCTGCGATCCACTTCATCGACACGCCGATCGAAATCCTGCGCGCCCGGCTCACCGCCCGCAACCGCGACCCCGGCGTCTACCAGTTCGAGATCGCCCCCGCAGCCCTCGCCGGCTTCGCCGCATTCTTCGAGGCCCCGTCGAAAGACGAAGGCGCCGACTTGATTGTCGTAAGCGGCGTCGGGTCATCTTGACGCTGATCTTCACCATAAGGACACCGAGGACACAGAGAACAAGCGGCCGAGATCCAATGCGCTCACCGAAGGGCACGAAGGCGAACGTCCAGATCCGAATCCAAACGATCACGGCCCGGCTTTTCGGGATTACTTCGTGACCTTCGTGCTCTTCGTGGTGAACTTTCGTCTTCACGGCAAGGCTTGCTCGGCCCTCGATGCGTATGGGCGCACGGTAGATGGATCGACTCAGGGAAGTTGTCGCACGAACGCTTGCGCGTCTTCGTTCCTCTCGCGGGAGCTCGGACCCGAAGCAGAGAGAACAACGCCGGTTGTGCGACAAGTGCCGCGCGCCGTTCGATCCGCCGGGAGACGACGAGAAAGTCGGCATCTCGTTCACCGTCAAGGAAGGGCTGAGACCCATACACGGGCAACGGTATCCGCGGGAGGGGGATACCTGCGGCTGGTACATCTGGGCGGGGGAGGACTTTAGTGAAGCCCCCGACTTCTTCGCCCCACTCCACGCGAGCCATGTTGGGGAGTGGTGTCCGGAAATTGAAAAGTTCCTGGCTCTGCCGCCTGGCTGGAAATTCATCACGGTGCCTGGCGAATACGAGCGTGTCGCCTTCGATCGCGCGCTTCTCGATCCGCCCACGGACTAGCGTCAATGCGACAGTCGGCTCACCACGAGGGGCACGAAGAGCACGAAGGTCTGCGCGGTCGTCAAGGGGGACGTAGGGCCGAGTCGGCCGAGTAAGTGAACCGAGAGCACTACTGCTTTTCACGCAAAGAGATGAGTCACTCCACGAGAAAGCCATCGGCCGTGCAGCCATGGGCGGCCAGCGTAGCTTCGGCGCGTTGCAGCGCGCGGGCGATGCGCTGCTTGGAGAGAAGGAGATGACGTGCGGCGCGAGAAGTGTGCGAGCGGAGATGCCGCTCCAGGTGGCGCTCGTTCGAGGCCCAACGGTTGCGGTCGTTGGTGCGGCTCGGATGAGCTCAACTCGGCATACTCGGCCCTACGTCCCCATCGACGGGCGCCGCGCCCGCCGTGGCCTACGATGAGACGCCGGAGTGCGTGGTGATCTGGAACGGAGCCGGAGCGGGCGACCAATGGGGCATCTTCGGCCGTCGCCTGGAGGTGCCAATCCCGTAGGCCGGCTTCCCCCGGCGTCCCGCTTCGGCGCCCGACACCGCCCCGCCGCGCAAAATCGCGCTTGAATGAGTCCGCGCCTGGACTATCTTCCTTCGGCGCGGCGCGTTTGCCAGCGGGGGTGCGCGGATGGGGCGATGGATGTGTGGGCGGTTCCGGGTGAGACGTGTCCCATGCGGCGCGATCGTGCTCGCGGCGCTGATCGTGGCGCGCAGCGCGGGCGGACAGTCTGCGCCGGGCATCGCGCTGTACGAGTTCGCCGCCTTCTATGCCGGCGATCTCGAGATCTCCCCCGGCGCCACGATGACGTTTCACGGCCGCGTGCACAGCAACCGCGACGTCTACCTGGGGGGCGCGGGTGGCGTTCTGACGATTGGTGACAACCCGGGTGCGGGCGTCGGCACGGTGCAGGTCTCGGCCGGCGGCAACATCTACCGCGGCACCAAGCACAACAATCAGTGCGGCATCGCCGCGGTGAACGTCGACATGCTGCGGGACGTCGTCGCCCCTTTCGGCGACCTCGATCCGCGCACCCTGCCGTGTCCCACCTCGGAAACGCGCCTGGTGCCGCCCAGCGAGCTGGCGCAGTGGCGCGGCACCATGGCGGTGGGCGGCGCGTATGAGGCGCCCGACGCCACCATCCTGGAAGTTGGGGGTCCGTACTGGCAGCTCGCCGACCTGCGCATCGTGCTGCACCTGCAGGCGACGCCACCGCATACGATCGAAGTGCGCGATGTCGCCAATGCAGTCGACCCCGTGCGGACCGCCTTCTTGGCAACCTTCCTCGCTGACCAGGGCTGGAATGCCGCCAACAGCACGGTGCCGGGAACGGCGCCGCTATTCTACACCGCCGTGCCGCTCGCGACCGCTGGCTGTGGCTGCACTGATGCGAATCCCAGCAGCTGCGGCTGGACGAACGCCAGCTGCTACGATCCGCCCTTCGGTCCGCCGGGAACAGCGGTGCCGGGATTTCCGGCCGACACCACGCGGGTGTATGGCCGCAAGATGTTCGATGGCGACGCGCGCCGCGGCGGCTTCTACGATTGGCGCGAAAAGAAGTGGATGCTGCTGCTCAACCTCAACGCGGCGGATCTGCTGCGCTGGAACAGCTTCGTCGGGGGTCCGCTTTTCGATCCCTCCGACATCAGTCACGGCGGTATCGCGATCTTCGCCACGGTCGACGGACCGGACTCGGGAGGCATCAACAACTACGGCGTGCGCATCTTCGGCTCCAGAAATCTGCCGATCCCAGGCGGCATCGGCGTCGCCGCCGATCCGACGGGCCTCACCCTGGTGAGCGACCAGCCGCTGTATGTGCTCGGCGACTACAACCGCGGCCTGGTCGCCTCGGGCGATGCGCCGCGCCAGCCGGCGTCGCTGGTCGGCGACACGATCAACGTGCTCTCCAACGCCTACTGGAACGCCAGCTGTGCGGGCTTCCAGTGTAGAGATGGCCAGAGTCCGGTGGCGGTTCTGTCCGCGGCCCGCCGCGCGGTCGACACGCGCATCAATGCCGCGCTGCTCGGCGGGACCGATGTGACCAGCGTGGGCAACTTCAACGGCGGCCTGCAGAACTTCCCGCGCTTTCACGAGGATTGGAGCGGCGTGCAGCTCGTGATGCGCGAGTCATTTGTCTCCATCGACACGCCGCGTCACGCCCGGGGAGCATGGTGCGGAACCGGCTTGGCGTGCAACATCTATAATGCGCCGACCCGCAGCTGGACGTTCGAGGACGCGTTCCTCTCCGCGGTCAATCTCCCGCCGCTCTCGCCCCGACTCACCTGTGGCAATGGCACGCTGGAAGAGGGCGAGACCTGCGACGACGGCAACACGTCCCCCGGCGACTGCTGTGCGCCCACCTGCGCAGCGGAACCGCTCGAGCTGTCCTGCGCAGACGACGGCAGCGCGTGTACGGTCGACGCCTGCGACGGAGCCGGCTCCTGCGCCCATGCACCGGGTAACCAAGGTCTCGTCTGTCGCCCGGCGGCGGGAGCCTGTGACGCGCCCGAAGAGTGCAGCGGCAGCGATCCGCTCTGTCCGCCCGACGCCTTCGCGTCTGCCGGCACGCCGTGCGCCGAGGACGGCGAGCCGTGCACGATCGATCAATGCGACGGCGGCGGTGCGTGTGTGCACCCCGCGGGCAACGCCGCGACCGTGTGCCGCGCGCCCGCGGGCGAATGTGACGCCGCCGAGCTGTGCGACGGCGCCCAGCCGTCCTGCCCGCCCGATGTGTTCGCTCCGTCCGGTGCGCCGTGCGCCGATGACGGCGAGCTCTGCACCATCGATCAGTGCAACGGCGGTGGCGCCTGCACCCATCCGGCAGGCAACGCCGGCACGGTGTGCCGGCCGACGGGCGGTGCCTGCGACGTGGCGGAGTCATGTGACGGCATCCTGCCCGGCTGTCCCGCGGACGCCCGGGTTGCCGCCGGTACGGGTTGCCGGGAGGCGGCGCACGATTGCGACGCGGTCGAGACGTGCGACGGCGTGGCGGCTGTCTGCCCCGAGGACGCGATGCGCCCCGACGCCAGCCCTTGCGACGATGGCGACGCGTGCAGCACGGGCGAGCAGTGCAGCGAGGGCATCTGCGGAGGGGGCAGTGCGACCGTCTGCGATGACGGGGACGCGTGTACGCGCGATCGCTGTGCGGCGATCGGCGGTTGCCGATTCGACGCCGAGCCGGCGCTGTCATGCCGCAGCGCGGGGAGCTCCGTCTTCCGTCTGAGCGGTGGCCCGAAGCCGAAGCTCACCTGGCGTTGGTCGAAGGGGCAGGCGACTGAGGCAGCCGAGTTCGGCGACCCCACCGCCGGCACCGCGTACACGATGTGCGTCTATGATGCGGGCGGGCTGATCCTGCGCAGCCCGGTGCCGCCCAACCCCAGCGGCTGGAGACACCTCGGCACGCACGGCTTCCGCTACCGCGACGGCGCGGACGGTATCCAGAAGATGACGCTGCTCGGCAGCGACGCGGAACACAGCAAGGTGTCGGCCTCCGGCGCCGGCTTTCCCGCTCCGGTGCTCGGTTCCGGCCTGGTGCCACCCGTCGTTGTGCAACTGTTTACCGACAGTGGGCCGACCTGCTGGGACAGCGACTTCGAAGCGGCCGAGATCACCCGCAACGACGGCGAGCGGCTCAAGGCCAAGGGGACCCGCTGAGCGGTGATTGTCAGTCGACGTGCGGCTGTGCGCGCTCGATGATGCGGGTGAAGGGGACGCCCGCCGGCAAGGTGCCGAAGGCCAGACCGCGGTCGCCGACGAGGCGCGAGGCGCAGAATGCGTCGGCCACGGCCGGGTCGCCGTTGCGCACCAGCAGCGATCCCTGTAACGCGAGGGCGAGGCGTTCGACGATGCGCCGCGCGCGCGTTTCGATTTCCGCGAAGTCGCTGAGCTCGCTGCGCACCGCGTCGGTGAAGCGGTCGAGGCGCGGCTCGGCGCCGCGCGCGCTGTCGACTTCGTTGAAGAAGGCTTCGACCGATTCGGGGCTGCGCGCCATGGCGCGCAAGACGTCGAGGCACATGACGTTGCCCGAGCCCTCCCAGATCGAATTGAGCGGCGCCTCGCGGTACAGGCGCGGCATCAGCGATTCCTCGGCGTAGCCGTTGCCGCCCAGGCATTCGAGCGCTTCGGCGGCGTGCGGCGGGTTGCGCTTGCAGACCCAGTACTTGATCACCGCCGTGGCGAGGCGGGCGAACAGGCGTTCGGGGGCGTCGGGCTCGGCCGCATCGTAGGCGCGCGCCAGGCGCATCATCGCCGCGGTGGCGGCTTCGGATTCGATGCACAGGTCGGCCAGGACGTTGCGCATCAGCGGCTGCTCGCTGAGCTTGCGGCCGAACGCCGAGCGATGCGCGGCGTGGTGCGTGGC
>CAYVUV010000010.1:0-14725 GCA_964455095.1 uncultured Binatia bacterium (SeqCode)
TACGGCGCAAGGACTTGCTCGTGGCCATTCTCGTCTCTCAATTTTAGCGAGCTGGTGGTCCCCTTGGCCTCCAGAATCACGTACGTGTCCTTCGTGCCGGTGGGGCCGGCGAAACTCAGACCCGAAGCCGGCTCGGAAGAAGCGATCTTGACGGAGGGCCGCCCACGCTCGGTGATGAGTCTCAGAAGAACGGTCTCGGCTTGTTCGCCATTGCTCGGCGAGTCGGCGGGTGGGCGCACGCTGATGCTCGCTCGGACGCGACCCTGCGCGTCGACAATTTCGAGCGCGCGGCCGCGCAAAACGCCTGGCTCGCCTTGCGCGGACACCGGACGTAGCTGCTGTGCGACCGAAAAGAGCAAGAGGACGAGATTTACCGCCGAGAGTGCAACGAGGGCTCCTGGGGTCTTCATGCGGTAGCCTCCCATATGTGTTGTCTCTAGCACCGCTTCGCTTGCTCCGTGACCTCGACGACGAACTCGGTCTTCCCCCGCGTGTACGCGACCCGGTCGTGCGGTGAGGCCGACGCAAGCTGCACCTTCAGGCGCTCGTATTCTCTGGCCACTTCCGGGTGGTCGATCAAGTAGTCGCGGAAGAGGAGCCGATCCCAGTGATCGGTGAAATCGCGCTCCACCATGTGGATGTGGTGTGTGCGGACACCGCTGCGCGGGTCGCGCTTGATGAACCATGCGTAGAACGGCGGGCCGTCGTCTCCGTGCGTGGGGCGCCAGAAGTAGTCGTAGCCTTGCGCTTCCAGCACCGGTGCGATCCGGACTCTGGTCGCCTCCAGATCGGTCACTTCCACCAGCATGTCCACGATGGGTTTCGCCGCCAGCCCCGGCACCGCCGTGCTGCCGAAGTGCTCGACACGCCGGATCAGATCGTTTGGCAGGCAGGAGAGCAGGTGTTCCTTTTCTTGCTGGAACGACCTGGGCCACGCAGGGTCGTACGGCGCGATGGCGACTTCCTCGCGCACGACTCGTTGGATCCGTTGCTCGATCGTTTCCACGTCGTCGCTGTTGGTGAGGCGCCGGGACATACACATCACTCGTCGACTGGTACGACGATCATCGCAGAGGCGGGTAGGGGCGTTACCACGTCGCACCAAGGCATTCGAAGTGACCATCCCTTGGTCCGGCAGCAAGTGAGGCCGCGTGTAAGGATCATAGTCCCGGGTGTCCTACGTGAGACAGGCCGGGCATGGGATGGGCGTTACCAGAAAGCTCCGTCTTTACGTTCACGCACATCCTTGAGACTGTGCTCGGCGATCTTGCGAACCAGAGCCTCGGGCAGGGGCTTGTTGTAGGGAATCTGGAGGGTGCCCTTGGTAGTCTGGTGCGTTTCCAGTTCCTTGCGGAATGCCTCCAGCGCTGCCGCGGTTGGCGCGAAGCTGAGGTGTGCTTTGTGCGCGGAGAAGGCGAACACGAATCGGGGCTCGACAAAGAAGGGGGTTCCCCACTTGATCACCTCCTCGGCCGCTGGCGCGACACTCTTGAGGATCGCGTACAGCCGGCGCAAATGCGGTTGACCCTCTCGTGGGGCCGCCCGGATATAAGCGGCGATCGTACGAGGACGTTTGCTTGCCATCTCTTTGCCTCAATTCCGGGACCAGCTGGCCGCGTCGTCCTGCGTCCTTTTCCACCGGAGTATCATATGCATCGCTGATTGGAGTAGAGCGGATGCCACCCGCGCCGCGGCTTGACGCCGTCGCGCGACCGCGCCAAGAGAACGGCTGGGTGGAGGAGGTGGCGGATGGAAGAGCGGAAGGTGGAACCAGCGGGTGTGGCGGGCGATGAGCCGGATGTCGTCCAGTACTGCCCCAACTGCGGCGCGCGTGGGACCTGGCAGAAGTGCAAGCTGATCTGCACCACGCCGCAGTGCGCGGTGCGGATCATTCTCGCCTGCGTCGACTGAAAGGGATCAGTCTTGGCCGCGAAAAGGCGCAGAAGGCGCAAAAGCTGAGCGGAGGCTTCTTCTCGCGGCCATCCGCTCAAGCTCAGGCGGATCAGAACGAATCCGACTGATCCTTCGCCGCGGCGCGGCCGGTAGCCGGCAGTCAGTTGCTCGTCACCCGCTTGATGGTGCCTGTGACCGAGAGATTGAACGTGCCCATCGGTGGCGGATCTCCCGCCACGATCAGGTTCGGCACCATCGGCGCGGCGTCGATATGAAAGGTGAGACCGCCGGATACCGAATCGATCACCAACATCGCCCCCGTGGTTTGCCAGATACGCGGCTGGACCGAGCCGAAGGCCGGGGATTCGACATAGACCAGACTCGCAAGCGGCGGCGTGAGCGCATAGCTGCCGGGTGCGAAGCCAGTTGCGGGACCGATCACTTGAATCTGCACGCTGCGCAATAGCCCTGCATCAGTGTCGCAGGTGTTGCCGTTGATGGCCCAGAAATACCGACCGGACCTGGGGTCACGGGTTTCCCCGGCAGCGACGAGCGTCAGACTCGCCGGAGAGGTCTCCGCGTTGGTATTCGCGAGCGCAGAGAACGTGCCTTCCACCGTCCCGTTGTCGCAGCCCGGCACGACAATCGGGGTGGCCGTGGCACCCACCACGCGCGTGGCCGTCGCCTTTGTCGTCGCGGTTGCGGTTGCTGTCGCCTTTGCCGTTGCCGTTACCGTCTTCGTCGGAGTCGGGGATCGATAGGCGCACCCGCCGAGCGACTTGTCGACCGCAGCGACGAGCTCGTTCACCGAGACTCTGTCGTCGGCGTTGGCGTCGAGCAGCGTACATATAGAAACGTTCGCGGATCCCAGCGCGACATTGACGCCCAGAACGAGCTCATCGACCGTGACCCGCTCGTCGCTGTTGCAGTCGCCGACACACTGGGCGAGCAGCGGCGGCGCACCGGCGAGTGCAACCCACAATCCCACGATCACCATCGACCCGCTCTGCTCCATCTTGCCTCCTCCGGCCTGCTCCAACAGGCACAGGAGCTAACTGCCGCGCGGCGATGGGTCAAGACGGTGGGCCGGGTGGGGTTCGACGTTCACACCTCGGCCGCTTCGGCCCAACGTTCACTCCAGCGCGGTCGACTGGAGGGGACCAGACATTGGCCGCGAAAAGGCGCAAGAGGCGCAGACGCTAAGTGGAGGTTCTGCGTCTCGTTTTTGTGCCTTTTGCGCATTCTCGCGGCCATTCAGTCTTCTTCTGCGTGCTCAGTCTCTGACGGATCAGGACGGAACCGACTGATCCTTCGCGGCGGCGCGGCCGGCGAGGCAGCCGGTGGCCCAGGCCCATTGGAAGTTGAAGCCGCCGATGCGGCCGTCGCAGTCGAGCATCTCGCCGATGAGATAGAGGCCGGGGACTTTGCGCGAGGCCATGGTGCGGTAGTCGATCTCGGCAAGCGGGACGCCGCCGGCGGTGACTTCGGCGTGGTTCCAGCTGCGCGCGCGCTCGATCGGCAGCGCGAAGGCGGTGAGGGCGTGCACGAGGCGGCGACGCTGCTCGCGCGAGAGCTGGGCCAGTACCGTGGCGGGATCGATCGCGCTGGCGCGCAGCAGCGCGCTGGCGAGGCGGTCGGGCAGGCGGGCGGCGAGGGCGCGGTGCAGCGAGCGGCGTGGCTGTTCGGCGGCGCTGGCGATCAGCCAGTGCTCGACCTGGGCGAAGTCCTCGCCGGGCAGAAAGCTGCAGCGCATCTCCGCGCCCTGATCGGTGGCGTGCGCGATGACCCAGTGGCGGCTGGCGTCGAGCACCACGGGGCCGCTGATGCCGTAGTGGGTCCACAGCAGGCTGCCGGCGCGCCGATCGATCAGCTTGCCGCCGGCGAAGGTCGAGAGCTCGACCGGCTGCGAAAGGCCCGACAGCTCGGCGTGAAACATATCGGCGCGCAGTGTCAGCGGTACGAGGGCCGGGTAGGTCTCGGTGACCGTGTGGCCGAGGCGACGGACGATCTCCCAGCCAGCGCCGTCGCTGCCGCTGCGCGGCAGCGAGCGGCCGCCGGTGGCGACGATGACACGCGCGGCGGCGAGCTCGCCGTGATTGTGGCGGATCACGAAGCCGCCGCTGCCATCGGGCGCGATGTCGGCGACACGGTGGTCGGTCAGCACCTGCACGCCGAGCGCCTTGCAGCGGTCGAGCAGCGCCTGCAAGACGGTGTCGGCGCGGTCGGAAACGGGGAACAGCTTGCCGGTTTCCTCGCGCTTGAGCGCGACGCCGAGCGCGGCGAACCAGCGTACGGCCGCGGCGGCGTCGAAGGCGGCGAGCACGTTGCGCACGACGGGACGCGCGCCGTTGAAGTCCTCGGGGTGCACGACGGCGTGCGTGACGTTGCAGCGGCCGCCGCCGGAAACCAGGATCTTGGCGCCGACCGTGCGCGCGCCTTCGAGCACGACGACGTGCGGCGGTCCTTCCGTCTCGGCGGCGAAGATCGCGGCGGCGAGCCCGGCCGCACCCGCGCCGACCACCGCGATGTCGCAGCGCGCGGTCACGCCGGACTCAGGCGGGGGCAAACTTGGGCAGCGTGACCTCGTCGGTGAGGTCTTCGAAGACGACGGCGACCGGCATGCCGATGCGAATGTCCGCCGGCGCTACGCCGACCAGGTTGCTGGTCATGCGCGGCCCTTCGGCGAGCTGCACCAGCACCACCGCGTACGGCACCTCGGCCGCGAATCCCGGGTGATAGACCTGATGCATGACGTTGAAGCTGTACACCTCACCCTTGCCCGACACCGGCGCCCACTCGACACCGGTGGACAGGCAGTGCGAGCAGATCGAGCGGGCCGGAAAGCGCAGCGTACTGCAGCTCGTGCAGCGCTGCACGACGAGCTGCCGTTGCTTCGCCGCGGCGAAGAAGGGCGCGAGCTCCGGGGTGATGACGGGAACGGGTTTGGTTGGGTTGCCCATCGATCTCTGCCTCAAGCCTTGGCGAGGATCAGTGTCGAATGGGTCGACAGGATGCCGCCGTTGCCGCTGACCAGCGCCACCTCGGCGTCGGGCACCTGGCGCTCGCCGCCGTCGCCGCGCAGTTGGATGACCGCTTCCGAGATCGGCGTCATCCCCCACATATAGAAGGACGAGAGCTGGCCGCCGCCGGTGTTGACGGGCAGTGTGCCACCCGGGCCGATGCGCCCGTCGGCGACAAACGCACCGCCCTCGCCCTTTTTGCAGAAGCCGTAGTCCTCGAGGCAGACCAGCACGGTGAACGTGTAGCAGTCGTAGAGCTCGACGACGTCGATGTCGCTCAGGGCGATGTCCGCCATGGCCAGGGCGGCGTCCTTGGTGAGCACGGCGCCCGAGGTCAGCGTCTCGACCGGATCGCCGCCGGGATGCCCCTGCGCCATGCCGCGGATGGTGACCGACGGGCGGCGCAGGTCGCGGGCGCGCTCGGCGCTGGTGACGATGACGGCGACGCCGCCGTTCGAGACCAGGCAGCAGTCGAACAGATGAAACGGCTCGACCACCCAGCGCGAGCGGCGGTAGTCGTCGAGCGACATCGGCGTATCGTGAAACTGCGCCTGCGGATTCTTGTTCGCCCATTGGCGCTCGGCGACGGCGATGGCGCCGAGATGGTCGTTGGTGGTGCCGTAGAGATGCATGTGGCGGCGCGCGACCATGGCGTACATGGCGTTGACCCCGAACTGCCCGTAGGCGGCGTCGAGCCCGCGGCCGAAGCCGTAAGCGGCTGCGGAGCCACTGCCCTTGCCGGCCGCGCCGTCCTTCGGGGACGGCGGCTTGAGCGGCGCGTCGGAGAAGACGCAGGCCACCGTGTGGCAGAGCCCGGCCTCGATCGCCATGGCCGCGTGCTGCACCATCGCCGCCGCGGTCGCGCCGCCGGCACTCATGCCGGCGGACAAGCGCAGATTGCGCAGCCCCATGGCTTGCTGGAGCTGGAACGCGCTCATGCCCATGTCGCCCCAGCTGAGTCCGGGATTGACCAGCAGCCCGCCGAGGTCGTCGCGCGTCAGGCCGGCGTCGTCGAGCGCCAACTGCACGGCTTCGACCGCGAAACCGACGTGGTTGTGGTCGTAGACCTTGCCCTGCTTGGTGATACCGAGCCCGGCGATGGCCGTGCGTTGGCTGAGATTCATCTCCGCTCCGGAGGTGTGCCAGGGCCTGATGTCGCGCGGCGTAGACGCGACGCAGCATCGCGCCAGGATTCCTTCTCCCGGATGGGAGAAGGCCAGGATGAGGGGGATACGACGGAATGGCGAAGCCACTCCCGTGTATTGGCGGCTGGCTCAAAGCGGGATGTCATCGGTGGCCTTCGGCGCAATTGAATCCCCTCACCTCAATCCTCTCCCATCCGGGAGAGGAAGCGGAGCAGAAGCCAGCGGCAGGTTGTCGAGCTCAAGAACCACTGTGCTCAGCCGGTAATCAGATGGCCGAGCAGCAGCGAGGCGGCGACGGCGGCGCCGCAGGCCAGCGCCGGCGCGCCGCGCGCCTGGCGCAGCAGCGCGACGCTGGCGGTCAGGCAGGCCATGCCGACGATCAGCGGCATGTACGCGTTGCGGAGATTGTGCGGCGGCATGCCGAGCGAGGCGAGCAGCAAGACCGCCCACAACGCGGCCATGCCCGCCAGCAAGCCGATGCCCCAGCGCCAACGCCGGGCGGCCATCAACGCCGCGATCGGGCAGAGCAGGAGCGCCAGGCGGCCGAGCGCATCGACGAGTGCCGGCGGCCGCGGACCGAGACGGCCGAAGCGCCCGCTGACGTCGGCCGCGCTGCCGACGCCGCCCGGTGCGCCGTCGGCGCCGTAGCTGAGTACGTCGGCCCACGCGGTCTCGCCGCTCATTTCGTAGACGAACGCGCGGCCCCATGGGTCGGACGGCAGCTGGTCGAGGAAGTCCGGTACCAGCGCGGCCAGGCCGATGCGCGTGTCCGGCATGCGCTGGTGCCGGGTGCGGTAGCGGTCGAGCGCTTCGGTGAGCGCGCGCGTCGACGTCACGGCCAGGGCATGCTCGGAGCCGGCTTCGTCGCCGCCGTACCACGCGGTGACGAGGTGCGCGAAGCCGAGGGCGAGCAGCGGCGTTGCGATCAGGCCGGCGGCGAAGCCGAGCCAGGTGGCCGCGGACCGCGGCGGCGCGGAGGTAAGGGCGTGCGGCTGCATGGGGATTCCATGCGATTCATAGCCCGCGCCAGCCCACGGCACAATCGGACGATCGTGGGAGCAGCCGTTGAAAACCCCCGCCCCCGTGCTTCGACTGGCTCAGCATGAGCCGAGCCCCCTCTGTTCAATGGACTCATCATCCGCTCGCCCTGAGCCCGTCGAAGGGCTCTTCCGGGCTCTTGCAGCGGGAGCTAGCGCTTCAAGATGCGGTAGGTCCGGCGCAGCTTGTCGACCTGGTCCTGCAACGAGCGCGAGCGCTGCGCTTCCTGCAGGGCGTGGAACAGCTCGCTCTCGCCGACCTCGCGGTCCTGCTCGGCCACGTCGTCGATGGCGGCGAGAATGTCGCGGATCAAGCGCGGGATCTCGCGTTGCGGAACGACCAGATCGCCGCGCCCCAAACTGCCGCTCCAGTTGGCGGCGTACGGTTTGAGGACATCGAGGATCTTCTCCATCTCGATCCGTTCGACCATCGCTCTACGACGATAACACAGGCCCCCATGTCGGGGAACAGTCTGTCTCGCGCGCGCCGTGCCCACCGGATTGCAGCGCCGCAGGCGGGTTGATATCGTCCCGCCGATTTTCCCGCTGGCTTCGAGGAGTGATCCGCGCATGGCGACGATGATTACGAGCGAGTGCATCAATTGCGGTGCTTGCGAGCCCGAGTGTCCCAATACGGCGATCTACCAGGGTGGCGTCGAGTGGGAGATGAACGGCGCCAAGCACCCGGCGCTGTCTGCCGAGGTCTTCTACATCGTGCCCGAGAAGTGTACGGAGTGCGTCGGCTTCCACGACCAGGAGGCCTGCGCGGCTGTCTGCCCGGTCGATGTCTGCATCCCCAACCCGGAGATCCCCGAGACCGAGGCGCAGCTGTTCGAGCGCGCCAAGGAACTGCACCCCGGGCGCGAATTTCCCGCCGAGTTCCCCTCGCGCTTCCGCGCTGAAGGCAGCCCGGCCGCGGCCCCAACGGCCGCGGCGGCCGGCGCCGCGCCTGCCGGGGCACCCGCGGCTGCCGCCGCGCCGGTTGCGACCTTCGCCGAGCCGACGGTCGGTCTCAGCCTGCCGTCGATGGACGAGTGGGAGGTGCCGATCGACTGCGGCTCGTGCCAGGGCACCTACGCCGTGGCCTTCCGCCACCTGCGCTGCGGCGTCGTGCTGCGCTGCCCGTTCTGCACCTCGAGCTACATCGTCACCACGGCCATGCACGGCAACATCAGCCGCGCCCTGGAGGGTTTCCACCGCCGTTGGACCGAGGAGTTCGAGACCTTTCAGTCGCGGCGCCGCCGCGAGCTGGAAGAGTTCGAAGACCGCCAGCGGCGCGAGCTCGAAGCCTTCAACGAGTCGATCAAACAGATCAGCTTGGCGGTGCGTCCGCCCGGCGCGCCCCGCAAACGGGCGTGGATCTTTGGCTGATCAGCGCTGCACGCTGCCGAACGGCGCCGGTCCGGCCGCCCCGAGCGGGGCCGGGCCGGGAGCGCCATGCGGCGCCGGGCCCGCGGCACCCAGTGGGGCTGGACCCGCGGCTCCGTGCGGTGCGGGTCCTGCTGCCCCGAGCGGGGCCGGGCCGGGTGCGCCATGCGGCGCCGGCCCCACCGGGTCGATGCGCACGCGTTGCGGCGGCGCCTGGGCGCAGGCGGCGACGTCGGCGGGCGACAGGCCGGTGGCCTCCGCGATGTCGAGGACATCCGCGCCGCGGCTGAGGAGCGCGCGGATCTGCGCGCAATCCGCCTGCGCCACCGCCGGCAACAGCAGCGCCGCCGTTACGGCGGCGGCGATTCCGGGCCGCCGCGCCCATTTTCGGGCTGGCAGTTTCTGCGCGTGAGCTCTCATGACGTTTTGCCCCTTCCCCGCGGCCGCGTTGGCGCTCGGGCGGTATGCCCGTCGTGCGCAAATCGGAGTATATGGCCCACCCATCGCTGCGGCAACTGGCCATCAACGGGGCCGCGATCGCGACTTGAGTCAGGCGATCGTGTATAGGTGCGCGCAGGTGATGGGATGAGGATGCGCGCGCACACGAGGGTGCCGGCACCGCGGCGCAGGGCGGCGTGCGCCGGCGCGGAGGGGGCCAGGCGCGATGCGTAAACCAGCGATGCTGCGCCCCGGCGATACCATCGGCGTGGTGGCGCCGGCGGGGGCGACCGAGGCGGCGGCGGTGACCGCCGGCGTGCACGTGCTCGAGCGCGCCGGGTATCGCGTGCGGCTCGGCGATTCGGTGTTCAAACGCATGGGCTTCCTCGCCGGCAACGACGCCGAGCGCGCTGCCGATCTGATCGGGATGTTCGTCGATCCGGAGATCCGCGCCATCTTCGCCGCTCGTGGCGGCTATGGATCCGGGCGCCTGCTGCCGCACTTCGACCCCGAGGTGGCGCGCCGCCACCCGAAAATATTCGTCGGTTACAGCGATCTGACGTTTCTGCTGACGCAACTCGTGCAGCAGGCCGAGTTGGTGGTGTTTCACGGCCCGATGGTCGTCGGCCTGGCGCAGCACCCGGACGCGGGGGCCGGCATCCTCGGGATGCTCAGCGGCGACCGCCGCTCGTGGAATCTGTCGGCGCAATCGATCGTGCAACCCGGGACGGCGGAAGGCGTGCTCACCGGCGGCTGCCTGTCGGTCGTGGTGGCGACGCTCGGCACGCCGTACGAGATTCAGACCAACGGGCGGCTGCTGTTTCTCGAGGACGTCAACGAGAAGCCCTACCGGGTCGATCGCATGCTCACGCAGCTGCGCCACGCCGGCAAGCTGTCCGACGTCGCCGGGGTGATTTTCGGCGAGATGCCGGGCTGCGTCGCCGATCCGCGCGAGACGGTGACGGTGCGCGACGTGATCGCGCAGGCGTTCGCCACGGCGCGCTACCCGGTGGCGATGGGTATGCCGATCGGGCACGGCGTCGACGCCGCGACGCTGCCGCTCGGCATCCGCGCCCGCCTCGCCGGCGAGCGCCTGACGTTGCTCGAATCGCCGTTTCTCGAGTCCGGCATGGGCGGTCGGGTCGGATCGCCGTGAGCTTCGCCGCCGTCGAGGAGCAGATGGATGCCGCCGTGCAGCGCGGCGTATTCCCGGGGGCCGTGCTGCTGGTGCGCGAGGGCGAGCGGGTGTTCTACCTGCGCGCCTTTGGCCAGCGCGCGCTCGAGCCGGTGCGCGCGCCGATGCACGAGAACACCATCTTCGACCTGTCGTCGCTGACCAAGGCGCTCGCCACCAGTGTCGCCATGATGCTGTTGGCGCGCGACGGCAAGGTGCGCCTCGACGATCGCGTCACGCGCTTCTTCCACAACTTCGGGATCTACGGGAAGACGCACATCACCTTTCGCCATCTGCTCACGCACACTTCAGGACTGGCGGCGTGGCGGCCATTCTACAAGACCATCCAGCAGATCGAGCGCAAGGGCAGCAAGATCAACTTCCTCGGCAGCGAGGCGGCGAAGAAGTTCGTCTATCAGGAGATCGGCGCCGAGCGCCTCGAAGCGCCGCCCGGCCAGCGCATGGTATACAGCGACCTCGGCTTCATGCTGCTCGGCGCGGTGATCGAGGAAGTCACCGGCGGGAGCCTGAGCCGATTTTGCCACGAGAAGATCTTCCGCCCGCTCGGCCTGCGCGCCACGGCGTTCATCGATCTGTCGCTGGTGCGCACGCGCCGCGTCGAGCCGATCACCGACATGATCGCGCCCACCGAGCGCTGCCCGTGGCGCAAGCGCGTGCTGTGCGGCGAAGTGCACGACGACAACGCCTACGCCATGGGCGGTGTCGCCGGCCACGCCGGCCTGTTCGCCTCGGCGCGCGACATCGACGTCCTGCTCTGCCGGCTCGAGGCCTGCTACGCGGGCACCGATGCGTTTCTGCCACAGGCCATCGTGCGCGAGTTCTGGACCATCGATCGGACCGTGCCCGGCTCGACTTGGGCGCTGGGTTGGGACACGCCGTCGCCCGAGCATTCGTCGGCCGGCACGTTGTTCTCGCCGCATACCGTCGGCCACCTCGGCTTTACCGGCACGTCGGTCTGGATCGATCTCGAGCGCGGCCGGCACGTGATCCTGCTCTCCAACCGCGTGCACCCGAGCCGCGACAACGACTTGATCAAGGAGTTCCGCCCGGTGCTGCACGATCTCGTCAACCGCAGTCTGGCCGCGTGAGCATGGACCCCGCCCGCCCCAGCGCCGATCTCGCCGCCGTGCGCCACATCCACCTGATCGCCGTCGGCGGCGTTGGGATGACGGCGCTGGCCGGCATGCTGCAGCAGCGCGGCTATCGGGTCACCGGCTCGGACGAGACGCTCTATCCGCCGATGAGCCTGGTCGTGGAGCGGCTCGGCATTCCGCTGTGCACCGGCTATCGGGCGGAAAATCTCGTTCCGCGACCTGATCTTGTGATCGTCGGCAACAAGGTGTCGCGCGACAACCCCGAAGTGCAGGCGCTGCTGGCGTCGGGCATTCCGTATCTCTCGTTTCCCGAGGCGCTGGCGCAGTTCTTCATCGCCGGGCATCGCTCGCTGGTGGTGGCCGGCACGCACGGCAAGACCACGTCGACCGCGATGCTCGCCTGGGTGCTGCAGCAGGCGGGGCGCGATCCCGGCTTCATGGTCGGCGGCGAGAGCCTCGACTTCGGCGGCAACTTCAAGCTCGGCAGCGGCGAGCTCGTCGTCCTCGAAGGCGACGAGTACGACAGCGCCTTCTTCGACAAGGGGCCCAAGTTCTTGCACTACCGCCCCGCCGCGGTGGTGCTCACCGCGGTCGAGTTCGATCACGCCGATATCTACCGCGACCTGGCGGCGGTGAAGGACGCTTTCCGCCGCCTGGTCGCCTTGCTGCCGGCCGGCGCGCCGCTGGTGGTGTGCGCCGACTTTCCGCATGCGCTCGACGTCGCTGCCGGGAGCAAGGCCGCGGTGATGACCTTCGGCGAAGCGGCGGCGGCCGAGTGGCAGCTGGCCGACCTGCGCGACCAGGGCGGCGCGACTCGCTTCACAGTGCGCCATCTCGGCCGCGACGAAGGTGAGCTGCGCCTGCGCGCGTTGGGGCTGATCAACGCGCGCAACGCGCTCGGCGTCTACGTGTTGGCGCGCGCGCTCGGCCTGGCGCACGGCGAGATCGCGCCGGGCCTGGCCAGCTTCTCCGGCGTGGCGCGGCGCCAGGAGGTGGTCGGCGATTTCAGCGGGATCGCCTTGATCGACGACTTCGCGCATCACCCGACCGCCGTGCGCGGCACCCTGGCCGCGGTGCGCGGGCGCTATCCCGGCCGGCGCCTGTGGGCGCTGTTCGAGCCGCGTTCGAACACCAGTCGGCGCAAGGTGTTTCAGGACGACTACGCCGCGGCCCTGCGCGCCGCCGACCGGGTCGTCATCGGCGGCGTCTACCACAAGTCGAGCGACGCCGTGACGGCCGGCGAGCTGTTTTCGCCCGAGCATCTGGTGGCCGATCTCGAGCGCAACGGGACGATGGCCTGGGCTGTGCCGTCCAGCGAGGCGATCGCCGCCTTGGTCGGCACCCACGCGGAGCCGGGCGACGTCGTGGTGATGATGTCGAACGGCGACTTCGGCGGCCTGCGCCGCCACTTGACGGCCGCGCTGACCGAGCGCTAGCCGCACGGCGGCGTTGCCGCCGCTTCCCGGCGGGTGATAGGAGTTCTCTCGAGGTCGTCTCGCGCCCATCGGGTGAATCAGTTATGTTTTGAAGCTGTGTCTGTGCCGGCTGCCGCGGGCAGTGGGCGCAGCGTCCGTGTCCGATCCGCAAAGGAAGACAGAGGAGCCATGAGCGTAGCCGTCGCCCGTTCGGTGCTGGATCAGGTCCAGTCGGGCAGCTTCGAGAACGCCTCGCCGACCGAAGTGCTGGAGTGGGGGATCGACACCTTTGCCCCGCGCATCGCGCTCTCGGCCAGCTTCGGCTCGCCGGAGGGCATGGTGTTGCTCGACATGATGCACCGCCTGCGGCCGAAGCAGACGCGCGTCTTCACCATCGACACCGGCCGCTTGCACCAACAGACCTACGAGCTCATGGATCGCGTGCGCAGTCGCTACGACATCGAAGTGGAAGTCTACTTCCCGCGCGCCGAGGCCGTCGAGGCCATGGTGCGCGAGCACGGGATGAACCTGTTCTACGACTCCATCGCGAACCGCCAGATGTGCTGCGGCGTGCGCAAGGTCGAGCCGCTGGGGCGCGCCCTGGCCGAGCTCGACGCCTGGATCACCGGCCTGCGGCCTGATCAGTCGGTGACGCGCGAGGCCGTGCGCGCGGTCGAGATCGACACCGTGCACGGCGGGCGCATCAAGCTCAACCCGCTGGTGGCGTGGACGCGCGACGAGGTGCTGGCCTACGTGCACGAGCACCACGTGCCGATCAACAAGCTGCACGCGGAGGGCTATCCGACGGTTGGCTGCTTGCCGTGCACGCGCGCGGTCGAGCCGGGCGAGGACGAGCGCTCCGGGCGCTGGTGGTGGGAATCGCCCGAGACGCGCGAGTGCGGCATCCACGTCGCCTACGAGGAAAAGGGGTCGGGTATCTGACCCGCGCGCCGCGGTGTTGCCGCGCGCGCCGGGGAGCAATCGCCGGGCGGTCGAGCGCGCCGGGCATGGGGCCCGCGCGGTGCGGCCGACCCGTTGCGTGAGAAGGAGGGTGAGCCGTGAACAGACACGTCAAGGGAGCGTTGGTGGCGGCCGCGGTGGCCGGGTTGTTCGTCGGTGGCCAGGCCATGGCGGGTGAGACGGGTGCGGCGGCCGAAGGCGCCAAGGTGAAGTGCGACGGCGGCAACGAGTGCAAGGGCAAGGGCGCCTGCGGCACCGCCACGCACGATTGCGCCGGCAAGAATGCCTGCAAGGGCAAGGGCTGGATCATGACCTCCGCGGCCGACTGCAAGGCCAAGGGCGGTACCGTCAAGTAGCGACGCTCGGGGGCCGGCCGGCGCGCCGACCGGCCCCGCGTTCGCTCCCCTCCGATGTTTCCCCGGCTCGGTTTTGGTGTCGGCCTGCGGGTGCCGCACTACAGCCACGTGCTGGAGCACGAGCCGGCGGTCGACTGGTTCGAGATCATCTCGGAGAACTTCATGGTGCCGGGTGGCCGGCCGCTGCACGTGCTCGAGCGCGTGCGGGCGCGCTACCCGTTGGTGATGCACGGCGTGTCGCTGTCGATCGGCTCGACCGACCCGCTGTCGAGCGATTACCTGCGCCAGCTGGCGGCGCTGGCGCGGCGTGTCGAGCCGGCGTGGATCTCCGACCACCTGTGCTGGACGGGCGTCGGCGGCCACAACCTGCACGACCTGTTGCCGCTGCCGTACACGGAAGAGGCGCTCGCGCACACGATCGAGCGCGTGAAGGTCGTGCAGGACTTCCTCGAGCGCCGCATCGCGATCGAAAACCCGTCGAGCTACGTCGAGTTCAAGAGCTCGACGATCGGCGAGGCCGAGTTCCTCGCGCGCCTCGCGGAGGGCGCGGACTGCCTGCTGCAGGTCGACGTCAACAACGTCTACGTCAGCGCGTTCAACCACGGCTTCGACGCGCGCGCGTGGCTCGCGGCGATCCCGCAGGAGCGCGTCGCGTACTACCACCTCGCCGGGCACACGAACCGCGGGACGCACATCATCGACACCCACTCCGACCACGTGATCCCCGAGGTGTGGGCGCTCTACGACTACGCCGTCGAGCTGTCGGGCGGGCGCTCGACGCTGCTCGAGTGGGACGAGGACATC
>CAYVUV010000011.1:0-36526 GCA_964455095.1 uncultured Binatia bacterium (SeqCode)
GCTACTATCTGCGGCGAGTATTGCTTACAGTTGTGTCACCCGGGGTCACGATTTCTTGGATCCGTCCCTGATTTCGACGAGCTGCGCGGGCGTGCTCGTCGGCGACTTGGATACGGAACCATTCCGGTTCGAGGACCTCGGCCGCGGCGCCGAGTTGGAGGACGAATCGCTGCAGCTCGCGCACGCCGTCGAGCGTGAAGGTCAGCTCGCAGGCGCCGTTGTTGCGGCGGCGGACTTTCTGGCTCGCGTGCCAGCGGCGTTCGGCGACCCAGCCTGCGGCTTCAGCGTCGACGGCGATTCGCACCGTGAGGGCGTTCTCGCCGCGCCAGATGCGGAAGGCGCCACGCAGATACGATTCCGGCGTGAAGCCGGCGGGGACCTCGAATCGGCCGCTGGTGATCGTCGCCTGGCGGAAGCGGTGGACGGCGAAGGTGCGCATGGCGCGGCGGGTGTGGCACCAGGCAAAGACGTAGAGCGCTTCGAGCTGCGGGTCGTAGTAGAGGCAGTAGGGATCGATCTTCCGGCGCGTCAGCTCGCGGCGCGTTTCGGCGTAGTACACGGCGCGGACGGTCGCGTGGGTCTCGCTGGCGCGGCACAGGGTCTCCAGCAGCGCGGTGTGTTCCGTGTAGTCGATCGCGAGTTGCGACCGCCCGGCCAGGATCGTCCGCAGGCGGGGGAACAGCTCACCCTGCCCGCTCGGCGCGTTCGCAGCCTGCCCCGCGAGACGCTCGTAGAGAACATCGAGCTCGCGGGCGACCGGGGTGCCGCGGATGGGCTTCATCAGCTCGCGAGCCAGGTGGAGGGCGAGCAACTGGCCGAGCGGCATGGGGAACGGGACTCGTCCTTCCCACCCCTCGATCAACTTCCACTGGGCGCCGTCTCCGCTCGTGATCGGAAACCCGGCGGCCTCGAGCGCGTGCAGGTCGCGGTAGACCGTGCGCACGCCGAGGTTGCGGCGATTCGCCAGCGCGACGGCGCTCAGACCGCGCTTGGTGCGCGCCAGATCCATCACCAACGTGTAGAGCCGCGCTACCTGATCTCCCCGTGGCACCGGACGCGCTTAACACGTGTGTGCGCTGGGTCAAGGGCGACAGTAATCAATCCCCCACCGGCTCAGGCTGAGCCCTTCGACAAGCTCAGGACAGGCTTGTCGAAGCCTTGTTTCGGAGATAATCGACAGTCTCTCGGAAGTGCGATGTGCTCACCCCCGCCGCTTCCGCGGGACTCGAGGCATGCCGAACACCTCAAATCCCATTGCTCGTGCGGCCGTACCGAGCTCGCCGTCGTGGGTGGCGAAGCAAAGATCGTCAACCTGTGCGCGGGCCCGCCGTGCGGTCGCCAGAGGACTGGCATCGAGCGAGCCGAGGAGCGTTGGAAACGGTTCGGAGGCACGCTCGAGGACGATCGCGTCGAGTGGGACGATATCGAAGGTCTCGAGTAACTCCATCACCGCCGCGCGGCATTGTGCGACTGCTTCGTCGGCAAGCCGCTTACGGATCCGCGCCCGATCGATGGTCCGCCGGCATTCCAAGCGAATGAGCTCACTTGCAAGCGGATGATCGATCCGCCGCCACTCTCGCAGCGCACCCGGCTCGTTGAGCACGATACGCAGCAACACCGAGGAATCGACGTACACATTCACCGCTTCCCCCGCTCTTCCAGCAACAGTTGCAGCGAGTTGGCCCCCCAGCGCACTCTCGGGTAGCGTCGGTTGCGCACCTCCGCGAATGGTCGTCGCGCTGGGACGATGTGGATGTGCGACTCCGCCGGGCGGGCCGGAACCAACCGTACGATCGGCCGGTGGCGGTCGGTGACTTCGATCTCTGCACCCTGCTCCACCGCTCGCAAATGCCGCGAGAGCTGATTCTTCAGGTCGGCAATCTTTACTCGCTTCATGGCCATATCAGGCCATATGAAGCCCTGAACGTCAACGCGCGAGCCGAAGGGAAGAGGACGCGGCCAGCCGGAAGGATGAGCCGCGAGAAGGCGCACAAGTCGCTATAAGGGACGGAGATGTCATTCTCCGGCAGGCACTTCTCCGGGTGCGACTTGACCGAGACGTAGCGGGAGAACAGGTCGGCGGCGATCTGCCGTCGCAGCTCCCGAACCGACCAACGTTCGGCAACTGCCATCTTCAAGTTAGAAGTACCGCTCCGCGGGTGTTTCGCACGCCCCGACGACGACATAGTGATGCGACCACGAAAGACTGAGGACGACCTCAGCCAATGGGGGCCGAGACCGCTGCGCTGGAGCCGGCGTTCAAAAGTCGGGTCACTGTCGCGACTTTTGCGCCTTCAGTGGGGGAGGGCTTCGATTGTCGGGACAGCGCCCCAACTTCCACTGGGCGCCGTCTCCACTGGTGATCGGAAACCCGGCGGCCTCGAGCGCGTGCAGGTCGCGGTAGACCGTGCGCACACCGAGATTGCGGCGGCGCGCCAGCGCGGCGGCGGTCAGACCGCGCTTGGTGCGTGCCAGATCCATCACCAGCGTGTAGAGCCGCGCGACCTGATCCCCCCGTGGCACCGGACGCGCTTAACACGTGTGCATCCTGGGTCAAGAGCGACAGTATCCTGTACTTATTCGCAACACAGTCGGCTCCTCGAAGTGATGCCGCGGGAATCTCGCGACAAGTACGGCTGGGGAAAGGTTGAGAGAGTGTCAGATTCCCCCTCACCCAACCCTCTCCCATCCGGGAGAGGGCCCGGAGCAGGTTGCTCGATGGTTGACCGTGATCCCCATCCGCTCTAGCGTCTTTGCATGCGCGCCGTTGAGTTCACCGTTGAGCTGAAAGGCGAGTCCGTCGTGTCGATCCCGAAGGAAGTCGCGGCCGAGCTGCCGAAGACCGGAGTCGCGCGGATCATCATCTTGACCGCCGATAGCGCCGGCGATGCCCAGTGGCGCCATGCCGCTTACGAGCAATTCTGTCGCGACGACCGACCAGAAGACGCTGTCTACGACTGAACTGGGACCGCCGTCCGTCAGGCGGTCAAGTCAGCCAGGGTTCGGAGCCTTGCTCCCGTCACCCGGAGAAGTCCACACGGACCTTTACCAACCGCAGCGCGCGCGGTAGGGGGGAGAATGGGGTGGCGAATCCTTGCCCTGCTCTGCGCTCTCGCGGTCGCGCCGGCATCCGCGGCGGAGCCGGATCCGGGGTATGACGCGTGGCGCGGCTGGCTTGGCGTGACGACCACCGCGACGGGGCGTTTTCGGGTCGAGCAGGTCGATGGGGTGTGGTGGCTCATCACGCCCGATGGGCATGGGTTCTTCTCGGTCGGCGTCGACCACCTGACGCCGGGGGGCGACTTCTCGCCGCCGCTGGGGCGGTCGCCGTATACCGACAACATCCTCGCCCTTTACGGCAGCGAGGCGGGGTGGGCGGCGGCGACGCTGGCGCGGTTGCAGGATCTGGGCTTCAACACCGTCGGCGCGTTCAGCCGACCCGAGCTGTTCGCCGGCAGTCTCGCCTACACGGTCACGCTCGCGCTGGCGGCCAACGCACCCGAGGTTCCCGGCGTGCCGCCGCCGCTCCTGGCGCGCGTGACGCGCGATTACTTTCATCCCGCCTTCGCGGCCGGTGTCGCCACGACCGTGGCGGCGCGCGTCGCGCCGTGCGCGGCGGATCCGTGGTGCATCGGCGTGTTCACCGACAACGAAATGGGGCTGAACCAGAGCCTCGCCCAGACCCTGCCCTACCTCGACGCGTATCTTCTGTTGCCTGCCGGCGCGCCGGGTAAGGTGGCCGTGCAGGACTTCTTCGCCGCGCGTTACGCCGGCGACCTCGCCGCCTTCAACGCCGCGTGGGGCCTGTCGCTGGCGAGCTTCGACGACGTGCAGAATCTGTCCGGCCTCTCGCCGGCGCCAGCCGTGCCGCCGGCGGCGCCCGTCGGCTCGGCGGTGCAACAGGCCGACCGCCGCACGTTCGATGCGCAGGTCGCCACGCTGTTCCACCGCGTTACGCACGACGCTATCCGCGGCGTCGCGCCCGATGTCCTCATCCTCGGCAGCCGCCTGCTCGTCCTCTCGACACGACCCGAGGTGCTCGAGGCGATCGCCCCGTACGTCGACGTGCTGACGCTCAACTACTACGAGATCGCGGCCTCGGTGCTCGCCCTGGTGCCGCAGTACCCGAACGACTACGGCATCCCGTTCGCCAAGATGTTCGACGACGTCGACGCGATGTACCGCATCGCCGGCAAGCCGATGCTGATCGGCGAGTTCGGCTACCGCGCCGCCGACTCCGGGCTGCCGAACACCTGGCCGCCGCTGTTCCCGACGCTGGCGACGCAGACCGATCGCGCCCAGGCCGCCGGCACGTACCTGCGCCGCGTGCTGGCGCGCCCGTACCTGGTCGGCGCGCACTGGTTTCAGTACATGGACCAGCCCGCCACCGGCCGCTTCGACGGCGAGAACCAGAACTTCGGCCTGGTGAAGATCACCGACGAGCAGTGGCCCGAAGTCAGCGCGCGCTTCCGCGCCGTCAACACCGGCGCGGCACCGCGCCGCCTGCTCGCCGCCGGTGGCCGCGGCAGCTCGCGCAGCGACTGCACCGTCGAATGGGCCGCCACCGCCCCGTTGGCCGCGCCGCGCCGCGGGCATCGCCCACCGCCGGCGCGCTTCACCTGTCGTGACGGCGACCCCGCCTGCGACACCGACGCAATAAGCGGCCAGTGCACCGTCGAGATCCAGCCCTGCGCCGCCGTCAGTGATGCGCGACTTCCGGCGTGCATGCCGACCTCACCCGCGACCGTGCGCGTGACCAAGCCCACCGCAACAGAGGACCCCGACCTCAACGCCGCCCTCGCCGCAAGCCTGCAAACCGTCGCGGCCTCGGCGGGCGCGCATCCCGGCTCGTGCGGTCCGGCCGTGCACGTCGTCACCGCGCTCGGCAGTCGCACGCGCGCGCACCGCACCGTGCGCACCTCCGCCGAGGGCGCCACCGGCCGCGACCGCGAGGCGATCCGGATCATCTGCGAACGCGCCGAGTGAGCGGGGCACCGGGTCTGGCCCCTCGGGCTTTGCCCAGAAATTACAACTCAGGCGGTGCCACGGATGATTCGGAGAATCACGAAACCACGAAAGGGTGAAACCACGAAAATCAAACTCAGTCATTTCAAGCCCTACAGATTAGAGTTTCGTGTTTTCGTACCTTCGAGCTTTCGTGATTCTCTGGTGCGGTAGCCCCTTGGTAGGGCGGGCGTCACTACGCGCCATGGCTGCGGGCAGAGACGCACGCGCCACTACACCTTCCTGAGTCAACCGGGTCACCGGTGCTTGCCGCCGGGCCAGAGCGGCTGCATGACGCGCAGCGGCAGGTTGACCGTGCGCTTCATGATCCCGACCAACTCGCTGCCGATGGCGCTCGGGCTGAGCGGCGTGACCTTGGGATCCCCGAGCGGTCCCTTCACGGCTACCGGAACACTCACCAGGCTGCCGCCCAGCATGGTGCCGATGACGGGCAGGCGGCTGACCACCGAGTCGACCGTTTTCAAAGGCGCCACCAGGAACACGGCGTCGATCGTGCGCGCGGCGAAGTCGAGCGAGCCGGTGGCGGCGATCTTGACCGTCGGGCCGTCGAGGACGGCTTCGCTGAAGGCGAGCACACTGCGGCGCAGGTCGCCTTTGAGCGTCATGCGGTCGAAGGGCAGCCCCTCCTGGGACATCTTCGCCACGTTACCGATCGATCCGCTGGCGATGCTGATCGCCGACAGTGCCTTCGCCACCGAGGCCATGCGGTAGACGCGACCGTTGGTGGCCTGGACCTCGACGTGCCCCTGCACCAGCTGTGCAAGGTCGGCGGCGTTCCCGGTGGCGGTGACCGTGCCCGTGAGATCGAACGTCCCGGTCACGCGCTCGCTTTCACCAGTCAGGCAGGCGAGCGACGACTCGAGTCCTTGATCCTGCGCGCGCGGCCGCACGGTCACGCTCACGCCCTGCGGCGCCACGGCAACCGTTCCCGGCGTCGCGATCCCGCACACTTGCGCTTCGGTCACGGTGAGCGTCGGCCCGTCGGCCAACAGCGCCACCTCGCCGCGAAACGGCTTCCACGTGTAGCCGCGCAGCGCGAAAGACTCCGCCACGACGCGGACGGTGCCGCGCAGCGGCGCATTCCAGCCCGCGCTCGAGGCGCGTTCGGCCCGCTCGTCCGTGCGCGACACCAGCTGCGCGAGCTGGTCGCCGTCGACATGGCCCGCCGTCACATCCGCGTCGACGGTGAGCGCCTGCGGCGAGCGGGTGATGCGACCGTCGACTGTGATGCCGCTCATCGTCCCACCGGCGTCGAGCGCCGCGCGGACGGCGAGCTGGCCCGGCTCCGCGTTGAGCGCGAGGTGGGCGATCTCCAGCCGCACGCCGTCTCGGAGCGGCAGGAATACCCTTTCCGCTTCGAGCTGGCCCTCCGCGACCGACTGTCCCGGATCCTGCGGGTCGACGCGGACGTGGAAGTCCCCGCGCACCCAGCCGCCGAGCAGCGGGCGGTTGCGCACCAGCAGCGCATTGGCCGCCGCCTCGTTCAGATTGCCCTTGAACGTCACCTCCAGCTCGCCGTCGCCGCGCTGCAGCACGAGAGAAGCGCGCGAACCCTCGCCGTCGATCTCGAGCTGTTTGACGTGCACGCCGCGGTCCGACACATCGGCGGCAAACCTGGCCGACACGCCGCCCGCGGCCGTGACGCGACCGGAGGTGCTGATCAGCGACGGGTCGCGGTGGAGTCGAAAGTCGGCAATCGAGAGCGGAAACCGCAGCGCCAGGCGATCGCCCAGCGACGGCGCGTCGAGCGCGAGCTTTTCGAACGCGCCCGCCAACTCGACCTGCCAGGCGCTGGGCGTTGCGGCCGGACCGCTGAGGCGCAGGCTGTCGAGGGCGAGCGTTCCCGCCACCGCCTTCGGCGCCGCGCTGCCTTCAGGGGCCCAGCCCGAGGCGACGATCCACGGATACAGCTCGGACAACACCAGGCGCGACGCCGCGGCACCGACTTCGAGCCCGCCGCGCTCGAACCGCACCGAGAGGTCCGCCATCGAAGAGCCACCAGTCGCGGCGCGGACGCCACTGGCCGCAACCGCCTGTGTGTCGTAGCGGAACTGCCCGCCGGTCAGGCGCAGCGGCGCGGCCAGGCCGTCGAGTCGCCCCGTCACATCGAACGCAGACAACTCCACCGTCGGCATCGGATCGTCCACCGGGCCGTCGATGGCAAACGTCCCGTCGGCGCTGCCCGCGATGTCGGCCATGCGATCGAGCGCCCGGCGCAACGCCGCGCTGTTTACCACCTTCTTCAACAGCGGCACCACGTCGGCCGCATCGCCATGCGCTGTTGCGTCCGCGCGCAGTCCGGGGCGCTCCCCGCTCAACTCCAACCGCAAGTGACCGTCCTGCGCGCGCGAGGCACCGTAGCGCGCTGCCGCGCGCTCGGCCGAAAGGACGCCGTGCTCGATCGACACGGCCGCCGCAACGTCCTCGAGATCGATGTCGGGTCCGGGAACACGCACGAGTCCCTCGATCAACCGGCCGCGGATCACCAGGGCATCGAGCGTGCCGAGCGCCGCCACGGACGGCGCCGAGGCCTGCAAGGAGAGTTGCGGCACCCGCCCTTCGCGCAGCACGCCGAAGATCTCGCCGGCGAGGTCGCGTCCACCGGGAACCATCTCCATCACCGCCCGCGCCGAGGCGACGTCGAGATCGTCCGCCGTCAAATCCATCGTGGCGCGCGGCGCCGCGCGGTCGAACGCGGCATGCCCGGAGAGGTGCAGGCGCGGATGGCCGAGCGATACCTCCTCGACATCGATCTCGATCCGATCGCGTGCCAGGCGCACCTGCGTCTCGATCGACGCGTGCGCGACCGCCACGGGTGCGGCGCCACCGCTCAGCTTCAGCGCCGGCAGCGCCGCGTCGATGGCGGCGTGCAGCCCGCCGCTGGCGTCGACCTCGGCGCGCACGCTGAAGGTGCCTTCGAGGTCGGCGACGCGTTGGCCGTCAGCGGCGAGCACCGCGACCCGCGCGTCGGAGACCTGCACGGTCAAGGTTGGCGCCTGCGACGCCACGGCGATGGAAACGCCGGCCAGAACATCTGCGACCCGTTTCTCGATCGGTGAGACGGCGGCGTCGCGCGCATCGGCCGACGCCTGCGGCAACCGGATCTCAATGGTCGGAGCGGTCAGCGACAGCCGCCCCAGTTGCAGCGCGGCCCGCGCCAGCGAGCGCAGCCGCGGATACACCGACACCGACTCGACCGCCGCATCGACGCGGCCGGGAATGGCGACGTGCACCTCGCGCAAGACCGCGTGCGGCAGCGGCAGCAGCGCCAGGCGCACGTCGCCCATCGTCACCTGGGCCCCCAGACGCGTGCCGAGCTGTTCGGCCACCGTGGTCCTCAGCCACGCCGTATCGACGATCCGCGGCGCCAGCACTGTGCCGACCAACGCCAGCAACAGCACCAGGGCCAGGGCGCCGAGCGCCGCGCGGAGGAATATTCTACGCCAAGTCATGAACTGGAAAGGAGGACGCGACCATCACACCGCCCGAGGTCAAGCGGTGTGGCGCCACCGCGGCCAGCAGAGCACGCCGGCGGCGGACGCGCCAGCCCATGGCCGCGACACGAGCGGCTCGACGGGCCGCGGCCGGTTGGGTATGGGAGCAAACCAGCGCATGTCGGCTTGGCGAAACATCCTCTCGTGGCTCGTGTTCCCTGCACTCGTGGGCGCTTTGGCGTACGTGCCGATGCGCGTCTCAGGCGCGGACATCGCCGGCGCGCTGGGGCTGGCGGCACAGGCCGGCGAGCCCCTGGTCTATTTCGCCGTGGTCGCGACCGGGTTCACGCTCCTTGCCCTGCTCGAGCACGTGCTGCCGTACGAGCGCAGCTGGAACCGCGCGCACGGCGACGTGCGGACCGACGTGACCCATCTGCTGGTCACCGGCATCGGCACCAACGAGCTCGTCAAGGCCACGCTTGCCGGCACAGCCGTTGCCGCGGCCGCCTGGCTCTCGGCACAGGTCGGGGGGAGCCTGTGGCCGGCGCACTGGCCGCTCGTCGTGCAGCTCGGGCTCGCCCTGTTGACCGCCGAGCTCGGGCACTACTGGTTCCACCGCCTGTCACACGAGTGGCCGCTGCTCTGGCGCTTGCACGCCACCCACCACAGCGCGCCGCGGCTCTATTGGCTCAACGCGACGCGTTTCCACCCGCTCGATCTGTTCTTCCTGATCAGCCTGCAGACGCTGCCGCTGATCGCGCTCGGCGCGCCCGCCCGCGTCTTGTTCCTCTACGCCGCGTTCACCTCCGTCTACGGCCAGATCCAGCACTGCAACATCGATCTGCGCACCGGTCCGTTCAACTGGCTGTTCAGCACCCCCGAGCTGCACCGCTGGCATCACTCGACCGACCCGCGCGAGGGCAACGCCAACTACGGCGCGGTGCTCAACGTATGGGACCACCTCTTCGGCACGTTCTTCTGGCCGCGCGGCCGGCGCTTCGCGGGTCCGGTGGGCATCGCCGCCATGCCCGACTTCCCGCGCGGCTACCTGAGCCAGCTCGCGTCGCCGTTTCGGTGGACGCGCCTCGGAGCCGGTGACGAGGTTTTGCCCGGCTATTCGAAAGAAGCTCCTCTCCCTCCCGGAGAGGTAGGTGAGGGGATAAAATAGTGGCTTCGACCATGCGTTGAAAAGTCTGTTCGATCCCCTCACCTAACCTCTTCCGGAGGGAGAGGAACCGGAAGCAAATCAGGGCGCTGGGCGCGCGTGCGCGGCGCGCAACGCTGCCGCAACCTCGCGGCTCAGGTCCGCCAGCACGCGGCTCTGCGCCGCCACCGCCGCGTCCATCGCGGGCCCCTCGGCCACGGCGCTCAGTTGCGACTCCGCGGCGTGCAGGATGCCGTGCGTGGTCGCGTCCTGGACCGCCCAGCGCGCCCACAGCGTCACGCGGCCGCCGGCCTCGCGTTCGAACTGCACCACCTCCATCGGCACCTCGTAGGTCAGCGGGGTAGCGATGTAGGTCGGCAGGGTCACGACGCGCTCGGTGTGCAGCAAGCACACGAGGTTCTGCGACAGCACGCGCGCGAAGTTGTTCTCGATCGGCTCTGCCCAGCGTTCCGACTCCGCGAACACCAGGCGATTGGGCGCGACGCGCGTCGCGATCTGGTAGCGCAGCAAATAGTCCGGCAAACGCAGCGGGCCGATACCCACGATGACGTCGCGCATCGAATCATCGGTCGGCGGCGCTGCCGCCTCGGTGATCGGCGCCAGCACGAAGTACTGCGAGGTGTCCGGCTGCGGCGCGAGAAACGAGCACCCCGCTGCCGCCAGGAGCCAGACGCCGCTCGCCATCCATCGCATCGTCACCTGCTTCATTGTTTGTCCTCGCTGGCCGGGGCCTTGCCGCGCAAGATGGCGCTGGGGTTGCGCTCGAGCTCCTCGCTCAGCCGGCGAAAGGCCCGCGCGGCGTTGCCGAGGTCGTCCAGGGTGCGGCCGAGCTGATACAGCACCGGCGAATTCGGCTCGAGCAGCACGCCCACCTTTTGCATCGTGTCGCGGGTCGTCACCAACGCCGCGTCGGCCTGTTTCGCCGTGGCTTCCAGGCTGGCGCTGATCGGAGCGAGGCGGCCGTCGACGTTGTCCGCCGTGCGGCGGAAGCTCGCCAGCGCCGCGTCGAGGCTATCGAGCGCGCCGTTGACGCGCTGCATGGTGTCGCCGAGCGAGTCGACGGTCGACTTCAGCCCGGGCGAGTTGACGAGGTGATTGACGCCCTCGATCGTATCGCGCAGCGAGCCGACCAGTCCGGGAAGGTCGACTTCTTCGAGCTTCGCCAACAGCTTCCCGACAATCAACTGCGCCTGTTCGAGCGGCGTCGGCAGGGTCGGCAACTCGGTGTACGGAACGGTCTTGTCGTTGATCAGGCGCAGCGGGCTGCCCGGATGCAAATCCAGCTTCACGTAGAGCAGTCCGGTGACGAAACTCTCCATCGCCAGCTGCGCGCGCAACCCGGCGTCGATCATCCGTTGCACGCGGGCGCGATCTTCGAGCCGCATCTTGCCACCCTTCTCGCGCATCCGCTCCTCGTCGAGCTCGATGAGCACGGGAATGACGGGGTCCTGCGGAATCTCGTCCGCGCCGCCCACCGCACCGACGTTCAGCAACACCTTGGTGACCGATCCGATCTCGACCCCCTTGAACTTCACCGCCGCGCCGACCTTGAGGCCGTTCACATCGCCGTCGAAGTACAACACGAAGACGTGCGCCTGGCGGAACAGTCGTCCCGAGCCGAAGATGGCGACGGCGATCACGGCCAGGGCCACCGCCCCGACGACAAAGCCGCCGATCAAGGTCGGGCTGGCGCGTTTGCTCATGTGGTCTCCCCGGCGCCGTTCTGCGCCCCGCGGGTCAAGAAGGCTCGCACCTTCGGGTCATCGCAGTGGGCGAGCAGCTCCTTCGGGTCGCCGCTGGCGATCATGGTCTTGCTGTCCGCATCGAGAAAGATGCTGTTGTTGCCGATGGCGAAGATGCTGGGCAGCTCGTGGGTCACCATGACCACGGTGGCGCCGAGGCTGTCGCGCAGCTCGAGGATGAGGTTGTCCAGCAGGTGCGAGCTGATCGGATCGAGCCCGGCCGACGGTTCGTCGAAGAAGAGCACCTCCGGGTCGAGCGCCATGGCGCGCGCCAGGCCGGCGCGCTTTTGCATGCCGCCGCTGATCTGCGCCGGGTAGTAGTCCTCGAACCCCTTGAGCCCGACGAGCGCCAGCTTGAGCGCCGCGACCTCGCGAATCTCGTCCGGCGTCAGCTCGGTGAACTCGCCGAGCGGCAGGCCGATGTTCTCCGCCAACGTCATCGAGCTCCACAGGGCGCCCGACTGATAGAGCACGCCGAACTGGCGCAGCATCTGCTCGCGCCGCTCCGGCGTCGCGCGGGTGAAGCTCTCGGACCCGTACCAGATCTCGCCGACCGTCGCCTCCTTGAGCCCGATCAAATAGCGCAGCAGCGTGCTCTTGCCGCAGCCGCTGCCGCCCATGATGACGAACACGTCGCCGCGTTTGACCGTAAACGTCAGGTTGCGCATCAACACGAAGCTGCCGTAGGCCATGGTGAGGTTGCGCACGGTGATGTGCGCCTCCGGGGCGATCGGCGGGTCGACGGTCGCCGCTGCGGCGGTTGGCGTCATCGTCATCGCGTGCGTTGTGGCGCGCCCGTGTGGGTGACGCTCTGAATCCGGTCCCCTCTCCCGGATGGGAGAGGCCTAGGGTGAGGGGGAGTCACTAGACGTCTTCGACCGCTTCCTGCTCGGTGGCTTAGCCGAGTTTTCGCATGCACCACTTCGGGCGAATGAGGTTGGGAGAACGTCGGATCCCCCTCGCCCAACCCTCTCCCATCCGGGAGAGGGCCCGGAGCTCCCTGGAGAATGTCCAGAGCCCTGGCCCACATCAGGTTGCAGCCAATCACACAGTCTCCGGAAGAACCCATCGACTCAGATGCCCAGGATGTAGAACAGCACCGCGAAGATGCCGCAGGCGGTGATGATGAAGACGATGCTGGTCACCACGGCCGACGTGGTCGCATCGCCGACCGCCGACGAGCTGTTGCCCGACTGCATGCCGCGCAGGCAGCCGGAGATGGCGATGAGCACGCCGTAGACCGAGGCCTTGAAGATGCCGCCGAAGAGATCGACCAGGTCCACCGCGCCCGCCGTCTGGTTGTAGTACACGGTCGGCGACAGGCCGAGCATCCCGATGCCCACCGTGGCGCCGCCGAGGATGCCGAGCAGGTCGGCGTACAGGCAGAGCAGCGGCATCATGAGGAGCAGCGCCAGCATGCGCGGCAGGACGAGGAACTCGAGCGGCGAGATCCCCATGGTGGTGAGCGCGTCGATCTCCTGGGTGACCTTCATGCTGCCGAGCTGGGCGGCGAACGACGCCCCGGTGCGGCCGGCCATGACGATGCCGGTCATCATCGCCCCCATCTCGCGCACCATCGCGATGCCGACCAGGTTGGCGACGTAGATGCTGGCGCCGAACTGCTGCAGCTGCACGGCGCCGACGAAGGCGAGGATGAGACCGACCAGGAAGCTGATCAGCGTCACGATCGGCAACGCCTCCGCGCCGGTCTGCTGGATGAGCACCAGCAGATCGGAGATGCGGAAGCGCGCCCGCCACGTCAGCAAGCGGGCAAAAGCCACCGTCACCTCGCCGATGAAGGTGAGCATCGCGACGAACCCATCGCGGGCGCCGAGCGCCGCCGCGCCGACACGGTCGAGCGAGAAGCCCGACGGCGCCGCCTCGGTGCGCGCCGCGTCCTTGCGCTCCGGTACCGCCAGCGCCAGCGCCAGCAGGCGCTGCACGCCCTTCGGCAGACCGTCCTGCTCGACCGCGATGCCGCGCGGTGTGCACAGCGCGATGACCTTCTGGAGAAAGGTCAGCAGGCCGCTGTTCCACGCGGTCAGCTGCGCGGTGTCGAAGACCACCCGGCGCGGCGGCCGCGCCTCGAGCTCGCGCTCGACCGCGCCGAGCGGCGGCAGCTCGACCTGCATCTGCCACGCCCCGGCGAGGTGGACGAGCAACGTCTCCCCGTCCGGGCGGTCGCAGGTGAGCTCCGCGTCAGCCATCGCACGCCGCCCGATGCTCAGGTGCCGCTGGCGCTACGCGCAACGCGGAGGATCTCGTCGCGCCGCGCGTCGAACTCGACGGCGACCTGCTCGTCGCGCTCGTGCATGCCCTGCACGTCCGTGTCGGCGTAACCGAGAATCCCCATCTCCTCGTAGGCGCCGCGGATCTTTGGGCCCCACAGGCCGATGTCCCTGATGATCGGCACGATGCGGCTGAACAGCGCCGAGCGATACTGCCGCATGAAGCCCGACTCCAGCATGTACGCCGCGCACTGGTCCACCGGCAGGCCGAGCGTCTCCCACACCTCCTCGGCCTGAAAGCGGTCGCGCATGAGGTAACAGGCCTCGACCGCGAACTCCTCGCGCTCGTCGCGCTCGGCCTGGGTGAGGGTCGGGTAATAGTCGCGCAGGGCGAAGCGGCCGAAGGCGACATGGCGCGCCTCGTCCTGCATCACGTAGGCGTTGACCGACGCCGCCAGCGGGTTCTGCGACTGGTCGCGGATCTGCGCGAACGCCGCCAGCGCCAGGCCTTCGATCAGCACCTGCATGCCGAGGTAGGTCATGTCCCAGCGCGAGTCGCTGAGCACGCCGTCGAGCAAGCGCTTGAGCGTCGGCGTGATCGGATAGGCGAGCTCGAACTTGTCGTGCAACAGGCGCGAGTAGGCCTCGACGTGGCGCGCCTCGTCCATCACCTGCGTGGCGGCGTAGAACTTGGCGTCCATGCTGGGCACCTGCTGGACGATCTTCGCCGTGCACACCAGCGCGCCCTGCTCGCCGTGCAGGAACTGCGACAACTGCCAGCTCTGGAAGTGGCGGCGCAGGTTCGCCTTCTCCGTCCTGGTCAGACGGTTGAAGACGTCGGAGCCGAAGAGCGGGATCGATTCGTCCGGCAGCTGCTCCGGGTTCTCCGGATCGAGATCCTGCGACCAATCGATGCGCTCGGTGGCGTCCCACTGCCGTCGCTTGCCCTTGTCGTAGAGCTTGAGCAGCGCATCGCGCCCGTCCTGATACTCCCAGCGAAACGCGGTGGCGAAGGCGCCCGGCACCTCCCAATTGACGTCGTCGACGGGTCGCGCGTAGCGCTCCTGCGTGGCCATACGCTGTTCGCCTCCTCTTGCCACGCAAACGCGTGGGCGCGGAACGTGTCGGGAATTCGCGATGAGTTCAACCACATCGCCGCCCGCTGTCAAGGACAGCCGGGTCAGCCGCGCGGGGGCTGCGGGCGCCACGCGCGCTGGTCCGGCAGCTCCCACACTCGCCGGTGGAGGGTGTCGACGAGGTCGGGGTCCGACAGCACGACGCGCTGCTCGCGCGCCGCGAGGCTCGACGGCCCGCCGGCCAGGGCGCGCTCGAGCAGGCCGGCGCGTGCGGCACGGATGGCGGGATGCAGGGTGCGGCGCCGGCCGAGCATCGCCCGGTGCACGGCATTGATCAACGGCGCGATAGCGGTGCGTGCGAAGCCGTCGCGCTCCGCCGGCGGCAGGCGCTCGACTGCCCGCTCGGCGGCGTCGAGATTGGCGGCGAGGTCGCGCAACTCTGCCGGCGGGGCGCTCTCCTCGGGAATCATGAACAAGCGCCAGGCGCGCGCCCGATCGCCGAGGCTGACGCGGCTGGCCAGCACCGAGGTCGGAATGGAGAGAATGAGCCCGCCGAGAATCGGCGTCACCCACCAGAAGTAGTCGGGATTGAGCAGATAGAGGCTGATGCCCCAGGCCGTCGCGAACAGCGTGTCGAGGCCGTGGCGGCGAATCGCCACGCCCCACGCCGTCTCGTCGTCGCCCCGCCCTTGCGAGCTCCACGAGACGGTGCGGCCGAGCAGGTTCTGGAACACGAACTTGGTGTGAAACAGCATCCGGATGGGGGCGAACAGGCTGGAGAGGAGAATCTCGATCACGACGCTGAGCGACAGCCTTATCACGCCGCCGTACAACTTCGCCTCGCGGCGCTTGAGGGCGATCAGGAACACGCTGAGAAATTTCGGCAGGAAGAGAATCATGCCGGTGACCGCGAGCAGCGACAGGGCCCAGTCCGGCCGCCACACCGGCCACTCCGGAAACAGGCTCGCACCGTGGGGAAAGTAATCGGGCTCCTGCAGCGCGTTGTGGATGGCCTCGGCCGTGCTGAGGGTGAGAAAGCCGAACCACATCATGGCCGAGACGTAGGACAGCACGCCGTTGATGAACAGCGCCCGGTGCGCGCCGTTCAGCCCTTCGCTGAACAGCAGGCGCAAGTGCTGCAGATTGCCCTGGCACCAGCGGCGGTCGCGGCCCATCTCCTCGAGCAGGGTCGACGGTGTTTCCTCGTAGCTGCCGGGCAGGTCGTAGGCGAGCCACAGGCTCCACCCCGAGCGCCCCATCAACGCGGCTTCGACGAAGTCGTGGCTGAGGATCTCGCCGCCGAGCGGCGGCTTGCCGGGCAGGCGCGGCAAGCCGCAGTGGTCCATGAACGGCTTGATGCGGATGATCGCGTTGTGGCCCCAGTATTGGCCGTCGCCGAGCTGCCAGAAGTGCAGGCCGGCGGCGAACATGGGGCCGTAGACGCGGCTGGCGAACTGCTGCACGCGGGCGAACAGCGAGCGCCGGTTGACGGCGGTCGGCGCGGTTTGAATCATGCCGACGTCGGAGTGCTGTTCCATCAGCTGCACCAGGCGCACCAGCGTCTCGCCCGACATGACGCTGTCGGCGTCGAGCATGATCATGTAGGGGTACGCCCGCCCCCAGCGGCGGCAGAAGTCGGCGACATTGCCGCTCTTGCGCCGCAGCCGCACCTTGCGCCGCCGATAGAAGATCCGGCCGAAGCCGCCGACGTCGCGGCACCACGCCAGCCAGGCCTCCTCTTCCCGCATGCAGGTGTCGGGCACGTTGCTGTCGCTGAGCACGAAGAAGTGGAAGTGTTCGAGGCCACCGGCGCGCTCGACGGAACTGTAGATGGCGCGCAAACCGGCGAAGACGCGGTCGACCGGCTCGTGGCAGATCGGCATGACGATGGCCGTGCGCGTGCCCGGATCGATCGGGCCGCTCGCCGCCCCGTTGAGGTTGGTGATGGCGAAGCGATCGCGCGCGCGCAAGAGCGTGAAAAATCCCAACAGCGCCGTCCAGAAGCCGATCGAGATCCAGCCGAACAGGGCGCCGAAGAAGGCGACGATCGCGACCTCGAGCCACGTGCCGCCATGGTGCGGCAGGACATTGACCATGAAGCCGCTCGCCACGATGCTCGGAATCAGCACCAGCACCATGAGCATCAGGCGGCGGCGCACCGCCACCGGCCGCCACCGCGCCCGCTCCCGGCGGCTGACCACCGGATGGTCGGGGCGCGGCTCCAGGCCGGGCCCGCCGCGCAGCCGGCGCCCGATGCGGCGCAGCAGCCGGTGCTCGACCGGCTCGGGCACCATGGCGCCGCGCCGCAGCGGCGGCATGGCGCTGAAGCGGTCCGCGACCGTGGCCGCGCTGGCGCTGTCGGGTGTCTCGCCGCCACCACAGCGCCCTGCCACCGCGGCGTCGAGCCGCCAGGCGGCGAAGTGGTCCTCCAGTGCCCCGTCCCACGGCCGCGGCGCCGCGGGATAGCGCTGCATGAGTACCAGCGACAACGCGCGCAGGGTCTCGGTCAGGGCGTCGCCGTCGGCGGCCCACTCCGCACCGGCAACGGCCCGCTCCACTGCGGCTGCGGCCAGCCCGGCGCGCTCGGCGGCGGGCACACCGAGGGCTTCGAGGTAGGCGATGGCGCGGTCGGAGGCCTGCTTCCAATCCTGCAGCAGGCGCGGCAGGGGTACGGCGAGAGGGCCGTCCGCCGGCGGCTCCTCGGCATCGGGCGGGGTCGACGCCGTCGGCGTCGCGAGGGCCTGGGATTCGTCGCTCAAGGGAGGATCACGTAGGACCAGGTTTCGGTCAGCGTGTCGCCGCCCTGGTCGAGAAACGCGCGCAGCTCGAGGGGGTCGTCGTGCTTGGGGCGGACTTCGAACGTCAGCCGCCAGCCGCCGGTGACGGGGTTCTTGATCACATGCTGGCCGAGCAGCTCACCCGCCTGGTCGCCGCCGACGATGGTGACGACACCGCGCAGGACGCGATCGGCCGGGATCTTCTCCAACCGCTTGCCGGCAAAATCGACCACGAAACGATAGAGGTCCTCGGCCGGTTTGTCGCGCCGCGTCGCCACCACGCGTCCCGCCGGCGGGCGCGTCGGATCGTCGCCATACCAGTGCATGGTGTAGGAGAAAAACGCCTGCTCGCCGGGCTTCGGCAGCTGGGACGGAATCCAGTAGGCGACGATGTTGTCGTTGATGTCCTTGTTGGTGGGGATCTCCACCAGCTCGACGGCGCCGTCATTCCAGTTGCCGCGCGGCGTCACCCACACGCTCGGCCGCAGCTCCGAGCGCGTCTCGAGATCCTGGTGGTGCTCGAAATCGCGATCGCGTTGGATGAGCCCAAACCCCTTCGGATTCTGCATCTTGAACTGACTCACGTGCAGCGTACGCGGGTTGTCGAGCGGGCGCCAGAGCCACTCGCCGCTGGCGAAGTTGAGCAACAGCCCGTCCGAGTCGTGCACCTCGGGGCGAAAGTCGTCGAAGTGGCGCTCGCTGTTCTCGCCGAAGAAGAACATGCTGGTGAGCGGCGCGACGCCGAGCTTGCGCACGTCCTCGCGCAGGAACACGCGCGCGTCGACGGCGACCATCGTCTGCTCGCCGGGCGTGACGATGAAGCGGTAGGCGCCGGTCAGGCTCGGGCTGTCGAGCAGCGCGTACACCGTCATCTCTTTCGCGTCGCGCGCGGGCGTCACCAGCCAGTACTCTTTGAAGTACGGGAACTCCTCGCCTGACGACGTGGCGGTGTTGACGGCGAGGCCGCGCGCCGAGGCGCCGAAGCCCTGATTGCGTCCGACGGCGCGCAGGTAGCTGGCGCCGAGGAAGACGATCACTTCGTCGTGATACTTGGGCGTCTTGATCGGAAAGTGCAGGCGAAAGCCGGCATAGCCGAGGTCTTGCGGCACCTGACTGGCGAACTCGTTCTTGCCGTAGTCGAACTGGCTGGGCGAGAACTCGATCGGCCGCACGCCGTCCTGCTCGACGACGTTCACCACCACCGGGCGATCGTAATAGAGCCCGGGGTGAAAGAACTGGACCTGAAACGGGCCTTTGCGGTCGAGCCACAGCGTCCGGTCGGGCCGGAAGCGGATGTCGCGCCACTGGTCGTAGGTGATTTTCAGCAACCAGTCGGGCACCCGGCCGCGCGGGTCGCGATAGGACTGCTTCGCCAGCTCCTCCGCCTGCTTCGAGACATCCTCGAAGTCGTACCCCGCGGCGGGCGCGGCGACGGCCAGCGAGAACAGGGCGATTGCGCCGACTACGGACCTCAGCATCGACCCGCTCTATTCGGCGTCGGTGGCCGGCGACCAACGCAGCACCGGCCGGCGCGCGGCGCGCGCTTCGTCGAGGCGGCCGACCGGCGTATGCGTCGGCGCGTTGCGCACCAGGTCGGGCGTCTCGCGCGCCTCGCGGGCGATGGCTTCCATGGCGGCGATGAACTCGTCGAGCGTCTCTTTGCTCTCGCTCTCGGTGGGCTCGATCATCATCGCGCCGGGGACGACGAGCGGGAAGTAGATGGTCGGGGCGTAGTAGCCATAGTCGAGCAGGCGCTTGGCGACGTCGAGCGTCTTGACGCCGAAGGGCTCGAGATCGCGGTCGCTGAACACGCACTCGTGCATGCACAGGTCGGGGTAGGCCAGGTTGTAGGCGTGCTGGAGGCGGACGCGAATGTAGTTGGCGCTCAGCACGGCCATGGCGGTGGCGCGCGTCAGGCCGTCGCCGCCGAGCGCCTTGATGTAGGCGTAGGCGCGCACGAGCATGCCGAAATTGCCGTGGAAGCCGCGCACCCGCCCGATCGAGCGCGCCGGCATGTCGCCCCAGCTCAGGCGATCGCCGTCGCGCGCCACGCGCGGGCCGGGCAGATACGGCGCCAGGCCGGCCTTGACGCCGATCGGACCGGCACCCGGACCGCCGCCGCCGTGCGGCGTCGAGAAGGTCTTGTGCAAGTTGAACTGCAGCACGTCGGCGCCGATGAGGCCCGGCTTCACCACGCCCATCAGCGCGTTGAAATTGGCGCCGTCGAAATACACCAGCCCGCCGCGCGCGTGCACCGCCTCGGCGACCTGCGCGATCTCGCGCTCGAACAGGCCGAGCGTGTTGGGGTTGGTGATCATGAACGCGGCGACGTGATCGTCCATGGCGCGGCGCACGGTCTCGGCGTCGACCAGGCCGATGCGGTTGCCCTCGAGCTGCTGCACGCGGTAGCCGCTCAGCGCGGCGCTGGCCGGGTTGGTGCCGTGCGCGCTGGCGGGGATCAACACGGTGGTGCGCGGGTCGCCGCGATCGGTGTGATAGGCGCGGATCATCTTCATGCCGGCCAGCTCGCCCTGCGCACCGGCGGCGGGCTGGAGCGAGACGGCGTCCATGCCGCTGACCTCGGCGAGCATGTCCTGCAGCTCCCACATCAGCTGCAGCGCCCCCTGCGCCTGCGCCTCGGGAGTCAACGGGTGCAGCCTGGCGAAGCCCGCCAGGCGCGCGGCGACCTCGTTGGCGAGCGGATTGTACTTCATCGTGCACGAGCCGAGCGGATAGAAGGTCGTCGCGGCGCCGAAGTTCCACTGCGACAGGCGCACGAAGTGGCGCACGACCTCGGGCTCGCTGACTTCGGGAAAGCCGGCAATCGGCGCGCGCCGCAGCTCGGCCGGCAGCCGCGCGCTGGCGTCGTCGCCGCCGTCGCTGCCCAGACGACCCGGCCGGCTGCGCTCGAAGATCAGCGGCTCATCGAGCAGCAGGCCGGCTTGCTTGCCACCGCGCGATCCGGTCACGCCAGCACCTCCGCCAGACGCGTGATCGCCGCCGCGTCGTGTACCTCGGTAACCGCCAGCAGCAGGCAGTCGTCGAGCTCCGGGTACCAACGCGCCAGCGGCACGCCGGCGAGCACGCCGGCCGCCTCGGCCCGCGCCAGGGCGGCGCTGGCGCCGCGGCCGGTGATGGCGAACTCGTTGAACACCGGGCCGCTGAAGCGCGGCTGCCAATGCCCACCGGCGCAGAGCTGCTCGCGCGCCTGGTGCGCGCGCTCGAGATTGGCCAACGCCAGGCGGTGCAACCCGGTCTTGCCGAGCAGGCTCAGGTAGACGGTCGCCGCCAGCGCCATCAAGCCGTGGTTGGTGCAGATGTTCGACGTCGCGCGCTCGCGGCGAATGTGCTGCTCGCGCGTCGCCAGCGTGAGCACGTAGCCGCGCCGACCGGCGTCGTCGAAGGCTTCGCCGACCAGGCGCCCGGGCATGCTGCGCACGTGGTGCATGCGCGTAGCGAAGAGGCCGACACCGGGACCGCCGTACGACATCGGGATGCCGAAGCTCTGCCCCTCACCGACGGCGATGTCGACGCCACAGGTCCCCGGCGCGCGCACCGCTGCCAGCGCCAGCGTCTCCGGCGTGGCGGTGACCAGCACCGCACCGCTCGCCGCCACGGCTTTCTGCACGGCGACCAGATCCTCGATGACGCCGAAGAAGTTCGGATAGCCCAACACTACGGCGGCGGTCTCGTCGCCGACTTGCGCGCCCAGCCACGCCAGATCGACACGGCCGTCGGCGCCGAACGGCGCCTCGACCACCTCGACATCGCCGGCGCCTTGTAGATACGTCGCCGTCACCTCGCGGTACTCGGGGTGCAGCGAGCGGGCGAGCACGACGCGGTGGCGCTTGGGCAGCAGGCGCAGCGCCATCAGCACCGCCTCGGCCGTCGCCGAGGCGCCGTCGTACATGCTGGCGTTGGCCACCTCGAGGTCGAAGAGCATCGCGATCAACGTCTGAAACTCGAAGATCGCCTGCAGCGTCCCCTGGCTGACCTCGGGCTGGTAGGGCGTATAGGCGGAGTAGAACTCGGCGCGCTGCAGAATGTTGTCGACGGCCGCCGGCACGAAGTGGGGATAGGCGCCGGCGCCGAGGAAGGACAGGGCCGTGGCGCCGGTATTGAGCGCGGCCAGCGCCTCCATGCGGCGCTGGACGTCGTACTCGGACTGGCCCAGGGGCAGCGCGATCGCCGCGCCGGCGCGCAGCGCGCCCGGCACGTCGCGGAACAGGGCTTCGACGTCCGGCACGCCGATCGCGGCGAGCATCTCGCGCACGTCGTCGTCGGTATGGGGAATGAAACGCATGGAGTCAGAGGTCAGGAATCGGAGGTGCGCAGCGGCTCAAGCATAGCGCGGGGAACGCACCACGCCAGAGCCCTGGGAAGGGCGCCGGGGCGCCCCGATCACTCTTGCTGCTCGGTGACGAACTGCTCGTATTCGGCCGCCGTCATCAGGTCGTCGAGGTCGGTGGGATCGCTGAGCTGGATCTTCACCATCCACCCGTCGCCGTACGGATCCTCGTTCACCAGCTCGGTGCTTTCGGGCAAATCGTCGTTGACCTCGGTCACCTCGCCGGAGACCGGCGCGTACACGTCGGAGACGGCCTTGACCGACTCGACGACGCCCATCGCCTCATCCTTGGTGACTTTGTCGCCGACGGCCGGGAGCTCGACGAACACCACGTCGCCGAGCTGCTCCTGCGCGAACTCGGTGATGCCCACCGTCGCGACGTTGCCCTCGACGAGCAGCCACTCGTGCTCTCGCGTGTATTTCAGATCGTCCGGAAACTCCATGCGTCTCTCCTTGTGAAGCCCCACCGCCGAATCCGCACCCTCCCGCCGTCTCGTGGCGATGTCCTACCCCGCGCGCCGGTAGAACGGCAGCGCCACTTCTCGCGCCGCCACCGCACGCTGGCGAATTTCCACTGCCAGCGCGCCCTCGCCAGCGGTCGAGTCCACATAGCCGAGTCCAATTCCCTTTCCAAGCGTGGGCGACTTGGTCCCGCTGGTCAGCTTTCCGACCGCCGCGCCGGCGCGCAGGATCGGGTACTCGGCCCGCGGCACACCGGGTTCGGTAAGCTCGATGCCGATCAATCGCCGCCGCACGCCCGCGGCCTTCTGGCGCCGCAACGCCGCGCTGCCGATGAACTCGCCCTTGCCGAGCTGCACCACCCAGCCCAGCCGCGCTTCATAGGGCGTCGTGTCGTCGTCGAGCTCATGACCATAGAGCGGTAGCGCTGCTTCGAGACGCAGCGTGTCGCGCGCGCCGAGCCCGGCGGGAATGACCTCTTCGGGCCGACCGGCCTCCAGCACCGCGTCCCAGATCGGCGCCGCCGCCTCGGGTCGGCAGTAGAGCTCCCAGCCGTCCTCGCCGGTGTAGCCGGTGTGCGCGATCAAGCAGAGATGGCCCGCGACGCGCCCCTCGACAAAGCAGAAGCGCGGCACCTCGCCGAGCGCCACGTCGGTCAAACGGGCCAGCACCGCGCCGGCGCACGGCCCCTGCAGCGCCAACTGACCGTACTCGTCGCTGCGGTCGATGACCTCGGCGCCGCGCACGTGCTCGCGCATCCAATCGGCGTCCTTGTCGCGATTGGAGGCGTTGACGCAGAACAGGTAGCGCGTGTCCGACAGGCGGTGCACGACGACGTCGTCGACGAGGCCGCCGCTCGGCCGCATCAGCAGCGTGTACTGCGCCTGCCCGTCGCGCAGGCGGCTGGCGTCGTTACAGGTCAGGTGTTGGCAGGCCGCCAGCGCGCCCGCGCCGCGCACTTCGATCTCGCCCATGTGACTCACGTCGAAGAGGCCGGCGCGCGTGCGCACGGCGGTGTGCTCCTCGATGATGCCGCGGTACTGCACCGGCATCTCCCAGCCGGCGAAGTCGACCATGCGCGCCCCGGCGGCGCGGTGCGCATCGTACAGCGGGGTGCGTCTCACTGCCCGCCTCCAGCGGCCGCGCGCGCGGCCGCGGCAGTGACGGTGTTCTTGAGCAACATGGCGATGGTCATCGGTCCGACCCCTCCCGGCACCGGCGTGATGAACGCGGCCCGCTCGCGCGCGACGTCGAACTCGACGTCGCCGACCAGCTTGCCCTCCGCCGTGCGATTGGTGCCGACATCGATCACCACCGCGCCCGGCTTGACCCACTCGCCGCGAATCAGCCGTGGCTGGCCAAGGGCGGCGACCAGCACATCGGCCCGCCTGATCTCGGAGGCGAGGTCGCGCGTGCGCGAGTGGCAGATGGTCACGGTGGCGTGACGCTCGAGCAGCAGGAAGGCGACCGGCTTGCCGACCAGGTTGCTGCGCCCGACGACGACGGCGCGGGCACCGACGAGATCGACGCCGGTGGTGTCGAGCAGCCGCAGGACCCCGAGCGGCGTGCACGGCCGCAGGCCGCCATGACCACCGACCAGGCGGCCTTGACTCGACGGGTGCAGGCCGTCGACATCCTTGGCCGGATCGATGGCGTCGATCACCAGGCCGGTGTCGAGCCCCCTGGGCAGCGGCAGCTGCACGAGAATGCCATCGGCATCGCGCCGCGCGTTGAGATACGCGACGAGCGCCATCAGCTCGGTTTGCGTTGTGGTGGCGGGCAGCTCGTGCGCAATCGACTCGATGCCGCACTCGGCGCAGGCCTTGCGCTTGTTGCGCACATACGTCGCCGAAGCCGGATCGTCGCCGACCAACACCGTGGCCAGCCCCGGCGCGCGGCCGAAGCGCTGCCGAAAGGCGTCGACGTCGGCGCGCACTTCGAGCCGCACCGCCGCAGCCACCGCCTTGCCGTCGATGATCTCCGCCATGCGCGCCTATAGCGACAGCGGCGAAGGGAAATCAACCACCCTCCTCCGAGTCGCGCGCGCGGGCGGAATTTGCTACGCCGGCAGCGATGAGAATCGGCTTGGCGGCGCCGTGGAAGGTCCTGGCTGGGGCGTTGTGCGCCGCGGCGCTGTGCGTCTCGCCCGCCCGCGCCACCCCGGCGAAGCCGTGCCCCGGCGACTGCGACGGCAGCCGGCAGGTGACGATCGACGAGTTGATCAGGGGCGTGAGCCTGGCGATGGGGCACGCGGTCGCGCCGCCCTGCCCGCCGTTCGACGTCAACGACGACGGACAGGTCGAGATCGACGAGGTGGTCGACGCCGTCGCCGCCGCGCTCGGCAGCTGTGACGCGCCGTGCCAGGCCGAGCCTTGCGACGGCCCCTGCGCGGGCATCGCGCCGCAGGCGAGCGACACGCTCGACACCGTCCTGGTCGCATCGGGCCTGTTGAACCCGCTCTACGCAACGGCGCCGCCGGGCGACGTCCACCGCCTCTTCATCGTCGAACAGCGCGGCCGCATTCGCCTGGTCAAGGACGGCGAGCTGCTCGCCACCCCGTTTCTCGATCTCACCGCCAAGATCGTCTCCGGCGGCGAGCGCGGCCTGCTGGGCTTGGCGTTCCATCCCGACTACGCCGACAACGGCGTCTTCTTCGTCGACTACACGGCGATGGAAGGCGAGCAGCTGATCTCGTTCGTGACGCGCTGGCGCGTCTCCGCCGATCGCGACCGCGCCGACGCCGACAGCGAAACCCTGGTGCTGCGCCAGGTGCAGCCGTTCGTCGCGCACAACGGCGGGCAGCTGAACTTCGGCCCCGACGGTATGCTCTACATCTCCTTTGGCGACGGCGGTGTCAGCAGCCGCATGCAGAACAACGCCCAGGACCTCTCAACCTGGCTCGGCAAGATCCTGCGCATCGACATCGACGCGGCCGCGCCGTACGCCGTGCCGCCGGACAACCCGTTCGTCGGCGTTGCCGGCGCGCTGCCCGAGATCTGGCTGCTCGGCCTGCGCAATCCGTGGCGGACGAGCATCGATCCGGTCACCGGGCTGACGTACATCGGCGATGTCGGCGAGGGCACGTATGAGGAGATCGACGTCGCCGCCGCGCCGGGCGGCAGCAACTTCGGCTGGTGCTGCCGCGAGGCGAACGCCACGTTCGAGCGCTGTTTCGAATTCGCCCGCACCTGCCCAAGCGGAGGGTTGACCGCGCCCGCGCTGGTCTACGACCACAGCGAAGGCTGCTCGGTGACCGGCGGCTTCGTCTACCGCGGCTGCGCCATGCCGGCGCTGCACGGGGCGTATTTCTACGGCGACTACTGCACCGGCTTCGTGCGCAGCTTCGTCTACCGCGACGGCGCCGTGACGGATCCGCGCGACTGGACCGCCGATCTGGCCCCCGGCAGTAGCCGCACCATCGATCGGATCGCGGGTTTCGGCACCGATGCGCGCGGCGAGATCTACATCTGCGACTTCCAGGGCGGCGAGGTCTACAAGATCGTCCCCGGTGGGATTACGGCGGGGCTGAAGACGGAGCGCAAGCCATGATCGTCGGCATTCCGAAGGAGATCAAGGCGGAGGAGAACCGGGTCGCGATCACGCCGAGCGGTGTGGCGGTATTGGTCGCGCACGGCCACCGCGTGCTGGTCGAGCGCGGCGCCGGGCGCGGCAGCGGCCTGGTCGATGCCGACTACCGCGCCGCCGGGGCACGCCTGACCACGGCGCGCGAGGTGTGGCGGCGGGCCGAGTTGGTGCTCAAGGTGAAGGAGCCGCTGCCCAGCGAGTACCGCTACCTGCGGCCCGGCCTGATGCTGTTCACCTACCTGCACCTGGCCAACAGCGAGTCGCTGACGCGGGCGTTGCTCGAGCGCGAGGTGACGGGAATCGCGTACGAAACCCTCGAGCTGGCCGACGGCTCGCTGCCGCTGCTGGCGCCGATGAGCGAGATCGCCGGCCGGTTGGCCGTACAGGTCGGGGCGTGGTGTCTCGAGGCGCAGAACGGCGGTGCCGGCGTGCTGCTCAGCGGCGCCTCGGGCGTGCGCCCGGGACGCGTGGTGATTCTCGGCGCCGGCATCGCCGGCGCCAACGCCTGCCGCATCGCCGCCGCGATGGGCGCGCACGTCAGCATCATCGAGCGCAACCCGGCGAAGCTGCGCTATCTGCACGACAGCCTGGGCGGCCACGTGACGACGCTGATGTCCAACCGCGCCAACATCGAAGAGGAAGTGCGCAGCGCCGACCTGGTCATCGGCGCCGTGCTGATCACCGGCGCCAAGGCGCCGCGGCTGATCACCCGCAAGCACGTGCGCACCATGCGCCCGGGCTCGGCCATCGTCGACATCTCGATCGATCAGGGCGGGTGCGTCGAGACCGCGCGGCCGACCACGCACCACCAGCCGATTTACGTCGTCGACGGCGTCGTCCACTACGCGGTCACCAACATGCCCGCCATCGTGCCCCACACCTCGACCTACGCGCTGACCAACTCGACCTTCGAGTACGCCCTGGCACTGGCCGACAAGGGCCTCGCCCGCGCGCTGGCAGCCGACCCGGCGCTGCGCCGCGCCGTCAACACCCGCGCCGGCCACGTCACCCACCGCGGCGTCGCCGCCGCGTTCGGCCTCCCGTACGTCGACGCCGAGCACCTGCTCATCCCGCAGGCCTGACACCCGTTCCCTTGCCGGCCCTCCCGCGCAGTGCCACAGTCGTGGCATGGGGCGCTTCATCTTCACCACCGCGGTCGCGATCTGGCTCGGCACCGTCGTCAGCTTCTCGTACGTGATTCTGCCGACCATCCACACGGCGATGGAGGGCCAGGCCACCGGGCTGCTGCGCCGGCTCTTTCCGCGCTACTACTTGATCGGCATCTGCTGCGGGCTGATCGCACTGGCGGCGGTATCGCTCGCCCCGGCCAGCCCCCGCCTGCCGCCGGGCGAACGCCTGCGTTTGGCCTTTCCAGTCGTGGTGTCGCTGATCTGTACGTTGATCGCGCAGGGATTCCTCATGCCGCGGCTGGCGGCGCGGAACGCCGCCGGCGACGAGGCGCACTTCGCGCGGCTGCACCAGATTTCGGCGATGCTCAACTCCACCGTGCTCGCCATGTTGGTGCTCGCGGCGGCGGCGATCGCCACCAGGTAGCGCGCATGCCGCAACCGCACCTCACGCATGTCGCCTTCCAGAGCCGCGACATCGAGCGCTGCGTCGACTTCTACCAGCGCCTGGTGGGCTTGCACGTGGTGCACGACCGCATGGACGATCAGGTGCGGGTGGTCTGGCTCAGCGAGCAACAGGAGGACCCCACCTTCGTCCTGGTGGTGATCGGCATCCCACCGCCCGAGCCCGGCGCGGTGTCGTTGGCGCGCCACTTCGGTTACGACGTCGCCTCGCGCGAGGCCGTCGACGCCATCGCCGCGCGCGGCAAGGCCGAAGGCGTGCTGGTGCAGGGGCCGGTGTACGCCGGCCCGATCGTCGGCTACTTCTGCATGCTCTCAGACCCCGACGGCAACATCGTCGAGTTCTCGCACGGGCAGCCGATCAATCCGCGGGCGTTGCCAGATCGCTGAGGACATCCGTGGCGTGGCTGCCCGGATTGACCGAGCCGTAGACCTCTTTGACCTTGCCGTCCGGACCGACCAGGTACGAGATGCGCCGCGCCACCGGCTGGGTCGGCGAATCGGCGGCGCCGACGGCCATGGCCAGCGTGCGCTGCGTGTCGGAGAGCAGGCGGAACGGAAAGCGCTCGGCGCTGACGAAGGCGCTGTTCGCCTTCGGCGCGTCGAAGGAGACGCCGAGGATCTCGACCTTCTGCTTCTGGAAGGCGGCGAAGTGGTCGCGCAGGCCCTGCCCTTCCGCCGTGCAACCCGGTGTCATCGCCTTGGGGTAGAACCACAGCAAGTAGGACTTGCCGCTCAGATCGCGCGACGACACCTTGGCGCCGGTCTGGTCTTCGAGCTCCCAGGCGGGAAAGGCATCGCCCGGCTTCAACATGGCAGCCGGCGCGGCCGAGGCGAAAACGGCGAGGGCGGCAGCGAACACAACAGAGCGGCTGACCAATCGCATGTGGATCTCCTTCTGGCCCTCACGCTAGAGGCGCCCCGGCGGCCAGGCAAGAGGGCTTCCCATCAAGGTCTTGCTCGGTCGTTAACTGATCTTTATAAAGACCCAATGAAGACTCTGACGATCACAGAGGCAAAGAAGAATCTCGGTCGTTGGTTGGCGGCCGCGGGGCGAGGCGAGGACATCGGCATCGTGTCCGGTGCGGACATCATCGCCCTGCGCAAGGTCGGCGTCGAATCGACGGACTACGCGCAGCGCGAATATGGCGCCTCCGAGACCGAGGTTCGCACGCTGGATGCGGCCACCGAGCGCCGGTTCCGCCAACTCCAACGCAGCGGCAAGCTGGTGCACATCACCGCCGCGGAGCTGAGGAAGCTGCTTGGCTAAACCGATCGCGCTCGACCCGACCGTGCTCCAGCGCCTGCGCGCCCTCGGCAAGAACGATCGCGCCGCGGCACTGACCGCGCTGTGCAATCTGGCGGACGGATTCGGTCAGCCGCATGCTCACGCCGGGCTCGGCGTTCGCAAGCTTGGCGAGCGATTGTTCGAGTGCCGCGTCGGCCTGTCGTTGCGGCTCGTGTTCCAGGACCGCTCGGACGTACTGTTCGTCGCCTTTGCCGGTACCCATGACGAGGTTCAGAGATTGCTCCGGAGGCGCTGAACCGCTGATTGCTGACTAGCGCCCAAAGTTCCGGACCACCTGTTCGAAGTAGCGGCATGGCCGCGAAAAGCACAAGAGGCACAAAAGAAGAACGCAGACTTCTCCGGCCCCTTTTTTGCGCCTCTTGCGCCTTCTCGCGGCTGACCCTTCCGGGTCCGAGTCTGGGAGGAAGGATCCCAACCACAGAGAACACAGAGGTCACAGAGAAGACCGGGCCAGGTGATCTGCTCCTGAAGTTCTCCCTCTGAGCTCTGTGTCCTCTGTGTCCTCTGTGTTCTCTGTGGTGAAGCCTTTCCTTCTTCCTTATTACTTCTTCGCCTTGTACCGCCGTAAACCGTCAAGGTGACTCGGTCTCGAGGGCCTCGATCAGCGCGCGGACGCTCTTGTCGCTGGTCGGATTGAGGCCGAGCTCGAGCGAGCGGCGCAGGTGGGCTATGGCCTGGGCGCGGTCGCCGCGGATGGCGTAGGTCTGACCGAGCGCGGCTTCGGTGTCGGCGTCGAGTGGGCTGAGCTCGCGGGCGCGGGCGAAGTACTCGGCGGCGCGGGCGGCCGCCTCCGGTGTGCGGTTGCCGCCTTGCAGGATGGCGAGCCCGAGGTTGAAGACGCTGTCGGCGGCGTTCGGATTGACCTCCAGCGCGTGCCGGTATTGGCGCTCGGCCTCGGCGAAGTTGCCGGCCGACATCGCCAGCGTGCCGAGGTTGTTGTGCACGATCTGCAGGCCGGTCTGGCTGTTGCGCCGCCCCAGGGCCTGCTCGAAATAACGCCGCGCGTCGTCGAGGCGCCCCTGCTTCTGATACGCCGTGGCCAGGCTGCGCAGCGCCATGCCCGAGACCTGGCTTTTGGCAGCGGTGTCTTCCCACAAGCTCACGTCGTCGCGCCACACCCGGTTGCGCTGGATGGTCCCGGCCGTGAAGAGGAGGAGCACGACGGCGAGCAGCGCCGCCAGCATCCGCCGTCGACCGGCCGGAGCGCGACTCCAGGCGCGGCCGGCGAGCCAGCCGACGAGCAGGCAAAAGCCGACTGACGGCAGGTACAGGTAGCGCTCCGCCATCGGCGCCTCGGGAATCTTCCAGACGATGCTCAGCGACGGCAGCAGCGTGAGGCCGATCCAGAGCAAGGCGAAGACCGGCACGCGCTCGGCGCGGCGCCACAATCCGACGCCGAGCGCGGCCAGGGCGAGTATCGTGACGGCGGTGAACGCCAGCCAGGCGGGGCTGGCGGGCACCGCATCGATGTAGGCGTTGAGCCCCACCGGCCACACCAGCTTGAGCAAGTACGCGCCGACGGCCCCGGCGATCTGCGGCAACAATCCGCCGGGCTCCGCCTCACCGGGCGCCGCGCCGACCAGCTCGCCGATCGTGGCGCGGCGCAGCAGGAAGTAGACGACGACCGCCAGCAGCGCGCCGGCATAGCCCTGCAGCCACGCCAGCACCGCACGCGTGCGAAGATCGGCGAACCGCGTCGCCAGCGCGTCGCGCAGCAGCAAGAGCGGCAGCACCGCGATGCCGGTCTCCTTGGCACCGAGCGCGGCCGCAACGCAGAGGCCGGTGGCAGCCGAGCGGAGCCATGAAATCGGACCGCCGCCATGCACACAGAGCGCGGCGAGCAGGAAACCGGTGGCGAGCACGTCGGAGCGTCCGGCCGCCCAGGCAACGGACTCGCTGTGGATCGGATGCACGGCGAACAGCGCGCCGGCGACCAGCGCGGCGACGTCGCCGCCGGGCGCGCCGCGCAGGAGCTGGCGGGCGAGCGCGACGACCAGCAGCGCGACGCCGGCGTGAGCGAGCACCACCGACAGATGGAAGGCAAACGGCTGGCCGCCGCCGAGGGCGCGGTCGATCAGCAGCGTCAACACGGTCAGGGGCCGGTAGTAGTCCGGGCTGTACTGCGGGATGCCGCGCGGCGGCAGCAACACATCGCGCAGCGAGTCGAAGACCACCAGCTGGCGCGTCAGGATGATCGGATCGTCCCAGACGAAGCCGTTGGCCAGGCTGTTGGCGTAGGCCAGCAGCGCCGCGGCTACCACAACGGCCGGTGCCGCCCATGTCGCGACCGTGCTTGGCTGCGGCACCGCGGGGCGCGGACGCGCGGGCGGCGGAGCGGAACGCGGGGCGCGAGCGCGAGCCATGGCCCGCAGCTATCGCGCACGCCGGGCGCGCCTGCAACCGCGGCGGGAGAACGCGCTCAGGGCGCGGCGGGCGTCATCTGCCCGAGATCGCCGACCACGACCTCGATCATGGCGTCGGGATGCAGATACTGCTGTGCCACGCGCAGCACGTCTTCCCTGGTCACCGCGTTGATGCGCTGCAGGTAGCGCTCGGCGTAGTCGGCGCCGAGGCCGAAGAAGGCGGTCTGCGCGACGAACTCGAGAATGTCGGAATTGCTGTCGAGGCGCAGGGGGAAACTGCCGGTCAGATAGCGCTTGGCGTCGCCCAATTCGTCGTCGCCGACCGGCTCGCTGCGGATGCGTTTGATCTCGGCCCGGGCGCGGGCGATGGCATCGTTCACCGAGGCGTTCTTGGTCTGCATGATGATCTGAAAGCTGCCCGGCAGCTTGTTGGTGGTGAAGAAGCTGGCGACGGAGTAGGCAAGCCCGGCTTTGGTGCGAATGTTGTCGAGCAGGCGCGAGGAGAAGCCGCCGCCGCCGAGGATGTAGTTCATCACCGAGATGGTTTCGAAGTCGGGGTTGTCGCGCGGCACACCGCGGTGGCCGAGGATGATGCCCGCCTGGCTGATCGGCCGGTCGAGGCGCACCGTCTGCGCGGCGGGCGCCGGCGCCGTCGCATGTGCGAAGGCAGCCGCGGGAGCGCCGCGCCAGTCGCGCAATGCCGTGTCGAGGCGCGCGCGCGCTTCGGCCATCGACAGGTCGCCGACCACGACGACGATGGCGCCGGTCGGGCGATAGCGCGCGGCGTAGAACGCCTGGATGTCCTGCCGCGTGATGCGCGGCACGGACTCTTCGGTCCCCTCCACCGGGTGGCCGTACGGCTCTTCGCCGTAGAGCGCCGGACGGAAAGCGCGGGTCGCGACCTCGGTGGGGTTGTCGCGGCCGGCGCGGATCGAGGCCAGAGCCGCCTCGCGGCGGCGCGCCAGCTCGTCGGCGCTGAAGGCCGGCCGCAGCAGGATGTCGGCGAGCAGGTCGAGCCCCACGTCCAGGTCCTTGCGCAGCACCTGCAGCTGCACCTGCGCGTAGTCCATGCTGGCGTCGGCATTGAGCGAACCGCCGATGAAGTCGATCGCCTCGCTGATCTGCGCCGCGCTGCGCTTCGCCGTGCCCTCGGCCAGGAGATCGGCGGTCAGGCTGGCCGCGCCGGCGCGGCCCGGCGGATCCCAGCGTGCGCCCGCATCGAGCACGACGCGCACCATAACCAGCGGCAGGTTGCGCTGTTCCGAGACCAGCAGGGTCGCGCCGTTGGCCAGCACCGCCTGTTCGACCGCCGGCCCCAACGCCGCCGCCAGTGACGGCGCCAGCAGCGCGACCGCAACCGCTATGACCCGCAGCGCGCGCATCAGCGGATCGGCCCCACCGGCATCGCCCCGCTCGGCGGCCGGCCGTTCGACGGCGGCAGCGGCACCAGCGTCGCCACGGTGCGATTCTCGCTGTCGAGGTAGAAGCGCGCCACGCGCGACAGATCCTCGGGCGTGACCGCGCGCACGGCGGTGAGATACGCGTCGATGCCGCGCCAGTCGCCGGCGATCTCGTACTGCCCGAGCAGCATGCCCTGATAGAAGAGCGAGTCCTGCGCGAAGACGAAGCTGGCCTCGATGCCGTGCTTCGCCTTCTCGATCTCCTGCACCGTCGGCGGCGCCGTGCGCACTTTCTCCACTTCGGCTAACAGGGCGGCCTCCAGCACGGCAGCCGTTTGCTCGGGTAGCGGCTGCGCATAGACGACGAACAGGCCGGGATCGAGCGAGGTGTACTCGTAGCTCGCACCGGCGTCGCGGGCGAGGCGCCGGCGGTACACCAGCTCGTGATACAGGCGCGCACTCTTGCCGCCCGAGAGCACCTCGGCCAACACCTCGAGCGCGGCGGCGTCGGGGCTGCGCAGGTTGGGCACGTGGTAGCCGATGCCGACGAACGGCAGCTCGGCCTCGCGGCGGAACTCGATGCGCCGCTCGCCGCGCTGCGGCGGCTCGATGCTGCGCACGCCCGGCGGCGGCGAGCCGGCGGGAATGGAACCAAAAATGCGCTCGACCTCGGCCGTCAGAGCGGCGCCGTCGAAGTCGCCCACGGCGACGATGAAGGCATTGTTGGGCTGATAGTACATGCGATAGTGGCGCAGCAGGTCGGCGACGGTGGACTGCTCCACGTCGGTCATCCAGCCGATGATCGGGTTCTGGTACGGATGCGCCGCGTAGGCCGCGGCGTTGAGCTGCTCGAACAGGGCCGACACCGGGTTGGTGTCGGTGCGCATGCGGCGCTCCTCCTTCACCACGTTGCGCTCGGGCGCGTACTGCTCCTCGGTGACGACGAGGTTGACCATGCGGTCGGCCTCCAGATCGAGCGCGACACCGAGGCGGTCGCTGGCGATGGTGGCGAAGTAGGTCGTGCTGTCCTGCGAGGTGAAGGCGTTGGTCTGGCCGCCGTTGCGCTGAATGATGCGGCTGTATTCCTCGGGCCCGACCTTTTCGGTGCCCTTGAACATCATGTGTTCGAGCAGGTGCGACAGGCCGGTGTAGCCGGCCGACTCATTGCGCGAGCCGACGCGGTACCAGATCTGCATCACCGCCACCGGCGCCTTGTGGTCCTCGAGCATGATCAGCTTGAGCCCGTTGGACAGCACGGTCTCGCGCACGCGATCGGCATACGGCGCGGCGGAGGCGGCGCCCGCCGTCAGCGCGCCGAGCAGCACGGCGGCGGTCAACGCGGCTCTCACCCGCACTCGTGCGCGCTGCATCGCCGGGACGGTTAACAGCGGCCCCGGGGAGGGTCAAGGTGGCGGCGCGGCGGGCATTGCAACGCGGCAGGGGTTCGCGTAAGGGTTTGCGGGATCAATCGTACACGGAGAGGTGGCCGAGTGGTCTAAGGCGCACGCCTGCTAAGTGTGTGTACCCCAAAAGGGTACCGCGGGTTCAAATCCCGCCCTCTCCGCCATTTCGCACCTGCTGTACCGCGGCCGTGAGCGGTCGCGGCACAGCAGGACTGCGATGCCGACCGCGCATCGCAGTCGGCGCAGAAACAGGAGAACGGTATGGAAGCGTTTCGCCAGGGGACGGTGCGCGCCAACGGCCTGCGCTTCGCCACGCTGGAAGCCGGCGATGGACCGCTGGTGCTGTGTCTGCACGGCTTCCCCGACCACGCGCGCTCGTTCCGCCACCAGTTGCCGGCGCTGGCTGCGGCCGGGTTTCGCGCCGTGGCGCCGTTCATGCGCGGCTATGCGCCGAGCGACGTGCCGCCCAACGGCCCCTATCAGAGCGCAGCCCTGGCGCACGACGCGGTGGCGCTGATCGAAGCGCTGGGGTACGAGAAGGCGTTCGTCTTCGGCCACGACTGGGGTGCGGTCGCCGGCTACGGCGCCGCCATCCTGGCCCCCGAGCGCGTCGTGCGGCTGGTCACCGCCGCGGTGCCGCACGGGCCGGCGGTGCCGATGGCGTTCATGACCAACTACGACCAGCAGCGCCGGTCCTGGTACATGTTCTTCTTTCAGCATCCGCTCGCCGACGCGGCGGTCGCGCACGGCGATTTCCAGTTCATCGAGCGCCTGTGGCAGGACTGGTCGCCAGGCTGGATTTGTTCGCCCAACGAGATGGAAGCGCTGAAGGCGACGTTCCGTTCGCCAGGCGTTCTCGGCGCGGCGCTGGGTTACTACCGCGCGACGCTGAACCCGGTGAATCAGGACCCGGCGCTGGCCGAGTTGCAGGATCGCCTGGTCGCCGCGCCGGTGACGGTGCCGACGCTGATGTTCCACGGCGCGCGCGACGGCTGCATCGGCGCCGAGCTGCTCGCGGGGATGGAAGCGCTGTTTCCGAACGGGTTGAAGAAGGTCATCGTGCCCGACGCCGGTCATTTCCTGCATCAGGAACAGCCCGAGCTCGTCAACCGCAAGCTGTTGGAGTTCCTCACTCCGCTTCGCTAGTTTGCGCCGGTCCAACGCGGGAGGACTCCCGCATTCCACATGAGGTCGAGACTATGAGCAATGAACGCGACGCGATGCTGGTCGGCTATGTCCGGACGCCGTTCGGCAAGGCCGACCCGCAGCGCGGGGTGTTTCGCCACGTGCGCTCCGACGATCTGGCGACGGTGGTCCTGCAGACCGTCCTGACGCGCACCGGCGTGCCGGCAGGCGACGTTGCGGGCATCATCCTCGGCGCCGTCGAGATGATGGGCGAGCAGGCGCATCCGGGCACGGCCATTCCGTTTCTGGCCGGCTTTCCGCCGCACGTCACCGGGCTCAGCATCGAGCGCGCGTGCACGACGGCGATGATGGCGGTGCATGTCGCGGCGATGAGCGTGCAGTGCGGCATGGGCGACGTCTACCTCGCCGGCGGCCTCGACAGCATGACCCATTTCCGCATTCCGGTGATCAAAGACGGCATGGACATGGACGCCATCATCAAGGAAGGCGGCCACATGCTGGCGTCGATGAACCCCAACCCGAAGATGATGGAGCGCATCAACCCGATCGAGCTGAACGGCGGCCAGGGCGCCGAGCGGTTGTGCGAGCGCTACGACATCACGCGCGCGGAGCTCGACGCGTGGGCGCTGCTGAGCCATCAGCGCGCGATCGCGGCGCAGGAGGCCGGGCGCTTCGCCGACGAGATCGTGCCCGTCGACGGTCTGTTGCCAGACGGTACGCCAGCGCGCATCGATCGGGACCAGGGACCGCGCGCCGATACCTCGCTGGAGCGCATTGCGTCGCTGCAGCCGATCTACCGGCCCGACGGCCGCATCACCGCCGCGGCCGCGTCCGGTCAGGCCGACGGCGCCGCGGTGTGCATGGTCATGTCGCGCGCCGCGGCCGAGCGGCGCGGCCTGAAGCCGTTGGCGCGCATCCATACCATCGCGACCGGGGCCTGCGATCCGCGCGATCTCATCTACTCGGCCATCCCGGCCACGCACAATGCGCTCGATCGCTCCGGCTTGCCGATGAGCGCCATGGAGGTGGTGGAAATCAACGAGGCCTTCGCCTGTGCGCCGATCGCCTTGATGCGCGAGTTCGGCATGCCCGAGGCGAGCGCCGCGCGCATCAATCCCAACGGCGGCGCCTGCGCCATCGGACACCCGGTCGGCGCCTCGGGCGCGCGGCTGGTTGGCACGCTGGCGCTCGAGATGCGGCGCAGCGGCGCGCGCTACGGACTGGCCACCATCTGCGGCGGCATGGGCCAGGGCGCCGCGACGATTCTGGAAGCGCCCTGACGGTGGAGGGGTTGCGGGTCGGCTCTTGCGAGCCGACCCGCATCTCACATCGGGGGCATCGCCGACTTGGCGGCGGCTTCTTCCTTCTTCTTCACCGCGCGGGCGCGGCGCTCGCGTTTCTTCTGCGCCTCGCTGAGGGCGCGGTCGGTGCGGTCGGTGAGCTCGATCACCGACATCGGGGCGGCGTCACCGCGGCG
>CAYVUV010000012.1:0-41486 GCA_964455095.1 uncultured Binatia bacterium (SeqCode)
ACCCGGCCAGGCCGGCGCCGCCGGCGCGCACGCGCTCGACCAGCGTGCCCTGCGGCACCATCTCGAGCTCGATCGCGCCGGCCTTCACCTGCTCGCTGAGCTCGCTCGGCATCGACGGCGAACCGACGTAGCTGCAGATCAGCTTACGGATCTGCCGCTTCTCAGCGAGGATGTTGAGCGACGTCGGTCCGCCCGCCGGCGTGTTGCAGATGACGGTCAGGTCCTTCACGCCGCGATCGGCCAACGCCAACAGGCAGTCGGTCGGCCACGCCTGCGGCGGACCAAAACTATGAACGAGCAGCGAGGCGCCGTCGGGAACGTCGGCGACCGCCTCGCGCGCGGTTGCGCAGATCTGCTTTTTTGCCATGGGGCGTTCGCATCGCATCTCGCCGCGGCGCCTGCAAGCGCCGACGGATCAGCGGATCAGACATCTGGCCGCGAAAAGGCACAAGAGGCGCAAAAGAGAGCCGGGTGGTTCAATCCGCTTTTGCGCATTTTGCGCCTTCTTGCGGCCGTCGTGTCCGAATCGTCAGTCTGCCTCCTCGGCAAATCGAATTTCGCCGGTCCAGATGGCGAGAACGGTGCAGCCCTCCGCGCTTACGATGTTGTGGCTCAGGCCGGGTGGGAAGATGCTCAGCGTGCCCGCCGTGTAGAGTTGGTCGCCGTCCGATTGCGAGCCCTGCAAGACGAAGATGTGTTCGTAATCGAGGTGCTCGTGCTCGGGAACCGTGGCCCCCGGTTGGTAGCGCAGCAGCGCGGCGCGCGGGCCGTGCGCCGTGGTGCGATACAGCCACGCCACCTCGACGCCGGGGCGCAGCATCTCCCAGTGCAGATCGGGCGTGCCGAACGGCGGCATCGGGTGGATCGAGATCGGCCCCGGCACCAGGGGCGCGAGCGCCCCGCTGCGATCCGCCTGGCGGTCTGCGCTCACGCGACGCTCGCCAGCGCGGCGACGAAATCGTCGGCGGTTGCCGTCCAGCCGACGATGCCGCCCTGGGCGCGAATCATCTCGAGCGCGGCCTGCTTGAACTGCGGGAAGTAGCTCTCCGTACCGTCTTCGATCAACACGCACTCGTAGCCGCGGTCGTTGGCCTCGCGCATGGTCGTCTGCACGCAGACTTCGGTCGTGACGCCCATCAGCGCCAGGTGCGAGATGCCGCGAAAGCGCAGCACCTCGCCCAGCTCGGTGTTGTAGAAGGAACCCTTGCCCGGCTTGTCGATCACCACCTCGCCGGCGCGCGGGGCGCACTCGGGGATGATGTCGTGGCCGGCTTCACCGCGAATCAGCACGCGCCCCATCGGCCCCAGGTCGCCGATGCGCAGCGCGGCGCGGCCGCGGGTGAGCTTGCTGATCGGGCAGTCGCGCAGGTCGGGCGGATGGCCCTCGCGCGTGTGGATGACGGCCAACCCGGCCTCGCGACACGCCGCGATGACACGCGCCACCGTCGGCACGATCGCGCGCAAGCGCGAGACGTCGTTGCCGAGCGAGGCGCCGAAGCCGCCGGGCTCGATGAAGTCGCGCTGCATGTCGATGACGAGCAGCGCCAGCGTGGCGGGGTCGAACGCGTACGCATATGGCTCGGCGCGGACGGCGACCATCCCGCCGGCCTCAGCCCTGCCCGGCCATGTGTTTGCCGATGGTGGTGATGTCGGCCGCGGCCGTCGGGGTCTCGTAGACGATGCGGCCGTCGAACATCACGCACAGGCGGTCCGACACTTCGAGCAGCTCGTCGAGGTCGGAGCTGACCAGCAACACCGCCGCGCCGGCGTTGCGGCTGTCGATGAGCTTGGCGCGGATGTCGGCGGTGGCCATGAAGTCGAGGCCGAAGCAGGGGTTGGCGGTGATCAACACGTCGCAAGCATCCGAGAGCTCACGCGCGAGAATCGCGCGCTGCACGTTGCCGCCCGACAGGGTGCGGATCGGCGACGTCGGCGACGGCGTCTTGACCGCGAACCGCGCGATCAACCGCTCGCCCTTGTCCTTGACCGCGGCGCGCGAGACGAACGCGCCGGCGCGGGCGATCGGATGCACGTCGAAGTCCGACATCGCCATGTTGTCGCTCACCGACATGTCGGGCGCACAGGCGTTCTGCAGCGGCACCTCGGGGAGAATGCGGATCTTGTTGTCGCGAATCTGCTTGCGGCGCGGCTGGTAGGCGCGGCCCTGGACCTGGATCGACCCGCTCGATATCGGCCGCTGGCCGGCGAGGCACTCGACCAGCTGCAGCTGTCCGTTGCCCGAGACGCCGGCGATGCCGACGATCTCGCCGCTGTTGACGGTCAAACTGAGTCCCTCGAGCATCGCGGCGCCAGTGTCGTCGTTGGCGTGCAGATCCTGAATCACCAGCCGCGGCGCCATCGGCACGCCGGTGTCGCGCGGCGCCGCTTCGGTCAGTTTTTCCGCCCCGATCATCATTGCCGCCATCTCGTCGGTGGTCAGCTCGCTGACCTTGCCGCAGCCGGCAAAGTGGCCGCGGCGCAGCACGGTGACCGCATCGCAGTAGCCTGTCACCTCGCGGAACTTGTGCGTGATGATCACCACCGTCAGCTCGCGCCGCCGCGTCTTCTCGTGCAGTAGCCCCAGCACCTCGTCGGCCTCGCCGGGGGTGAGGACCGACGTCGGCTCGTCGAGGAAGAGGAACTTGCGGTTGAGGTAGAGCTGCTTGAGGATTTCCAGCTTCTGCTTCTGCCCGGCCGACAGCGCGCGCACCGGCGTCTTCAGCGGCACCTGGAACGGCTGGCCGTCCATGAACTCGCTCAACGCCGCCAGCTCCTTGCGCCAGTTGACCACGCGCGGCACCACGTCGCGCACCAGCACCAGGTTCTCCGCCACCGTCATGTTCGGCACCAGCGTGAAGTGCTGGTACACCATGCCGATGCCGACGGCGTGCGCGTCGCGCGTGCTGGCGAACTCGACCTCGCGGTCGTTGTAGAGGATGGCGCCGGCGGTCGGCCGCTCGTAGCCGATGACGCATTTGACGAACGTGCTCTTGCCGGCGCCGTTCTCGCCGAGCAGGGCGTGGAACTCGCCGGCGGCGACCTTGAGCTGCGCGTCCTGCAAGGCGGTGAAGCTGCCGAACTGCTTGGTCAGATTGACCACCTCGAGGCTCGGCGCTTCTTCCGGCGGCACCGGCGGCTCGACCAGCGTCACCATCACAGCACCTCCACCAGCGCGGCGGAGTTCGACACCGCGCCGAACACCCCGCCCTGCATCTTGATCATCTTGATCGCCGCCTGGTGGTTGCCGAGATCGGTCGCGGCGCAGCAGTCCTCGAGCAGCAGGCACTCGAAGCCGCGGTCGTTGGCTTCGCGCATCGTGGTGTGGACACACACGTCGGTGGTGATGCCGGTGAGGACGATGTTGCGCACGCCGCGCTGCAGCAGCAGCATCTCCAGATCGGTAGCCCAGAACGAGCCCTTGCCGGGCTTGTCGATGATCGGCTCGCCGTCGCGCGGTGCCAGCTCGGGGATGATCTCCCACCCCGGCTCGCCGCGCACCAACACCTTGCCGCACGGGCCGGGATCGCCGATGCCGGCGCCGATGCGGCGCGAGCGCCAGCGCTTGTTGGCGGGCAGATCGGAGAGGTCGGGCCGATGCCCCTCGCGGGTGTGGAAGATGTGGTAGCCCGCGCCGCGCAACGCGCTCAGCACGGTGCGAATCGGCTCGATGCACGCGCGCGCCGGCGCGATGTCATAGCCCATCAGCGACACGTAGCCGCCCGGGCCGCAGAAATCGGTCTGCATGTCGATGACGATCAGCGCCGTGTTGTCGGGGCGCAGGTCGCCGTCGAAGGGCCACGGATATGGATCGGCGGTGGCGATGGTCTTGGCCATGGCGCGGTTCAGCTCACGCTCAATTCGGCGGGGGCGCCGGCGAGCGTGCGTTTGGTGGAGCAGGTAGCGATCATGATGATCAGCGTCAGCGCTGCCGGCACCGCGGCGTAGAGCTGATAGCCGCGACTCAAGCCGGCGTTCTGCAGCGCCGGGCCGAGCGCCTCGGCGGCGCCGAACATCAGTGAGGCCAACAGACAGGTGAGCGGATTCCAGCGCGCGAAGATCACCAGCGCGACCGCCATCAGGCCCTGGCCGCGCGACAGGCCCTCGGCCCAGATGCCGGGGTTGTAGAGCGACAGGAACGAACCACCGATGCCGGCCAGAAAGCCGCCGGCGCAAGTCGCCATCAGGCGCACGCCATTGACCGAGTAGCCGAGCGCACGCGCCGCATCCGAGCTCTCGCCGACCATGCGCAGGATCATGCCCCAGCGCGTGTTGGTCAGCGCCCAGGCCAGCGACGGCGCGACGATCAACCCGAGGATGAACAGCCCGTTGATCTTGAAAGCCGAGCGCACTGCCTCGTACTGACTCCAGTTCGCCAGCGGCAGCGCTTGCAGGTGCGGCGCCTTGGGCTGGATGTACGGCTTGCCGAAGTACATCGCCAACCCGACGCCGAAGATCATCAGCGCGATGCCGACGGCGATGTGGTTGACGCGCTCCTTCGCACACAGGGTCGCGTGCAGCCAGCCCATCATGACGCCGACCAGGCCGGCCACCAGCACACCCAGCCAGGGCGCCAACCAGGTCAGCCCCGGTTGCGCGGTCGCGACCTGGTAGGCGATGGCGTAAGACGACACCGCGCCGAGGATCATCGTGCCCTCGAGCCCGAGGTTGACGCGCCCGCTGCGCTCGGTGATGCACTCGCCGAGGCTGACGAACAGATACGGCGTGCTGAGCGAGATCGCGCCGCCGATCAGCGCGAAGAGCACCGCTGCCACCGGCGGCAGACCGCTGCCCTGCGCCAGCGCTGTTGCGACACCGGCCGGATCCATCAGCCGTCGCCCTCCCTGGCTTGCAGCCACTTGATGCGGCCGACGAACATCTCGCTCGCCAACACCAGGATGAACAGGATGCCGGTGAAGACGTCGACCGTCGCGTCGGGCAGATCGTGGCGCCGCTGAATGAGCCCGCCGCTGGCGGTGATGCCGCCGAAGAGCACGGCGACCGGGACGATGGCGAGCGGATTCTGCCGCGCCACGAAGGCGACCAGGATGCCGGCGAAACCGAGGCCGGCGTTGAGCGAGGCATTGGCCTTGCCCTCGGCGACGGCCATCTCGATCACACCGGCTGCGCCCGCCGCGGCACCGGCCAGCACGCAGGTGGCAACGACGATCGCTGTGATCGGCAGGCCCTGCAGCCGCGCCGCTTTGACGTTGCCGCCGACGATGCGCGCGGCGAAGCCGAACGTGCTGTGGTCCATCAGCACATACGTGGCGACGCAGGCCACGACGCCGAGCAGCAGTCCCCAGTGCGCCTCCGGAAACCAGGCCGGCAAGCCGGGAATCGCGCCGATCATGTTGGCCGCACCGATGGACACCGTCGACGGCTTGTTGAGGCTGGTCGGATCGCGCATCAGGTCCTCGGCCCCGAAGCTGAAGAGCGCCAGCGCGATGTAGTACAGCAGCAGCGTGCTGATCGTCTCGTTGACGCCGCGCAGCTGGCGCAGGCAGCCGGCGATGGCGATCCACATCCCGCCGACGAGGCCGCCGAACAGGAGCATCATCGGAATCGTCAGCCACGGCATGTCGGGACCGAGGATCTGTGCGACCACCACGCCGGTCAGGCCGCCGAGCAGCAGCGCCCCTTCGTTGCCGATCACCACCATGCCGAGCCGCGCCGGCAGCGCGGTGCACAGCGCCGTCAGCATCAGCGGCGCGGCCTTGGCGAGCGACGCACTCTGCGAAAAGGCGCTGCCGAAGGAGCCGCGCCACATGTCCTGGTACACCGCCAGCGGGTTCTTGCCGGCAAACACCATCAGAAACACGCCGAAGACGACCATCGAGAGCAGCACCACGCCGCCCTGGATCACCACCGCCTCGGCCACCGGCGCGAGGCGGCCGCGCAGCGCGTTCAGGCGCGGCTCCTCGCGCCCTGCGCGCCGCGCCGGCAGCAGGCTGTCGGCGCGCGCCGCGGTGTCGAGGCCGTCGGCGATCTGCATCGTCATCTCACTCGCACGAGAAGTTCCTCTCCCCCCGGGAGAGGTAAGGTGAGGGGATGAAACGACGGCCTCGACCACTGCTTCGTTGAAGAGTGTGTTCCATCCCCTCACCTGGCCTCTCCCGGAGGGAGAGGAACCGGAAGGACCGCACCAGTTGCGGGGCAAAGCCCTCGCCGTGCGAGGTGTTCATGGCGGCTACGTCAAAGACCCGTGCTGCCGCTGACGCCGGCGACCAGATAGTTCATACTCTCCAGCACCGGGTCGGTCTGGACCTGCGACGTTCCGTCGGGAAGCACGACGTTGCCCTTGTTGTCCTTCAGCGGTCCTTTGAAGATCACGAACGCGCCGGTCATCATCTCGGCCTTGACCGCCTCGATCTTCGCCTTCGCCGCATCGGAAACGCCGGCGCCGTAGGGCGACATCCTGACGAAACCGTCCTTCATGCCGCCGCGCACGACGTGGTCCCACTGTTTGCCGGGCGCGATGGTCCCCGCTTCGACCTTCTCGATGTAGTCCTTGTAGACCTTGCCCCAGTTCCACTCGGCGCCGAGCAGATAGCCTTTCGGGGCCAGGGCCGATTGGTTGGTGTGGTAGCCGCACACCGAGATGCCGCGCTCGGACGCCGTCTGCACCACCACCTTCGGGCTGTCGACATGCGCCGTCAGCACATCGGCCCCGTTGTCGATCAGCTGCTTGGACGCCTCGGCCTCTTTGACCGGGTCGGCCCAGTCGCCGGTGAAGATCACCGTCGTCGTCACAGCGGGATTCACCGACTGGGCGCCGAGCGTGAAGGCGTTGATGTTGCGCAGCACCTGCGGGATCGGTTTGGCGGCGACGAAGCCGAGCTTGTTGCTCCTGGTCGCCGCGCCGGCGGCGATGCCGTTCAGGTACTGCCCTTCGTCGATGTAGCCGAAGTAGCTGCCGACGTTGGCTGGGTGCTTGGCGGCGTCGTACAGGCCGCCGCAGTGCAGGAAGAGGATGTCGGGGTACTTCTTCGCCATGCTCAGAATGTGCGGGTCGAAGTACCCGAACGAAGTCGGGAACAGCACCGTGACGCCGTCGAGGTTGATCATGCTCTCCATGGTCTTCTGCACGTCGAGCGTCTCGGGCACCTTCTCTTCCTCGAGGACCTTGACGCCCGGCATGGCCTTGACCACTTCCGCGCCTTCGTGGTGCGCCTGGTTGTAGCCGTAGTCGTCTTTCGGCCCGACGTAGATGAAGCCGACGGTCATGTCGGCGGCGGAAACGACTGAGCTGCCGAGCACCGCGACCGCCAACGCCGCCGCAGCCGATACGCATCGCATCATGATGTGATCACTCGTCCTTTCTGATCTTGCTCAGGGCCTTCTCACCTCAGACCGGAGAGCCGCACGCGAAGGCGCGAAGACATGAAGAAGAACAACACCCACAACACTCAGCTATCCGACCTTCGCGGCTTCGCGCCTTCGCGTGCGGCTCTCTGGTCCACCGGCTTGAACAGGACGTCACTGGCACCCCTTCTGCTTCTGTTCTGCTTGTGAGTGCCATTCGAAAACTGAATCGCTCTGAATGCGACGCCGATGGGAGGGGACGAGTGCAAGCGAAAGGCCAATGGGCATGAGAGATTTTGCTGCCGAACGGCGTAACCGGCGCACGTCGGAGAAGCCGCGCTGCGTTCGCTCGCGCCTGCCCGCCGAATGGGCAGCGATGCAGGAGCGTGCCGTCCGACTGGGCAGCGCGACCGGCCGGCGCCCGTAAGCATTTCGCGACGACGGGATCGAATTTCCTTATCGGGGGAGAGAAATGGATACGAAGCAGCTGCGGACGTTCTGCGCCATCGCGGAGCTGGAGAGCTTCACGCGCGCCGGGCGGCGGCTCGGCCTGAGCCAATCCGCGATCAGCCAGCAGATGTCCACGCTCGAGCGCGACGTGGGGAGCAAGCTCCTGGTGCGCTCAGGCGCCGGCGTGCGGCCGACGTCGGCGGGACAGCTACTGTTGCACTACGCGCGGCAGATCGTGCGCAAGCTGGACGAAGCCGAGCGCGCGCTGGCTGACTACGATGCCAACGGCGCCGGCACCTTGCGCATCGGCGCCGGCGGCGCCGCCTGCCACTATCTGTTGCCGGGCATCCTGGAGGAGTTTCACGAGCGCTTCCCGCAAGGCGGTGTGCTGGTTTGCAGCGGCCACACCGAGCTGACCATGGAGCGACTGCACAACGGCGAGCTCGATGTCGGCCTCGTCACCCTGCCCGTCTCGGCGCCGAAGCTGCGCATCACGCCGGTCGGGCACGACGAGCTGGTGGCGATCGTCGCTCCGACGCATGCGTGGGCCGACCGCACGCGGCTGCACGTGCGCGATTTCGCCGACGAGCGCCTGCTCGTCTACGACCGCCGCAGCCAGACCTACGCCCTCATCGAGCGCGTCATGCTCGAGCACGGCGTCTTTCCGCGCGTCGTCATGGAGAGCGATCACCTCGAAGCGGTCGTCGCCATGGTGCGCTCGCGGCTCGGCGCGGCGATCGTGCCGCGCTGGGCGGTCGCCGCCGAGTGCGAAGCGGGCACGCTGCGCGCCATCCCGATCGGCAAGAGCGGCCTCTCGCGCAGCTGGGCCATCGTGCCGCTCGACAACTCCTGCCAACCGAAAATGGTGAAAGCCTTCGTGCGCCTGTGCGGCGAACGGCTCCCGAGTCGGCTGACCGCTTGAGTGTCCGGTTCCCCTTTGCCAAAGGCCGGGCCTGTCACACCGACGCCTGCCAGCGCCTCTTGATCTGACAGACTCAGACCGGCACGCGAAGAGAGGGACCTTGGACGCCGCCGAACTAGCCCAACCGGGGGCGTTCATCAACCACCCCTTACCATAACGCTCAGGGGAGGTGACGGCGGTTCCCGCAGGAACCCTCACCTCAATCCTCTCCCGCGAGCAATGCGGGAGAGGAAGTCAGAGTGGTGTTTTGGTGGCTGAAGGAGCAGCGCAGGGTTTTTCAACGCGCTGGTAACTGCCGCATCCGTTGCGATTGGAGACGCGGGGCGACACGCGCCGTCGCTGCTGGCTATAGCGTTGCACGCGCGGCGCTTGACCACCGCGCCCGCGCCACGGCACGCTGCGCGGCGATGATCCAGGGTCCATTGCTCGACTTCGAGGCGTTTCATCGCGTGGATCTGCCACGGCGCATTGGCACCGAGGTCGGCCGCAGCGCGGCCGCTGACGTGCGGGGAATCGAGCCGCTGGCCTTCGTCCTCCCCGACGGGCGCGGATATACCTACGCACCGGCCGGCGGTTCGATCGCAATCGAAGCGGGAACGGAACGCGCCGCGGTGGTCGTGGCCCTGTCGCTGCGCGCGTGGTCCGACCTGGTGCAGGAGATCCGCACCGTGCCGTCGCTGATCTTCGCCGGCGAGATCCGCATCGCGCGCGGCGAGCCCGCGCTGCTGCGGCGCTGGCAGCCGGCGCTGCGGGCGCTGTACAGCGGCATGCCGATCTACGACCCGGCGGCGTTCGCCCCGCTCGATGACCAGGGCCAACCGCTGGACCTGCACCGCACCTTCACGCTCGACGACAGCGACGCGGCCATGCGCGCATTCTTTCTCGCGGCCGGTTTTCTGCATCTGCGCCAGGTGTTCTCGGCGGCGGAGATCGCCGCGCTGCGCGCCGCGGTGGACGAGTTGCAGGCGGCGGCGCGTCCCGGCGACGGGCGCTCGTGGTGGGCGAAGGACACGGCTGGGCGCCAGGTGGTGTGCCGGCTCGTCTACACCGGGCTGTCGTCGCCGCGCATCGCGGCGCTCGACGACGACGCGCGCATCCGGCGCATCGTGGCGATGACCGGCTTCGACCTGCGGCCGGCGCCGGATCGGCAGGAAGGGCACAGCGTCGTGATCAAGAACCCCGGCATCGCCGAGGGTTTGTCCGATCTGCCCTGGCACCAGGACTGTGGCCTCGGCGGGCATCCGATCACCTGTCCCGCCGTCGCCATCGGCATTCAGCTCGAGGCGGCCACGCCCGCGACCGGCCAGCTGCACTTCCTCGCCGGCTCGCACGGCGCCTCTTGCCATCCGGTCGACGACGCGGACACCACCCTGCCGCGCATCGCGATCAGCGCCGCGGCGGGCGACTGCACCGTGCACATCGCCGACGTCATGCACGCCGCGCCCGCGCCGACCGGAGCCGGCGCGGGGCGGCGCACGCTCTACGTCACGTTCTACTCGCCGCAGATGTTCGCCCGCATCGGCCGCGGCGAAGCGTACAACGATATCGTCCGCTCGCGCCGCGCCGACGGCCACGTCGCCCACACCGCCGAGGTGCTGTCGGGCAAGGCGTGAAGACGTTTCTCCCCCTGAGGGGGCTTTGCCCAAAAATTGCCATCGTCAGAAGATCACGAAAGCGCGACAGTACGAAAACACGAAACTCTGATCCGGAGCATTGAAATGTGTGAGTTCATCTTTCGTGCTTTCGCCATTTCGCGGTTCCGTGATTCTCCTCGTCGTCCGTGGCACACCTGAGTGGGATGCCGGCAAAGTCGCATGGACCCAAACCTCGTTCGCGCGCTCTGCGCCCTGACCACTGGCATCTACGTCATGACCGTCCGCGACGGCGAGCGCCGGCACGGCATGTCGTCATCGTGGGTCACGCAGGTCTCCGGCGAACCGCTGCTGCTGATGGCGGCCGTCGATAGCGGTCACTTCACGCACGATATGGTCGCACGCAGCGGGCGCTTCGCGCTGAACATCGTCGGCGAGCGGGCGCGCCACCTGGAGGACTACTTCTATTCCGCCGCCAGCCGGCGCCCCGACAACCTCGACGGCCTGGCGTGCGAAGACTCTCCCGATGGCCTGCCCTTGCTGCGCGATGCGTTGGCGAGCCTCGAGTGCCGTGTCCGAGCCCGCCACCCCGCCGGCGATCACAGCCTCTTCGTCGCCAGCGTCGAGCGCGTCACCTGGCGCGGGCCCGACCGGCCGCTGAGCTCGCAGGATCTGGCCTACGTCTACATCGGCACGGTCGTTAAGCGCCCGGCCTGACCCCCATCTTCTCTCGACTCACGAAGACGTCTACGATCCCGCCACTCCGATGGAACCGAGGGACCTGGCAATCGATACGGCCGTCACCCGCCTGCGCGTGGCGCCGGGGTGGTACACCGCCAACTTGTGCGAGGGCTGGAACTTTCGCACGCCGTCGGGCGGGGCGTTGATGACCGTGGCGATGCGGGCCATGCAGGAAGAGCTCGGCGATCCCGGGCTGCGCCCCCTGTCGGCGAACACGCACTTCTGTTCGCCGGTGCCGGCGGGGCCGCTCGAGGTGCGGGTCGAGGTGCTGCGCCACGGCGGCGCGGCGGCACAGCTGCGCGCCCAACTGTCGTCGACGACGATGCCCGGCCCGGGGCTCGAAGTGAGCGCCACCTTCGGGCGCGAGCGCGAGGGCCCCGACCTGATCGACACGCAGCCGCCCGACGTCCCGCCGCCGGACGCGCTCGAGCCGATGGACCTCATCGCGAGCGGCCTCGAACGCGAGCGGCCGGCTTTCTTCGGCAACTTCGACAGCCGCCTCGCGCTCGGCCACCTGTGGTGGGAACCGGGCTGGCCGGCCGGCCCGGCGCGCGTGGCGCGCTGGTTTCGGTACAAGGTCGCGCAGCGGCTGCCCGACGGTCGCTTCGACCCGCTGGCCATCCCGCCGGTCGCCGACACCATGCCGCCGGCGCTGATCCAGAAGCTCGGCCCCGACCACGCGCCGTTCTTCGCCCCCAGCCTCGACCTGACCGTGCACTTTCTCGAGGACACGACCTCGCAATGGCTGCTGAGCAACGTCTACGCCCGCCGCGCCCGCGCCGGGTACGCTACCGCGGAGGCCGAGATCTGGGACGACCGCGGCACGCTGCTGGCGGTCTCGACGCAGATGATGATGCTGCGGGGCGTCCCCAACAATTTACCCCTGCGAGGCGAATGACCGCTCGCCGCCGCGACGACCCGCCGCGCACCTGTCTTTTCCCGCCATACTTGTTATGGTCCGCAGATTGTCGCTCCCCTTAGCGAGCTGAGCCCCGATGCCGAACGCGCCTGCTCCCCACCTCTCCGTCGTCATCCCCGCCTATAACGAAGAGCAGCGCTTGCCGCGCACGCTCGACGACGTGCTGCGCTATCTCGCCGCACAGAGCTATACCGCCGAAGTAGTAGTGGTGGACGACGGCTCGACCGACGGCACCAGCCGCATCGTGCGCGAGCGTGACGCCGCCGCGACGCCCGTGCGCCTCATCGCGCACGCCGACGGCGTCAATCACGGCAAGGGCGCCACCGTGCGCCTCGGCATGCGCGAGGCGCGCGGGGCCTTTCGCATCTTCATGGACGCCGACAACTCCACCACGCTCGACCACATCGAGCGCTTCTGGCCGTTCTTCGAGCAGGGATACGATGTCGTGATCGGCTCGCGCGACGTGCGCGGCGCCGAGATCACCGTGCGCCAGCCGTGGTACAAGGAGCTGGCCGGCAACGCCGGCAACCTCTTCATCCGCGCCCTCGCCGCGCCGGGAATCTCCGACACGCAGGCCGGCTTCAAGATGTTCACGCAGCGCTGTATCGAGAAAATCCTGCCCTGCCTGACCATCGATCACTGGGGTTTCGACGTCGAACTGATCGTCGCCGCGCGGCGGCGCGGCTTCCGAGTCGCCGAAGTGCCGATCAAGTGGGTGAACGCGCCAAACAGCAAGGTGCGGGCGCTGACGTACTTCGAGGTCCTCGGCGAAGTCTGGCGCGTGCGCCGCAACCTGCGCGCCGGGCTGTACGACTGACCTCCGCTCGGGTCGCCCTCCCGTCCGGTCCCCCTCCTTTCCAAGGAGGGGCTAGGGAAGGTCTAGCCCCATCGGAGTCGGGGTCGGAATCGCTATCGGAATCGAAGGGCAACGATCCGTGGCATTGATCGATACCGATGCCGATACCGACCCCGACCCCGAGGTGGGCTAGGCGTGGTTTGGGGGCAAGATGCGGAGTTCACACCTTGCGCGTCTTCCACGTCCCGCGCCCGTACCAGGCGAACATCGCCAGCGCCTCGAAGACGATCGAGACGAACATCCCGATCCACACCCCGTCGACGCCGTAGCCGAACGGAATCGCCAGCGCCCAGCACAGCGGCAGCTTGACCGGCCAGTTGGCCAGGAACGCCGCCACCATCGGCGGCTTGGTGTCGCCGGCGCCGTTCATGGCGCTGACCAGCGGATACATCGGGGCGCTGAAGAGAAAGCTGAGGGCGATCAGCTGCAGGAACGGCGCGCCGGCGGCGACCACGGCGGGCTCGCGGTCGAAGGCGAGGATGATCTCGCGCGCGAAGCTGTAGTAGAGGGCGCAGAAGGCGACGCCGAGCAGGGCGCTGATCATCAGGCCGCGCCGCACGACGCGCTCGGCGCGCGGCACATTGCGCGCGCCGAGGCTCTGGCCGACCAGCGTCGACACGGCGGTGTTGAGCCCCGCGTATGGAATCCAGTTGACCGAGAACGAGCGCAGCGCGATGCCGAAGGCGGCGATGGCAGCGGTGCCGAACGAGGCGATGACTTTGAGCAGCAGGAAGGTCGACAGCGGGCGCGCGATCATCGAGATGCTGGCCGGCGCGCCGATGCGGAGCATGTGCCAGAAGTGGTGCGGCTCGAGCGCCAGCTCGCGGCGCGACGGGCGCGGAAAGGGCTTGCCGGTCCAGGCGGCGATGCCGAGAAACAACGCACAGCCGGCGGCGCCCGATACCACGGCCGCGACGGCGGCCCCGTCGACGCCCCAACCCAGCCAGCCGAGATCGAAGCCGCCGACGTGCAGCGCGCCGGGGGCGAAGATGAAGAACGGATCGAGCAGGCCGTTGAGCACCACCACCGCGACGTTGACCAGCATCGGTGTCTGCGCATCGCCGGTGGCCTGGTAGCTGGCGCTGAGCGCCACGACGACGAACAGGAACATCTGGCCGAAGAGCATCAGGCGCAGGTACGAGAGGGCGAGTCCGGCAACGTCGGCACCGGTCTCGAAGAAGCCGATGACGCTCGGGACCGCGGCGTATCCGACCAGCGCGACGAACAACCCGAGCATCGCGGCGAGACACACGCCGTGCAGGGCGGCAACGCCGGCTTCGCGCAGGTTGCCCTCGCCGACGCGCCGGGCGACGATCGCCAGCGAGCCGGCGTAGACGACATTCGACAGGCCGAAGATGATGAACAGGATGTTGCCGCACACCGACACGGCGGCCACCGACGCCGTGCCCAGCCGGCCGATCCAGAGCAGGTTGACCAGCGTCAGCAGCGTCGACGTCGACATCGAGATGCTGACCGGCCAGGCCAGCTCCCAGATGCGGCGATAGACGGTGGCGTCGACCCCGTCGGCCGGGATCGCCAGCTCGGCCGTGCGCTGGCGGGACATGCCGGCACCCTACCACGGCGCCCGCCGCGGCGGATGCGCCGCGCGTGCCCACGATCGTGGGTTACTGCTCCTGCGTGTGCGGCATGCCGGCCGCGCCCTCGTGGCCGGCGCGGCGGGTCTGCAGCGTGGCGATGAGGTCGCCTTCGTAGAGCAGCGGCTGGCGGCGCAGCCCGGTGAGCAGGCCGGGCACGGGCGCGCGCACCTCGAGCCGCAGCTCGCCGTGGAACGCGTCGTAGACCTGGCCGATCGGGTCGCCGGCCGACAGCCAGCGCCCGACCTCGAGGCTGGAGACGAACACGCCGGCTTGCTCGGAGATCAGCGAGAAGGTCTGGCCGGGACCGAAGTGGTGGACGTCCTCGTCCTCGGGCGCCAGATGCACCCCCTCGACCGCGTCGATGCGGGCGAGAAACGCCACCAGGGCGCGAAACAGCCGCTCGCAGTGCCCGAGTTGCAGATCACCGGCGCGCCCGGCCTGGATGACGAAGTTCTGCCCGCCGCACTCGCGCCAGGCGTGGCCGATGGTGCTGGTGAAGACGGTGTGCATGGCGCGCTCGATCACCGCCGGCAGACCGAACAGGTGGGCCGAGGCGCGCTCGGCGTCGTTGGGCTCGTAGAGGCGCACTTGCGGCAGCTCTTCGAAATCGAGGTTGGAGCTGTGGATGTCGACGCGGTAGGCCGCCGGCGCGGTGATCGCGAGCACGGCGCCGGCGATGCGCTGCGTCGTCTCGCCGGCGTCGTAGCCGGGGAACATGCGGTTGATGTCGGTGCCGTCGAACGGCCAGCGGCGGCTGCGCGTGTTGACGCCGAGCACGTTGACGGCCGGGACGACGATGACGCGTTTGCACAGCCGCTGCCCCGGCGGCGGGTCGGTCGCCATGTGCTGCAGGTACGAGGCCAGGCGCGAGAGCACGAAGATGCCGTTCAGCTCGTTGCCGTGCAGCCCAGCCACCAGCGCCAGGGCCGGCGTCGCGTCGGGCGGGCCGAAGTCGTGATACGGAATGGCGAAGTCCTCGCGCAGCGGCGCGGTCATGTGGAGCAGCGCGCGCGGCGGCGTGTCGGTGCTCATGACGCTCCCCCGAACTCCATGATGCGCGCCATCAGCGAGCCCTCGTAGACGACCGGGTACTCGCGCAGCGTGAACAGCGCTCCCTCGACCGGCGACTTGACCTCGGACAACACCTCGCCGCCGTGCGGCGACACGATGCTGCCCAGACGCTGGCCGGGCGTCACCGCCATCCAGTGGTCGATCTCGGGGATGAAGAAGCCCGACGTCTCGGCGTTCAGGTAGTGCACGTTGCGATCGTCGGCGACCAGCGGCAGGTGGGTCGGCTCCTCGAGCTCGAGATCGGCGGCCAGCACGCCGAGGTCGCGCCACAGGCGCAGAATGCCGGTCAGCATCTGCTCGGTGAACGCCGGCGTGATGCGCATGCCGACGCCCATCTCCACCACCAGGCACGGCGTGCCGCGGCTGTTCAGGCTGTGCGCGATGGTGGCTTCGAGCACGGTGACCGAGCCGTGCAGCCAGATCAGGTCGACGTTCATGCCGCGTGCCAGCGGCACCAGCGTGTCGGCGAAGTCCTCGTTGATGCGCACCTGCGGGATCTCGCGCAGGAAGATGTTGCTGGCGTGGATGTCGATGACCAGTGCCGAGCCCTGCAGGTGGCGCATGGCCGCCGCGGCGATGCGCCGCGGCATGAGGCCCTCGGCGTGGCCGGGGAAGTTGCGGTTCAGGTCGCTGTCGAACACCGGCACGAAGCGCTGCAGCGTGTCGATGCCGAGCGGGTTCATCGCCGGGTAGAGCTCGACGCGCCCGCGCAGCGCCTGCGGCTGCCGCGCCGCCAGGTCCTCCAGCCATGCCGCCAGGCGATGGCAGACGAACAGCCCTTCGAGCTCGTCGCCGTGAATCCCCGCCACCACCGCCACGCGCGGCCCGGCGCCGCCGTCGAACACCGTGCGCCGCAGCTGCAGCTCCTCCCGATAGGGGAGCTGCAAGGTCAGGATCGAATCATGCGTAATGCGCACTGCCGCCTCGACTCCGCTCTCGTCCCGCCGGCTTAGCCCAGCAGTTTCCACTCAGGCGTGCCACGGAAAACGTGGAGAATCACGAAACCACGAAATAGCGAAAGCACGAAAGACAAACTCAGACATTTCAAGCCTCCGGATCAGAGTGTCGTGTTTTCGTACTGTCGCGCTTTCGTGATTCTCTGACGACGGCAATTGTTGGGCAAAGCTCGTCCGCACCGCGCAACTCTTGCCGCGTTTGTGCAACTCGACGGCGGCGGTGCTACTGCTGGCCGCCGCCCTCGGCGTCGTCGCCGCGCGCCATGCGCAGCGTCACCTCTTCTTCGTCCGCCCGCTCGCCGCCTTTGAAGCTGTGGCGCTGCGGGACGGCATCGAAGGCATCGCGGCCGACGGCGACGGCGACGTAGGTCTCGTTGGCGATCAGGCCGGTGGTCGGATCGAAGCCGCGCCAGCCGGCGCCGGGGATCAGCACCTCGGGCCAGGCGTGCAGCGCCTCGCGCGGCTCGACCTCCTCGCCCTCCTCCTCGGCCTCGAGCGGATCCTGATATCCGACGACGTAGCGGGCCGGGAATCCCCACGTGCGCACGATGGCGATGAGCAGGTGGGCGAGGTCCTGGCTGGTCCCCTCCCGTGCCGCCAGCACCTCGGCGAGCTTGACCGGGTGTGGATTGAAGCCGGGCACGTACTCGAACTCCTCGCCGACCCAGTCGCGCGCCGCGCTCACGGCATCGATCAGACGCACCTGCGCGTCGTAGGCGGGCAGGGTGAAATCCGCCGGCGCCACGCGCGCCAGATCGGGCGTCGCATCGCTGCGGTGCAGCAGGTAGTCCCACAACCGCGGTTGCGCCTGCAGCGTGCCGGCGACCCACTCCGCCTCGCGGCCGAGCGCCACCGGCGCGTAGTCGAACGGGTTGGCGAGCAGCGTCGTGACCTGGGCGCGCAGGCGCGTGACCAGGTGCGTGTGCGGCGCCACCAGGCTGAAGTGGTGCACCTGATTGCCGAAGCAGTCGATGTAGGAATCGAGCTCGGTCGGCGGATCGGTCGTGATCACCAGCTCCTCGACGCGTTGCGCGGCGCCTTGCTGCGGCGCCAGGCGCAGCTCGCAGTGGTGTTCGCGCACCGGCGTCGAAAACGTCAGGCGGGTCTCGTGTTCGATCAGGTAGTGCATCGGTCCTCACCCAGATGCGCCTCGAAGTACTCGGTGACCAGCGCCCCGTGCACGGCGGCGATCTTGTCGAGGAACTGTTCGAGAAATTCGTGCAGCCCGACGCCGAAGACGCGCTCGGCGCTGCTCTCCTGCAACTGGGCGCGCAGGGCCCCGACCGCCGCGCGGCTGCGCTCGCCCGAGTCGTCGGTGCCGATCTCGTTGAGCGCCTCTTCCATCTGTTCGCCGGTGAAACGCAGCGAGCGCGGGAAGTCAGGCTCGAAGATGACGAACTCGGCCACGTCGATCGGGCGCAGGCCGGCGTGGTAGCGGCGCCGGTAGGCCTCGAAGCCCGAGATCGACTTGAGCAGGGCCGCCCACTGGTAGTAGTCGAGCGGCGAGCCGACCATCGACACGTCGGGCAGCAGCAAGTGGTACTTCACGTCGAGAATGCGCGCCGTCATGTCGGCGCGCTCGAGCGCGGTGCCGAGGATGTAGAAGCCGAAGGCCTCGCCGCGCATCATGGTGCTCAGCGTGATGCCGTGGAAGCGTGCCACGCCGTTGCGCACTTCGGCATACAACCCCGGAGCGCGCTCGGGCGCCAGCGGGCCGCTGAGCTGGCGGTCGATGCCGAGCCAGAGCTCGTTCATCGCCTCCCACATTTCCTTCGAGATGCGGTCGCGCACGACGCGGGCATTCTCGCGCGCCAGGCGCAGGCTGGTGCGGATGGCATTGGGGTTGGCGCGCTCGTGGGTCATGAACTGGATGGTCTTGCGGGCGCTGACCGGGGCGCCCTCGTAGCACGCGGCGTAGGCCTCTTCGCTGCTGCTGATGCTGAGCACCGGCTTCCACTGCGCCGCCTCGGGCAACTGGTCCTCGGCCTCGAGCAGGTGCAGCAGGTTGATCTCGATCAGCCGCGCGGTATTGCCGGCGCGCTCGAGATAGCGCGACATCCAATACAGCGATTCGCCGATTCGGCTCAGCACGGGCGACTCATGGGCGGGGCGGGGCGCGGCCTACTCGGCCAGCACCCAGGTGTCCTTGCTGCCGCCGCCTTGCGAGGAGTTGACCACCAGCGAGCCCTTGGTCAGCGCGACGCGCGTCAGACCGCCGGGGACGACCTGGATGTCCTCGCCGTAGATGACGTACGGACGCAGGTCGATGTGGCGCGACTCGAGCTCGCCGTCGACGTAGCAGACGTGGCGCGACAGCGGCACGACCGGCTGGGCGATGTAGTTGCGCGGGTCGTTCTCGATGCGCTGGGCGAACTCGGCGCGCATCGCCGCCGTCGACGCGGGGCCCATCAGCATGCCGTAGCCGCCCGACTCGCTCACCGCCTTGACCACCATCTTCTCGAGGTTGTCGAGCACATAGGCGCGGTCCTCGGGTTTGGTCATCAGATACGTCGGCACGTTCTCCAGGATCGGCCGCTCGCCGAGGTAGTAGCGAATGATGTCGGGCACGAAGGGATAGATCGCCTTGTCGTCGGCGATGCCGCTGCCGGGGGCGTTGACCAGGGCGACGTTGCCGGCGCGCCAGGCGTTGATGATACCGGCGACGCCGAGGGCCGAGTCGGCGCGGAAGCAGAGCGGATCGAGGAAGGAGTCGTCGATGCGGCGGTAGACGACATCGACGCGGCGCAGGCCGTGGGTGGTCTTCATGTAGACCACGTTGTTTTTCACCGCCAGATCGCGCCCCTCGACCAGCTCGATGCCCATCTCCTTGGCCAGGAAGGTGTGCTCGAAGTACGCCGAGTTGTAGATGCCGGGGGTGAGCAACACGACCTCGGCGGTGCCGTTGCCGCGCGGCGAGAGCTGGCGCAGGGCCTGCAGCAGCAGGGCCGGGTAGTGCTCGACGCGGCGCACCCGGTAGCGGGCGAAGAACTCGGGTAGGATGCGGCGCTCGACGATGCGGTTTTCGATCATGTACGACACGCCCGAGGGCGTGCGCAGGTTGTCCTCCAGCACCAGGTACCGGCCGGGGCCGTCGCGCACCAGGTCGATGCCGCTGACGTGCGTGTAGATGCCCTGCGGCGGATCGATGTCCATGATCTCGCGCCGGTAGTCCTTGCCGCACAGGATCAGCTTCGCCGGCAGCACGCCGTCCTTGAGGATGCGCTGGGTGTGGTAGATGTCGCGCAGGGACATGTTGAGCGCCCGCACGCGCTGCTTGAGCCCGGCCTCCAGCGGCAGCCACTCGGCGGCCGGGATGATGCGCGGGATGAGGTCGAACGGCCAGACACGCTCGATGCCCTCCCCCTCGTTTTCGCCGTAGAGGGTGAAGGTGACGCCCTCGGTGCGCAGCGCCAGGTCGGCCTCGCGCGACTTGGTCGCCAGGGCATTCTGGCCGGCGGCGCGGATGTGCTCCCAGAGCGGCCGATAATGCTCGCGCGGCTGAAAGTCGTCGAGGTAGAACTCGTTGTAGGGCATCCGGTCGGACGCGGGAGCCTCGCCGTGGGAGCCTGAAGTACCTAGCATGGGACCCTCAAGTTACTTGCCGTCGGAAACACCAGATGGACAGAGCGCGGGGATCAAGGGCAAGGCCTGTGCCAGGCGGCGCCGAGCCACCGGCCGGCAACTGCCTTCATACCCTCGGAGCGGGGTGCCGAGAAGCTAGGCAAAGCCTGGTCGGAAAGTAGGCAGCGCGGCTAAGTTCCTCTCCCTTCGGGGGCGTTGCACACAAAGCCACCGTCTCTGGTCGGAGTCGGGGTCGGAATCGGTATCGGGATCGAGGGCGAAAATGAATTGCGGCCTGTATCGATGCGATCCGCTAGGAACCGCGGAATCCTGGGACAGGAATCGATTCCGATGCCGATAGCGATTCCGACCCCGCCGGGGTCAGGCGGTCAGCTGGGCGAGCAGGCCGGCGACGTCGGAGAAGTGCACGTCCTCCAGCACCAGCCCGTCGGCACCGAGGCGCGTAAAGGTCGCGCCCTCGACGCGCACGCGGCGGCCGGTGGGTGGAATGCCGAAGAGCGGGCCCTGGTGCGTGCCGGTCAGTACCCAGCGGTCGGCATGGCGGTCGCCATCGACGATCAGCTCGAGGCGCTCGAGATGGAAGTCGGGAAACGCGGTGAGCAGCGCCGCGGCGCGTTCGCGAATAGCGGCGCGGCCGCGCGCCTCCTGCGGCGTGCCGACCTCGCGCACCACCGCGTCCTCGGCGAACACCGCCGCCACCGCGTCCGCGTCGTGTGCGTTCCACGCCGCGTACGTGCGGTCGTTGACCTCGAGAATGCCGCGGTAGGGATCGCTCACAGGCTTGAACCTAACAGCCACAAACATGCGTCCGCAACACGACCTCCCACAGGAGACTGTCGAATTTCTTCAACGGGAGGGCGAGGCTCCTGCCGAGCCGTGCCTCAATGTGGCAGACGGCTCCGCGGGAGCGTCGCCCTCCCAAGGGCACGCGGGTCAGTTGAAGATGCGGGTGTAGAGCAGCTGCTGCACGTAGACGATCTTCGGCGTCAGCGGCGGGAGCTTCTCGACGGTATTGAAGTCGCCGTCGTAGTCGTAGAGGCGGATCGGGGGATCGTACACCCCGGCGAGGCAGCCATTGCCCGAGCCGCACGCCCAGGTGGCGTTCTTGTGCTGGGGCTTGCCGAGGCTGACGAACGAGCCGCGATAGTTCATCGTGCGCTCGTTGCCACCCGGGGCCCAGCTCTCGAGAAAGCGCGGGAAGTTCTCCAGGCCGCCGTTGTACCAATCCGCGTTGAGCGTGCTCGGGCCGAGGCCGAAGAGCAGCGCGGCATTGATCCCGAGTGCGGTCGTCGACGAGAACACCCCGGTGCCCGGCGTATCGTTCGCCAGCACATCGCGACGGCCGGTGTCCAGGTCGAACATACTCTTCTGGTCGTTGAGGAAACCGCCGATCGGGGTCTCCCAACTCTGCGAGAGCATCCACTGGGCGTCGCTGAGGATGGAGGCGGGGTACTTGTCCTTGTAGTTGTAGTTGCCCTCGATGATGAAGCCCTGGTCGCTGACCAGCGTCAGGCCGGTCGGGTCGGCCACGCCGGGCACGAACGTGACGTTGCGGGTGTCGAGATCGGCGGAGTCGAAGACACGGACGCCGTAGTTGTTGCTGGTGGCGAGCGCGTTGGCGCCCATGACGCTGAGAAAGATCACCAGTCCGCCGTCCGTCTTGTCGGCGCGCGGAAACAACGCGTCGGCGTTGACCTGGTTCCACTCGAGCAGCGCGCGCATGTTGACGTTGAGCAGATACATGTACTGCAGCTCGCGATGGTTCCAGAACGCCCCGCGGCGGTAGTCGTTGTCCTGGAACCACAGGCCGGCGTCGGGCCGCCCGGCCTGCAGGCAGTCCGGCGGCTGATACCACGGCGCCCCCGGCGGGCAGATGTCGTCGTTGCGGTCGACCCCGGCCGTGATGATGCCGTTGCCGGAGGTGTCTTCACCGACGCGGCGATAGATGCGCGCGGTGGCGGCGAATGCCGGGTTGTAGTTGGTGGCCGTGCTGACGTAGGCGCTGCTGTTGTTCGGCGGTGTCGGCGGGTTGTTCGGCACGTCGGTGTAGAACAGCGCCCCGCGCCGCTCGCACATGAAGCGCAACAGCGCCCGCGTCTTGGCCGCGTTCTGCGAGCCGTCGCCGTTCTGCACTTCGATGCGGAACAGCGACGGGCTGTTGCGCACGCACGTGTTGGCGCCGCCGCAGTTGGCGTTGGTGGTGCAGTAGGCGGCGTTGTTCGAGCAAGTGCCGGCACCGGCCGGGCAGAGATCGGCGGCACCGAAATTGGTCACCGCTTTCGGCGCATCGAGACGCAACACGATGCGCAGCTCGGCGCGATCCCAGTACTCGCCGGTGCCGCGGTTGATGATGCCCGTGTCGGGCGTGATGATGTTCGCCACCCCCTGTTTGATGCTGCCCTTCCAGGACGTCAGCGTCGCGTCGGTAACCGGCGTGCTCCCGTTTCCAACACAATTCAGATCCCTGGGATCCAGGTTGTTGGTCGGCGCGACCTTGTCTTCGAGCATGTCGATGACCACCCTGTTCGAGCAGCGCCACGTCGAGTCGTACTTTCTTCCGCCGCGATATAGGCGCTGGCTCGCCGTCACTTGCACTTCCGGGATCAGCGGTCGCTGGTCTTCGATCGTCAGAATCTCGTCCGGTTGCAAGTAGATGTTGTGGTTGCTGTGCACGCGGCCGTGTAGCGTCGCGGGGGGCAAGGGCATGATGAACAGATGCGAGTCGATGAAGGCGAGAAACTGGAAGATCGGGACCGTGTGGATGTCGAACTCGCCGGCGACATGGGCTTCCGTCTCGTCGGCATTGTTCAGTGACAAGGACTGGACCGTGTAGCGGTAGGGAATGCTGTTGAGGCCGGCGAAGAGCTCGCCCTGCGGGATGACGGTCGGCGGACAGGGATTGCAGCCGGTCACGCCGGCCAGGGTGACGTCGGCCGTGCGGTCGGCGATCGTGACCACCTGGTGAAAGTCGGCGGTTTCAGGCACACCACTCGAGCGAAAGATGTTGGCAAAACGCGTCACGCCGACGTTCAAGCCGCCTTCGGCCGTGTAGAAGCCCAGACGTTCGATCGAAGACGCGCCGCGCAGGGCCAGATGGTCGCGCACGTTGGCGCCGTAGGCAGCGGCCAACGCGGTCATCATGCCGAGGATGATCACCGCGGTGAGGAGGGCGGACCCTCGCTGTCCGTGCACATCGACTGGCCTCAGTTTGATCATCGCGTTCTCGGTGCTCCTTGTTTCACAGTAGGTTGCGCGGCTTGATGTTGGTGCGGCTGGTGAGCCGCACGTACTTGCCGCCGCGGTTGGGCCGGCGAGCCCGCACGGTCACTTCGATCTGCACTTCGCGCACCAGCAGCCAATCGGCGTCGGTAGTCGGGGCGTTGACGGCGGCGCACGGCGGACACGGAGTGGTGAGGTAGGTCACATTGAACCGTTCGACGCCGTGTACCAGCGGAGTGGGATCGCCGCCGTCGATGGCCATGGTCAAGATCGGTGGGTCGACGGTGCTGTCGACCGCGTAGGTACGCTGCTCGATCGCAAACACGCCAGCGCCCGCCGTATAGATCTCATCGAGCTGGTCGTCGAGCGTGAGTGTGAGCGAATTGATGCCGGTGATCTCGAAGGTCTGTCCGCTGCCGCTGGCGCCGCGCAGGTAGACCAGATCACCGACGGCGAAGCCGACGACGCTCTGCACCTTCACCGACGAGGCGTTGAGCAGGGCCGTCGCGGTGGTGACGGTGCGGATGCAGACCAGATCGTCGGGATCGACGCGGCCGATGCGCAGCGTCAGCTCGTCCTTGGCGCTGTGGTTGACGCCGTCGAGCGCGACCATGTCGCCGGTGCGCGGCAGGCAGGCGCCGGCTTGACGCAGCTCCTGCGTGACCGCCGACAGCGCGGCGCGCACGCCTTGCTGCGTCTCGACCAACTGGTCGAGCTCTCCGCGCGTGCGGCTGACGAAACCAAACTCCCAGACCAGCCCGGCGAGCACGATCGAGGACAACAGCATGCTGACCAAGAGCTCGATCAGCGTGTAGCCGGCGACCGGGTTACGTCTTGTTGATCTGCGAATATACCGTGTGGAGGGCATAGTTCCGTGGCTGACCTTTCCAGTTCCAGGTGACGGTCACCTCGATCTCCTTCATGCCGGCGCCGGGGGTGTCGTCGAGCACGATGCGCTCGATCGTGAACTGACCGTCCGCCGACATCGTCGTTCCGTCCTCGATGTCGTCGTAGGTGACCGTGCGCAGATCCTCCATGGCCGACTGCGCCAGCGTGATCGCCTCACTGGCCAGCGTGTTCTCGCCGACGATGTTGGTCGTGAAGACGATCGAAGAGGTGACGGCACCGCCGACGAGTGCCGTCAGCACCATCGCCATCAGCACTTCGATGAGCGTGAACCCGCCGTCGCCGCGCTTCACTGCGCCACCGCCCGCGGCAACAGATAGACCTGGCCGGAGGGCCAGATCTCGATGTCCATGGTTCCGTTCACGCGGCCGCCTTTCTTGGCGCCTTTGACACCGACCTTGACCACCTGCGCCGTGCCGTTCACCGGCGTGACCACCATGCCGCGCGTGTCGAACTCCACGTTCTGCACCGCGGCGCCGCCGGACGACGTCGCCATCGTGATGCCTTTGGGCATCTGGCGCGTCTTCGCCAGCACCGTGGTATCGGTCTGCCAGACGCCGTTGCCGTCGTTGTCCTGCAGCTGCTGCGTTTTGTAGGACTTGCCGGTCCACGCGATGCGAAAGTGAAAACCGCGCGTGACCGCCTCCATGCGCGCCTGCCGCACATCGCTGGCGAACCCCTGGCTGCTGCTGCCCAGATCGCTGTAGGTGCTCTTGAGACCGAGCACCGTACCGCCCAGGAGCAGGCCGATGATGCCGGTGGTGACGATGACCTCGATGAGGGAGGTGCCGCGCTGGTTCAGCGCCGGCCGCGAACCGGGGGAGTCGTAGGCATTGGTCATAGCATTTGTGAGGTAGAGCAAGTGGCTGTCCATGTGCGGCAGAGGGTCCACGGGCGGCGCGGCAGTCCGATTCGGGTGTACCGGCGGGAGTGACGCGTCAGTGAAACCGACGGTTTCCGAGGTTCGGCAGCTGACTGCCGCCGTTGCTCCGATCGCGCTGACCCCAGCGCCGCCGACAAGAATCGCCGCCGCCGCGGTTGGGAAAGTGACGTCTTCAATCCCCCACAGCCGCTGCGACCAGTGGGCGCCGCGCGCCGGGGCTGGCGCAAAAATTGGATTGGCGACGGCCATTCTCAGCAGCACCGCGTCGCATCATTCGAGCGGTGCAGATCATCCCATCAGCACAGGAGCGCGGGCGGAGACAGTGAAGCGGCACGGAACAGGCGGCGAGGCGCGATGAGGCAGGGCCTGCTTTGGCTCTGGGCGCTCGCGCTCGCACCGCATCTGGCGCTGGCGCAGATCGGGCCGGCGGTCACCCCCGGCTTCCCCAACGTTCCGCAGGTACCCGGCACCGTGCTGAGCGGCCTGAACGCTCCGCAACAGGGCCGCACGGCGATCGTCGCCTACCACAACGGCGTGCTGTTCACCGTGCCGGAGGTCCCCGCCAGCCAGCCGGGGGCGGACTCCCAGGTGCGCAGCTGGAACATCGCGGACCCTCGTCACCCGATCGAGGTGCAGCGCTGGGGCATCACGCCAATGCCCATCATGGCGCATGGCTACTTCCACAGCGGCGACTACCTGATCCTCGGCTCCAACTGGCCGCCGGGGGGCGAGTGGTCGTTCCGCGCCACCGCACCGCTCACCGTTCAGCGCACATCCTTCCCCGACCTCACCTGCGCCGGCGCGCGCGGGTGCTTGTTCGGGCCGTGGTACATCGACAGCTACTGGAGCTACAACGAGGTCGCCGGCGACACCGAGCTGTACCGCGATTGGCAGCTGCTGGCGCGCTGGGATCACCTCGGCCTGACCGGCGTCATCGGCCATCCGTTCATCATCGGCGACTTGCTCATCTACGCCTCGGATCAGAGCCGCACCGGCGTCGCCACCTACGACATCGGCGACCCCACCCATCCGGTGCTGCTCGACGTGCTCACCGCCGGCGGCCCCGGCGGTTACTGGCCGGAGCTCTGGAGCGACAACGGCAAGCTCTACGTCGTCTTCCCCTACCAGACCGACGGCAACGGCTTCCGGGTCGTCGACGTCACCGATCCCTTCGACCTGCGCTTCGTCGCCGATCGGCCGCTGCCGGGCGACGAGTCGATGTACATCCAGTTTCAGGACGAGTTCGCCTTCATGGGCAGCCACAAGGTCGACATGCGGACGTTCGAGTCCGTGCTCGACCTCGACGGCGCCAACACCGAGCGTCCCAACCAGCCCGGCGTTTTCGGCATCAACACCAGCCAGTTCCTGCTGCCGCTCGGCAACCTGCTGGTCACCGGCGGCATCGGCCCGAACGAGGGCATGGCCATCTGGGCGCACCAGGCCGCCCCCGACACGCGCGGGCCGTCGGTCGGTTTTCACATCCCGCAGGCCGGGCGGACCAACTATCCGCGCGGCGCGCCGATCACGCTGCTGATCCACGAGACGCTCGAGACGCCGACCATCGTCAACAGCCAGACGTTCATCGTCCGCCCGCTCGGCGGCAACCCCATCGCCGGGAGGCTGACGTTCTCCTTCGACGACGTGCTGACCTTCCAGCCCAACCAGCCGCTGTTGCCGAACACGACCTACGAAGTCGTGCTGCCGGCCGGCGGGATCAAGGACGCCGCCGGCAACGGTATCGTCGGCTACTCGTTCACCTTCTCCACCGGCGCGGTCTTGAGCGGCAATGCGCCGCCCTTCGTGACCAGCTTCACGGCCTCGGCGCATCCCGCGACGCCCGGGGTGCCGGTGACCCTGACCGCCAGCGCCGGCGATCCGAACGGCGATGCGCTGCAGTATCGCTTCGACTTCGGCGACGGCTCGGCGAAGACGGCGTGGTCGACGTCGCCCTCCGCCGCCATCAGCTACGCCGCCGCCGGGCACTACCGCGCCACCGCGCAAGTACGCGACCCGTCCGGCTCGATCGCCAGCGAGACGCTGTCCGTCACCGTGCTCACGCCGCCCACCGGCCCGCGGCCCACCAACAGCTCGCAACTCGCCTGCGATCAGACCGCGCGCCGCATCTGGGTGGCCAACCCGGACAGTGACACGATCGCAGCCATCGATGCGGACAATCTAAACAAGGTGCTCGAAGTCCCCGCCTGCGCCGACCCGCGCAGCGTCGCCGTGGCCGCCAACGGCCGCATCTGGGTGGCCTGTCATGACGACGACCGCGTGCGCGTTTTCGACACCAGCGGCACCGCGCTCGCCAGCCTCTCGACCGGATACGGCAGCGCGCCGGTCGGCATTGCCGCGTCGCCCGACGGCGCCGCGATGTACGTCGCCCTCGAAGGCAGCGGCGAGCTGCTGCGCTTCAACACCGCCACGCAACAGCAGACCGGTCGCCTCGCGCTCGGCCCCAAGCCGCGCGCCATCGCCGTGAGCGGCAACGGCGCGCGCGTGCTGGTGACGCGCTTCGTCTCGCCGCGCGACCGGGCCGAGGTCTGGGACGTGAACGCGTCGACGTTCGCGCTGACGCGCACGCTGGTCCTCCCCAAGCTCGGCGGCGACGACCACCGCGACTCGACCGCCGAAGGCCGCGGCGTGGCGAACTATCTGGCCGGCATGGCCATTGCCCCCGACGGCCGCAGCGCCTGGGTGGCGGCCAACAAGCCCAACGCGGAGGGCGGCCCGCTGACCGGGCCCGATCTCGACCAGGACAACACGGTGCGCACCATCGTCGCGCAACTCGATCTGACCAGCAACACGCTGGTGCGCGCCATCGACATCGACAACAGCGACTCCGCCTCGGCGGTCGGCTTCTCGCCACTCGGCGACTACCTCCTCGTGACTCTGCAGGGCAACAACGAAGCGGTCGTGTTCGACGCGCTGGCCGTCAGCGAATCGACCGGGCTGGGCGGCTTCGTCACCCGGCTCGGCACCGGACTGGCGCCGCAGGCGGTGTGCACCGACGCGGCGACCAACCGCACCTTCGTCAACAACCTGATGTCGCGCAGCGTCAGCGTGCTCGAGACCGACGAGCTGTTTCGGCAGGGCGAGATCTCCGTCTCGACCACCAGCGTGTCGAGCGCGGCGACCGAGACGCTGTCCCCCGCCGTGCTGGCCGGCAAGCGCATCTTCTACAACTCGGGCGACCGGCGCATGAGCGCCGAGGGCTACATCAGTTGCGCCACCTGCCATGTCGACGGTGGGCACGACGGGCGCGTGTGGGACTTCACCGGCCGCGGCGAGGGCCTGCGCAATACCGCGACGCTGCACGGCCGCGGCGGCACGGCGCACGGCAACGTGCACTGGAGCGCCAACTTCGACGAGATCCAGGACTTCGAGAACGACGTGCGCGGCGCCTTCGGCGGCAGCGGATTTCTGAGCGACGCCGACTTCGCCGCCACCAGCGCTCCGCTCGGCGCCGCCAAGGCCGGGCGATCGGCCGACCTCGACGCGCTGGCCGCCTACGTCGCCTCGCTCGACGGCAACAACGCCCCGCGTAGCCCGTACCGCAACGCCGACGGCACGATGACCGCGGCAGCGCTCAACGGCGAAGGGCTGTTCAGCAACCTCGGCTGTGCCGACTGCCACGCCGAGCCGCGTTTCACCGACAGCACGCGCGGCGCGGCGACGCTGCACGACGTCGGCACGCTGCGCACCACCTCGGGGCAACGTCTGGGCGGACCGCTGACGGGCATCGACACCCCGACGCTGCTCGGCGTGTGGGACACCGCGCCCTACTTTCACGACGGATCGGCGGCGACGCTCGACGACGTCTTTCGCGTCGCAGGCGGCGTGGTAATTCCGGCAGAGGCGGGGGCCGTCTCGGGCGGCGCGCAGATCGTCGCCGACTGGGTCGATCTCAACAACGACGGCACGGTGCGCGGCGGCGCCTACGTCGCGCTGTCGAGCAACAGCAACCGTCTCACCTTCTCGGCGGTCGACGGCGGTGCCGGCGGCACCGGCGCCATCGAGGTGCGCTACAGCTCGGGGTACGGCGTCTACCCGCTCACCGCCACGGTCAACAGCACGGCGTACACCGTCAACTTGCCGCTCCTGGGCAACGACCCGGGCTGGCGCCACACCAACTGGGGCACCGTGCGCTTCGAAGGCGTGGCGCTGAACGCCGGCGCGACCAACAGCATCAGGCTCTCGAGCTCGAGCGCGAGCTCGAACATCAGCCTCGACGAGATCACGGTCAGCACCGCCGCGAACCTCGCCGCGGCGCAACCGCACCGGCAGGTGTTGGCGCTGACGACCGCCGACCGCGCCGATCTGGTCGCCTACCTGCGCCAACTCGATCGGCCCGAAGGCGGCGCGCCCGTGCCCACCGACACGCCGGGCGCGACCTCAACTTCCACGCCGACGCGCACGCCGACGGCGACCGCGACGCGCACGTCCACTGCCAGTCCCACGCGCACACCGACCACCAGCCCCACCCGCACACCGACAGCGACTCCGACGCGTACACCCACTGCGACTCCGACGCGCACGCCGACCAACAGCCCCACCCGCACGCCGACGGCCACTCCGACGCGCACGCCGACCCGCAGCCCAACGCGCACGCCCACCAGCAGTCCGACCGCAACCGCCGCGGTCCCCGGCAGCTTCGCGGTCAGCGGGCGTGTCCGCTACGGCCGCGGCGGCGCAGCCGTGTCGGGCGCAGAGGTCGCGGCCCTCGGCGCCGCGGGCCAGTCCGCCCAATCGGGAACGGCCGGCGACTACGCCTTCGGCAACCTCGCCGCCGGCAACTGGACGATTCGGGCGCAGCGCATCGACGCCACCGCCGCGGCGATCGATACGGTCGATGCGACGTGGGCGCTACAAGCCAGCGTCGGCGCGCGCCAGCTCGGCGCGTTGAACGGTCTGGCCTGCGATGTCACCGGCGACGGTCAGGTGACCGCGCTCGACGCCGCCCGCATCCTGCAACGCGCCGCCGGCCGGATTGCGCGCTTCGCCGTCGCCGCGGCGTGCGGCTCGGACTGGCTGTTCGTCCCCGCCCCCGGCGTTGCGGGCGCCGTCGCGCCGCTGATCCAAGCCGGCACCTGCACCCCCGCATCGATCGCCCTCGCCCCGCTCGCGGCGCCGGTTGTTAACGCCGATTTCGACGCCGCCCGCTTCGGCGACTGCGCGCTCGACGGACCGTAAAGCCGCCTCGCGCGCGGGCGGGCTCGGTCCGGTCCCCTACTCGATCCCGACGATCTTGACCGAGGTGGTCGTCTTGTAGCGGTGGTTGATGTTGAGCAGCAGCGCGGTCAACCCCTCGATCAGTCCGCTGTTGGCCAGCCCGCCGGTGTCGATCGGGCGCAGGTTGGGGATGCGGCGCACCAGCGCGGCGACCTCGCTCGTCGCGGCATGGTCATCGCCGCACAGCAGCACGTCGCCGTCCATTGGAGTGTCGAGCTGTTCGAGACGCTCGGCGCTGATTGTCTTGAACGCGCCGACCACGCGCGCCGCCGGAGCGAGCTGTTGCACCAGCTGCCCGGCCGAGCCCTCGGGCACCGGCTTCAGACTGAACACGCCCTTCTTCACGAGCAGGGGATTGATCACGTCGATCGCGATCTTGCCGGCGAGCGCGGCGCCGTTGGCGGCGAGAAAGTCTCTCACGCCGTCGAATGGCAGGCACAACACGGCGATGTCGGCGGCGCGGATCACGGCCTCGTTGCTGTCGCCGCGGACCTTCGCGGTGGGCACCCTCGCCGCGATGCGCGCCGCGGCCTCGACGGCGCGCGCGGCCTGGCGCGAGCCGATGAGCAGCGCTTCGCCCGCCTGCGCCAGCCGCAGGGCCAGGCCCATTCCCTGCGGCCCCGACCCACCGATTACCGCGATGCGCGCCATTGCGGTCTGTTGTACATCGTGCGCATCTCGCCGCAAAACCGGATCGACTGTCGATGCAAGGCACGCGCCCGCGACTTCCCCGCTACCTCGGCCTGGCCGTCATGTCGGGCAGCGTTCTGGCCCTCCAGATCATCTACACGCGCATCTTCTCGATCATGATCTGGTACCACTTCTCGTATCTCGTCATCGGCGTCGCGCTGCTCGGCGGCGGCGCGGCCGGCACCTTCCTCGCCGTGCGCCAGTGGTCCGCGGCGGAGATCGAAGCGCGGTTGGGCTCGTTCGCGGCGTGGTTCAGCCTCGCCGTGCTCGCCAGTCTGGTCGCCATCTCGACCATCGCGCTCGACCCCCTGCGCATGCGCGCGCTGCCGTGGACAATGGCGGGGCTGCTGCTCTACTTCGCGTCGCTGTCCGCGACGTTCTTGGCCGGCGGTCTCGCCGTCGCGAGCTGCTTCAGCGTCTGGGTGCGCGACGCGCATCGGCTCTACTGCATCGACCTGCTCGGCGCCGGCGTCGCCAGTCTCGCCGTGCTCTGGCTGCTGCAGTGGCTCGGTGGCCCGGGCGCCCTGGTGCTCGTGGCGCTGGCGGCCATGCTCACGGCCGTCTTCTTCGGCGGCGCTCAGCTGCAAAGGTGGGGTTGGTTCGTGCCCGCGCTGATCGCCGCGGAAGCGGCGCTGCTGATCTGGACGGTGGCGGCCGAGCCGTTTCGGCTGCCGATCCCCGAATCCAAGGAGCTCGGCTGGGCGCTGCGCGCGCAGGGCGTGTCGAGGCCCGAGTACACGGCGTGGAACCCGGTCGCACGGGTCGACGTGCTGCCCGAGATCAGCGTGCGCGAGCCGATGATCGTCGGCGGCATCAGCTCGATCTGGCTGAACGCTTCGCAGGGCTCGCCGCGGACCTTCCCCTTGAAGCTCGTTACGCTGGACGCCTCGTCGATGACCGGTATCTACCGGTTCGACGGCGATCTCGGCCGCTTCGACTTCTTGCGGCACGCCGTCATCGGCGCCGCCTACGAGCTCGGGATCACGCGGCCTGCGGTACTGAACATCGGTGTCGGTGGTGGCCTGGATATCCTGCTGGCCCGGCTGAACGGCGCCGAGCGCATCACGGCGATCGAGCTCAACGCGGATGTGGCACAGCTGCTCACGACCCGGTACGCCGACTACAGCGGCCGGCTGGTGTACGCGCCAGACACCGAGCTGATCGTCGCCGAGGGCCGCAGCTTCTTGATTCGCGACCAGCGCCAGTTCGACATCATCCAGGGCATCGGCCTCGACAATCACGCCGCGCTGAGCGGCGGCGCCTACGTGCTGGCGGAGTCCTACCTGTACACCGTGGAATCCTTCGCGCTGGCGCTGGCGAAGTTGACGCCGCGCGGCGTCATGTCGTGGACCCGTGTCGCCGGCACGCCGCCGCGCGAAATGCTGCGCCTCGCCGGTCTGGCGGCGGAAGCCTTGCGGCGAAGCGGCGTGCGGCAGCCCGCGCAGCACATCGCCATCGTCGGCAACGAACGCGAGTCCATTGCCACGTTGCTCGTCGCCCGGTCGCCTTTCTCGCGCCCGGCGATCGCGCGCCTGAACGAATGGGCAGCCGCCAATCGCTTTCCGGTCCTGTTCGATCCGTTTCGCCGGCTGCAGACGCGCTATGCCGACTACCTGCTGCATCCGCAGCCGGCGGATTACGCGGCGGCCTACCCCTTCCGCATCGATCCGGTCACCGACGACCACCCGTTCTTCTACAACTACTTCCGCCTCGGCGACTGGCGGTTCGATCGCGCTGCGGATCGCATGCAGCGCTTCCCGATCGGCAACCTCATCCTCTTGACGCTCATCGCCTTGTCCACCACCGCGGCGGTGGTTTTCATCTTGCTGCCGCTGTGGCGCTACCACCGCGCCGGCCTCGACACGCCGGCGGTGATGCCGATGCTGGCCTATTTCGCGCTGCTGGGTCTGGGGTACATCTTCGTCGAGATCGTGTTGATCCAGCGCTTCACGCTGTTGGTCGGCTACCCGACGCTGGCGATCGCGACGACGGTCGCCGCCCTGGTGACATCTTCGGCCGTCGGCAGCCTGCTGGGCCGCGGCATCGATTGGACCGTGCAACGCTTGCGGCTGTTGACCAACGCAATTGCCGCGCTCATCGCGATCTACGCGCTGCTGCTTCCCGCAGCGGTCGCCGCGCTACTGCAGTGGCCCGACGGCGCCCGTATCCTGGCCGCCGCCGCGCTGACCGCGCCGCTGGCGCTGGCCATGGGATTGCCGTTCCCCTCCGGCCTGCAGCGCATCGGGGCGAACGCGCCGGGGCTGGTGCCGTGGGCCTGGGGAATCAACGGCGTGTTCTCCGTCGTCGGCGCATCGGCGGTGATTCTGGTCAGCATGCTGACCGACTTCACGACCGCGATGCTGGTGTCCGCCGTGTGCTACGCGCTGGCGGGGATGGTCGCCGGATCGCTCGGTCGCGCGCGTGTGCGGCCGTCCGCGACGTGCGAGTGACGCGTCCCTCTGCTCACCACCTCAGCGAATGAGATGAACGTGAGCAAAGGGAGACGTCGTCGAGTGTCGCGCCTCAGTCGAGGCGGCGCCGGCGCACCAGGGTGACTCCCCCGAGCGCAATGAGGATGGAGACCAGAGCGATCAGGCCGAGATTGGACGCGACCGGCACCGCTGCGGGCACGTCGGTGCACACGCCTTCACTGCCGGGGAGGTCGCAACGCTGCCCGGTCTCGCACACAGTCGCGCAGCAGAAGCCGTCCTCGCAGGGCAAACCGCCGGCGCAGGCGTCGGGGATCTCTTCGCACGCGCCGCCCTGAGGAATCTCTGGCACGCAGCTGCACTCGAGCGGCGCGATTTGCGCACCGGCACCGCCCGAGGTGCCCTTGAAATCGCCCACCACGCAGGTGGTAGTGGCCGGGCAGTCGCCGTTGCACTCGGGGCCGCTGCTGCCGCAGAGAACGGGACAGGTCACGTCGGCACAGAGTTGTCCGGGCGTTTGCGAGGTGCCCCCGGCCCCCTCTTCACAATTGGCGCGGTTGAGATCCTGGCAATCGCCGTTGTCGAAGCAGCACGCTCTCACAACACCCTGGACTGCGCTGCTGGACCCCATGATCGACAGCGCCGTGCTGCCGATGGCGAGCACCACCAGAAGGCTCCACAGTCTCGACGTCTTCCGCTCTGCCATGCTGTTCCTCCCGCCTGATGGCTCCACGGGCGCTGCCACCGGTTTGCCAACGTAGCAACCGGTTTCGTCGTCTACCCGAGGTCTGTCTGGATGTCCAGCGTTTTGGCTTGACCGTTTGCATATGCCGGCGACTCCTGGCCATGAAAACCAATGCCGCAGCGGCCGCCTGGGGATCGGGAGGAGAGAAGACCAGCGGGCGCCCGCCCTGCCCCACTGAGCCTCTGGCCGCTGGTGGGTTCCTGTCTTTTATCCGCGGCGGTCTTCCTGTGGCTGACCCTGCCGGCGGTACCCTTCGGGCCGGTGATCGGTACCGGCCAGGACGAGTGGTACAACATGATCAGGGGGCTGAAGGTGCTCTACGAGCGCCTCAACCCCTCCTACTTCATCCATCCCGCGCTCTACTACGAGCTGCTGGCCCTGCTCTACGCCATCCAGCGGCTGATCCTGGCGATCACCGGCAACTTGGGGGCCGGGTTCATGGACTACTTCCTCGCCCACGAGGAGACGCTCCTGGCAGTGGCGCGGGGCGCCTCGGTCGCCGGCGGGGCGCTCGCGGCAATGGCGGCCACCTGGCTCGGCACTGGGCTATCGGGCGCCGGCGCGGGGCTGCTCGCCGGGGCGCTGATCGCCTCGCTGCCGCTGCTGCGGACGATGGCCACGTGCATCCGCGTCGACACGCTGGCGCTCGCCGCGATGGTTGCCGCCACGGCGCTGATCGTGCGCCGGCAGCAGCGGTCGGACCGACGGTCCCTTGTGCTCGCCGCTGCCGGCATCGGCGTCGCGGCGGCCGCCAACTATCCCGGTGCGCTGCTGCTGGTGCTGCTCGGCTGGTTCGAGTGGATGCGCGCTGGAGACGAACCGCTGGCGCAGCGCGTGGGCGCATTTGCGCTCGCCTGCGGCCTGGCCTTCACGGTCTTTCTCGCGTTCAATCCGTACGTCTTGATCAATCCGCCGCAGTTTCTGCGCTGGTTTCTGTTCCAGGCCAATGTCGCGCTGACCACGCATCCGCATGGCCAGGAACCGAATCCGCTGCGCTACGCCGAGGTGCTCTATCGGCAGGGCCTGCCGGTTGCGATCGCCTGCATCGCCGGCGCGCTGGCGATCGTCCAACCGCGCCGCCCCCAGGCGCCCGTCGCGGCATTCGCGCTGCTCTACCTGGCCGGTTTCTCCGCCATGCGCACGCAGTACGACCGCTTCGCGTTGCCGGGCATCGCGTTGCTCTGCATCGCCGGCACCGCGGCGATCTGCGCGCTGCTCACCGCGCTGGTCGGCCGCCGGGTCGCGACCGGGTTGGCCGCGGCAGCCGTGGTCGCCGTCATCTGGTCGGCGGCACCGACGCCCTCGGCGATGTTGCCTTCGGAGCTGCCCGACACCGACTACCGGGCCGAAATGTTCGAGTGGGTCACGGCGAACCTGTCGCCGACGGCGACGCTCTTGTTCGAGTCCGACACCCTGCCGCTGCTCCAGGAAGCCTATGACCCGGGCGTCCCCGACGCGCCGTTTGCCACCTCCCTGCGCCAGGCCTTCACGCGCCGCCACCCGCGGCTGCCCAAGACGATTCTCAAGACCCAGTACATCGGCGCCGTCTACAACTACGACCCCAAGCTACTGCAGGGCGACCAGGTCTTCTTCCTCGCCTCGTCGCGCAATCGGCCGTACATCGAGGACAATCGCACGGTCCTGGCCGAGCCCGCGGCATTCTACGAAGCCCTGGACGCCGCCGGCGCGAGCGTGGTGCACGAGACCGGCGGGGTTCACGAACAGTTGATCCTCTATGCGGTTGGCAGACCTCCTCGCCCGGATGGGAGAGGATTGAGGTGAGGGGGATTCGATAACGCCGAAGGCCACCGTCTTCCCATATGGTCGGGAAACGGCGCGACCGAGGAACGCAGGTGGGCTTTGCCGCGCAATCTCATCCCCCTCATCCTAACCTTCTCCCATCCGGGAGAAGGAACCAGAGGGCGGCCTGTGCACAGCCGGTGCGCTTGGCATGCGGTAGCCTTCTGGCTCGGCACGTTGGCGCTCGTCCGAGTCGCGGCAGCGCAGCTACCGGCGGCCGAGGAGCCGGCGCCACTGGCGTTGGAGACCGTCGTGGTCACGGCGAGCCGGTTGCCGCAACCGCTGGCCGAGGTGCCCGCGTCGCTCAGCGTGGTGGAGCGCGACGCGATTCAAACCGGCAGGCAGACGGTCGGATTGGAGGAATCGCTCACCCGAGTGCCCGGCGTCCTGGTGCAGAGCAGCGGCAACTTCGCGCAGGATGCGCGCATTCAGATCCGCGGCTTCGGCACACGGGCGGCGTTCGGCGTGCGCGAGATACGCGTGCTGGTCGACGGGCTGCCCGAGACGCAGGCCGACGGCCAGACGCAGCTCGACGGGCTCGACCTCGGCGCCGTCGAGCACATCGAGGTGCTGCGCGGGCCGGCCTCGTCGCTATACGGCAATGCGGCCGGTGGCGTGATCCAGATCTTTACCGAGGAAGGGCCGGATCGACCGACCGCCGAGGTGCGCCTCACCGGCGGCTCGTACGGGCTCGGCAAGTATCAGGTGAAAGGCGGCGGCACGGCCGGCCCGGCGCGGGTGTTTCTGCAATCGTCGTTCACGCAGCTCGATGGGTATCGCGACCACAGCCGCACGCGCGGCGGGACGCTGAACGCCAAGCTGCGCTACACGATCAGCGATCGCACCGACGTCACGCTGCTGATCAACGGCGTCGACAGCCCGACGGCGGACGACCCCGGCGGGCTGACGCGCGGCGAGGTGAAGGACGATCGCCGGCAGGCGCGGCCCTTGAACCGCCAGTACGACGCCGGCGAGTCGGTGCAGCAGGTGCGAGTCGGGGCGGTCGTCGAGCGCCACACGGCGCGGGACGATCTGACCGCCTATGCCTACGTCACCTATCGCGACTTCGACAGCCTGCTGGCGATCCCGCCGACCGCCGGCGACGGCAACGTCACGTTTCACCGCGTCGCCCCGGGCGGCGGGTTGCGCTACGCGTACCGCGCCCCGGTGCTCGGCTGGCGGCAGACGTTCAGCACCGGCCTCGACGTGCAGTACCAGGACGACGCGCGGCGGCGCTTTGAAAACCAGCTCGGCGCTCGCGGCGCGCTGAAGGTGCGGCAGACCGAGCAGGTGACGAGTGTCGGTCCGTACGTGCGCCAGGCGGTCTACCTGCGCGACGATCTCGAGCTCAGCGCCGGCGTGCGCTACGACGCCGTGCGTTTCCGCGTCGACGTCGACACGCCGCCGCACAGCCCCGAGTCGGGGTCGGAGACCCTCGACGCCTGGAGCCCGGCCGGCGGGGCGCGCTACTCGCCGTGGCCGTGGCTGTCGCTGTTCGGCAACGTCGGCACCGCTTTTCAGGTGCCGACCACCACCGAGCTCGCCAACCCCGACGGCGCCGGCTTCAATCGCGACCTCGATCCGCAGCGCGCCATCAGCTACGAGCTCGGCGCGCGCGGCGAGTGGTCAGCGCTCAGCGCCGGGCTGGCGGCGTTTCGCATCGATCTCGACGACGAGCTGATCCCCTTTGAGTCGACGTCCGGCCGCACCGCGTTTCGCAACGCCGGGCGCTCGCGCCGCTACGGCGTCGAGCTGGACTGGCAGGCGCGCCCGCTGCCGCCGCTGCGCTGGAGCGGGGCGGTGACGTTCATCGACGCCGCCTTCCGCCACTACCGCACCGATGTCGCGTCCTTCGACGGCAACGACGAGCCCGGCATCCCGTCGTGGCAGGTGTATCAGGAGCTCGCCTATCAGCACCCGAGCGGCCTGTTCGCCGCCCTCGAGCTGTTCGCCGTCGACGGCTACTACGCCGACGACGCCAACCACTTCCACAGCCCGGGCTACGAGCTGCTCGGGCTGCGCGCCGAGTACCGCCGCACGTTCGGCCACTGGACCATCGCGCCCTTCATCGGCCTGGCCAACCTCACCGACGCCCGGTACGACGGCACCGTCCGCCTCAACGCCCTCGGCGAGCGCTTCTTCGAACCGGCCCCGGGTTTCAACGCCTACGGCGGCCTCGCCGTCAGCGCGCAGCTGTGAGAGCGAGGTGTCCGGCTAACAACTCCCCCTCCTTGCCAAGGAGGGGGAGGGTTAGGTCGTTCCGGCGTCGCAATCATGCGAGGAGCAACCTCCCCTAGCCCCTCCTTGGAAAGGAGGGGGACCGGAGGCAGGAGGGGGACCGGACCAGACGCTGCCTCCGCAAACCCGATTGGACAGTGCGCCGGGCAAGTGCTTTCATCCCGCGGAGCGCGAGATGCCGACCGTCCAACCCAATCACCGCGCAGCGATGACGCAGTCCGCACGGCGCTATGTGCTCGACCTGTTGCGCACCCACTTGTCGCTGGTGGTGCGCTTCACCGCGACCTCGCTCCTGCGCACGGGGCTGGTCATGTCCAGCGTCCTGCTGATCCGCGAGTTCCTGTTCGGCGTGCTGGCCAAAGGCGACGGCCTCGCCGCCGCGGTAGCGCAGCGCTTTGGCGCCGAGACCGCGCTGTGGGCGGTGGCGCTACTGCTGATCTGCTCGTACGCCGGCGCCAGTGCGCTCTGGTACGACAGCCAGGTGGTGCGCCAGCGCTTCGTCGCGCTGGTCGAGCTGGCCCTCATGGAGCGGCTGGTGCGCCACCTGCTCACGCTCTCCGTCGGCTTTTTCGACCGCAGCAGCCACGGCGATCTGCTCCACGCGCTGCGCCAGGACGTTTCCGACGTGCGCGTCGTGCTCATGTCGGGCGGAACGGTGGTGATGGAGGGTGTCGCCGTCCTCGGCCTGCTCGCCGCGGCGGCGTGGATCAGCCCGTCGCTCGCCTTCTGGGCGTTGATCGTGTTGCCGCTGGCCGCCCTGCCGCTGGTGCTGATCGCGCGCTGGACGCGCGCGCGCTCGCTCAACGAGCGCCAGACCGGCTATGTGGTCTTCGACGTCATCCTGCAGATTCTGCGCGGCATCCGCATCATCAAAGCCTACCAGGGCGAGGATCAGGAGGCGGCCACCACCATCGATCGGGCGCGGAAATTCTTCGACGAACAGACGCGGCTGGTGCGCATTCGCGAGCTGTCGACGGTGGTGCTCGAAACGCTCGCGGGCCTGAGCATCGCGGCCGTGATCATCGTCGGCGGCCTGCAGGTGATGCACGGCCAGATCGAGTGGCCGCAGCTGCTCGCCTTCCTGATGGCGGTGCGCATGCTGCACGGGCCGCTCGACCACATCAACCTGGCGCTGATGCTGGTCCAGCGCCATCGCGCCGCCTCCGACCGCATCGCCGCCCTGCTCGGGGAGCAGGCCGAGATCTGCGACGGCCCTGGCGCGCAGCCGCTCACCGCCGCGCCGCGGCGCATCGCGCTCGACCGCGTCGCGTTCAGCTACGGCGATCGCCAGGTGCTCGAGGGCGTCTCGCTCGAGCTGCGCGCCGGCGAAACGCTCGGCATCGCCGGACCCTCCGGGGCCGGCAAGACGACGCTGCTCAGCCTCGTCGCGCGCTTCTACGACCCGACAGATGGCGCCGTGCGTTTCGACGGCATCGATCTGCGCGCGCTGCGCCTGCGCGACGTCTACCGCCAGATCGCCCTGGTCACGCAGGAGCCGTTCCTGTTCGAGACCACGGTGCGCGAGAACATCCGCTGCGGGCGGCCCGAGGCCACCGACGAGGAGGTGGAAACGGCCGCGCGCGGGGCCGAGATCCACGACGAGATCGCCGCGTTGCCGCTCGGCTACGATACGTTGCTCGGTGTCGGCGGCCGCGGGCTGTCCGGCGGACAGGCGCAGCGCATCAACGTCGCCCGCGCCCTGGTCAAGAACGCGCCGATCCTGCTGCTCGACGAGGCGACCTCGAGCCTCGACTCGATCGCCGAGGTCAAGGTGCAGCGCGCCATCGATCGCCTGCAGCAAGGCCGCACCAGCCTGATCGTCGCACACCGCCTGTCGACCCTGCGCCACGCCGACCGCATCCTGGTGCTCGACCACGGGCGCCCCGTCGGCCTCGGCAGCCACGAGCAGCTGCTGCGCACCTGCCTGCTCTACCGCCAGATGTGGGAGACACAGCACCTCGGCGCAGTGACCGCCCCCGACGGCGACGACGACGCGGAAGAGTACCGCCCGCGCCGCACGATCCGCGGCTGAACGCGGTTTGCTCAAACCTTATTGCTCAGAAACCTTCCCCCCTTGCGGGGGAAGGTTTGGATGGGGGGTGATGAACAATCCGCGCCAAAGGCTTTGCTTCCTCACTATCGATCGTGGCGGCAGCGCGAGCGAGCCGTGAAACGGTAGGGGATCGTGTATCACCCCCACCTCGATCCTCCCCCGTCGAGGGAGAGGAAGTCGGAGAAGGGAACGCACCCGAGAATGTATCGTCGTCCCCCGGGGGGTGGACGAAGTCGGGCCACTTCGGTAGTTACACGCCAACCGTCGATGGAGACGGACGGTGGTCGGAAAAGGACAGATGCAGACGTTCACCGAGACACCAGCGCATCGGCTCGGTTCGGACACCGCATTGCGGGTGGGCACACCGCCGGCGCGAAGCCCGCACGTCGTTGCATGCGAACCGACCGAGGTGCGCCGCATCGCGTCGCCGATCAAGCGAGCGATCGATCTGCTCTGCGCCACGATCGTGCTGGTGGTGACCGCACCGCTGAGCGCGCTGGTCGCCGTCTTGATCAAGCTCGAGGACGGCGGCCCGGTCCTGTTTCGCCAGCGCCGCGTCGGCCAGAACGGCACGGTCTTCACGCTGCGCAAGTTCCGCTCGATGAAGATCGACGCCGAGGCCGACACCGGCCCGGTGTGGGCCCAGGCCAACGATCCGCGCGCCACGCGCGTCGGCCGCTGGATGCGCCCGCTGCGCATCGACGAGATCCCGCAGGCGTGGAACGTCCTGCGCGGCGAGATGTCCTTCGTCGGCCCGCGCCCGGAGCGCCCGGAGTTCGTCAGCGCCCTGGAGTCGGCCATCCCGCTCTACGCCCAGCGCCACGCCGTGCCGCCCGGCATCACCGGCTGGGCACAGGTGCACCTGCCCTGCATCGCCACGGTCGACGACGCGCGCCAGAAGCTCGAATACGACCTCTACTACCTGCGCCACTTCTCGCTGCGCATGGACCTGACCATCATGGCGTTGACCCTGAAACGCCTGCTGTTCGGCTGGGGCGCGCGGTAGCCAACCTGCGCACGCCGCGGTCGTTGGGCTGCGCTGGGGCCCAGCGGATGAACGGTCGAAGCCACATCGAATCACCCCCACCTCAATCCTCCCCCGTCGAGGGGGAGGAGGCCGGAAAGGAATCCTCCCCGGATTGGGAGGAGGCCGGAAAGGAATCCTCCCCGGATTGGGAGCAGGCCGGAAGGGTGTCCTCCCCCGAGGGGGGAGGCGCCGGATTCCGAAAGCCTTCCCCCCTTGCGGGGGAAGGTTTGGATGGGGGGTATTGCAATAACCGCGAAGCGCACCTTCGAGACCAG
>CAYVUV010000013.1:0-4912 GCA_964455095.1 uncultured Binatia bacterium (SeqCode)
CGGCACGGCCGCAACCGGGGGAGCGAGCCGGGCTGTGAACCAGAAGGTGCTCCCGGTCCCCGGCGCGCTGCGCACGCCGATGCCGCCGCCCATCGCCTCGACGAGCCGCTTCGAGATCGCCAGGCCGAGGCCGGTGCCGCCGTAGCGCCGGGTGGTCGAGCTGTCGGCCTGCGCGAATGGTTCGAACAGGCGTTCCGTGTCGTCCGCCGAGACGCCGACACCGGTGTCGCGCACCTCACAGCGCAGCATGACGCTCTTCGCCGTGTCCGTGTCGACGTCGACGCGCACGACGACTTCGCCCCGCTCGGTGAACTTGACGGCGTTGGTGACCAGGTTGATGAGGACCTGGCGCAGCCGCCCGGCGTCGCCGTGCAGCGCCACCGGCACGTCGTCGCTCACCGCCGCGGCGAGCTCGAGGCCCTTCTCCTGCGCGCGGCCGGCGAGCAGCTCGAGCGCCTCCTCCACCATCTGGCGGACGTCGAAGTCGCCGAGCTCGAGCTCCAGCTTGCCGGCTTCGATCTTGGAGAAGTCGAGGATGTCGTTGATGATGCTGAGCAGCATTTCGCCGGAGCTGCGCACCGTGTGGGCATAGTCGCGCTGCTCCGTCGTCAGCTCGGTGTCGAGGAGCAAGCCGGTCATGCCGATGACGGCGTTCATCGGCGTGCGGATCTCGTGGCTCATCACGGCGAGGAAATCGCCTTTGGCGCGGTCGGCGGCCTCGGCCGCCTCCTTGGCGTTGCGCAGCGCGTGCTCGAGCTCCTTGCGCTCGTTGATGTCGCGGCTGATGCCCTGCACGCCGATCAGGTTGCCGGCGGCGTCGCGAATCGACACCAGGCGAATGTCGGCCCAGTAGACCGAGCCGTCCTTGCGGATCCAGCGCACCTCGACGCCCTTGCCGGGATTGTCGATGAACTGCGGCGCGGCGCGATACAGCTCGACGTCGTCGGGGTGGAGGAGGCGGCGGAAGAGGTCCTCGTCGCCGTAGAACTCCTCCGGCGCATAGCCGGTGGCGGCGGTGGCTGCCGGGCTGACGTACTCGATGCCGCGCGGCTCTGCCAGGCGATAGCGAAAGATCACCTCGCGGGCATTCTCCGTCATGAGGCGAAAGCGCTGCTCGCTGACGCGCAGCTCCTCGGTGGTGCGCTCGTACTCGATGGTCTGGAGAAAGAGGCTCAGGCGGTAGCGGTCGAGCAGGAAGGCGCCGGCGATGCTGACGGCGCCGAGGGCGATGCACGCGATGACGTTGTACTGAATCGCCGCGGTTACCTGCTGTGGGTTGATCGCCAGGGCGGCGAGAAAGACCAGCAGTCCGCCGCCGACGATGGCGAGCTGGCGTCGGCCGCCCCACTGCAGGAGCACCATGGCTCCGACGGAGAGAAAGGCGAGGGCGAGGGCGAACAGATCGGGCCGCTCGGTCCAGACCGTCGTATACAGCGCCAGCACCGCGCACTCGGCGACGATCGCCAGCACCAGACCGTTCAGGAGGTGCGCGGGGGAGGCCGTGCCGCGCCCAACCCACCAGATGACCGCCAGCCACAGGGCCACTTGCATCGCGTAGGCCACGCCGATGCGGCGGCCCAGCTCCGGGTGCAGCAGGTACTCGAGCAGGGAGCCCAGACCGAAGATGGCGAGCAGCCCGGCGATGGTCTTGGGCAGCCGGGCCCGCACGAGGGCCGCGGTCTCGGCTTCGTAGGCGTGGTCGTGCGCGTTTGTCGGCACGGTTCACTCCAGCGGCGCGGCGGCGCGCGGGCCAGCGAGATCGCCCCATTGGTGCTGGCAGAGCGCGAGCGCGGCGAGCGCCGCCGTGTCGGCGCGCAGCACGCGCGGGCCGAGGTGGAGCAGCAGCCATCCCGCGGCGCGCGCGGCGTCGACTTCGGCGGCGCTGAAGCCGCCCTCAGGGCCGATCGCGAGGGTGAGGCGCTGCGGTACCGCGCCGTTCGGTACCAGATCGGCGAGCGCTCGTCCGCCGTCTTCCCAACACAGCAGCCGGCACGGGGCGGGGTCGCGCAGCAGCGACTCCCACGCCACTGGCGACTCGATGTGCGGGAGCACGGTGCGGCCGCATTGCTTGGCGGCACTGCGCGCGATCTGTGACCAGCGCGTCCAGCGCGCCTCCGACGGGCGCGCCAGACTGAACTCGCTGGTGAAGGGCCGAATGGTGTGAACGCCGAGCTCAGTGGCTTTCTCGATCACCCACTCCAGGCGATCGGATTTCAGAACGGCGACCGCCAGTGTCAGCTCCAGGGGCGACTCCCCGACATGCGCCGGCAGCTCTTCGGCGATGGTGATCTCGGCGGCGTCGCGCGCCAGGGCCGCGACCACGCCGCGATAGCTGCGCCCCGAGCCGTCGAAGACCTCGACCGTCTCCCCGCGCCGCAGCCGGCGCACGTGGGCGTGACGCGTCTCCTCTGCCGCCAGGGCCAGGCGATCGCCCGGGGCGGGGCGGCCGTCGATCAGAAAGCGCGGCGGCTGCGACGACATCGGCGTTTACTTCGCCGGTTCGGGCTTGGCGAAAGACAGCGTCGCCCAGCCGTCTTCATCGTCGCGCCGCTGCACGAGCAGACCCGCTGCCTGCCAGGCGGCGGCGACGGCGGGCGCTTCGTCGCTGAGGATGCCGGAGCCGATGGCGAGTCCGCCGGGAAGCAGGCGCGCGGCGATGGCGTCGGCGAGCTCGATCAGATTGCGAGCGAACAGGTTGGCGACCGCGATGTCGAATGCACCCGGCACCGCGGTGAGCGCGGTGTCGATGTGGATGGCAGTCGCGACGCCGTTGATGGCGGCGTTCTCGGCCGCGACGGCGCACGCCTCGGCATCGATGTCGACCGCCCACACCTCGCGCGCGCCGAGCGCCGCCGCGGCGATGGCGAGAATGCCGGAGCCGGTGCCGATGTCCAGCACACGGGCGGCGGGTTGCGACTGCAACGCGGCTTCGAGCAGGCGCAGACAGCCGCGCGTGCTGGCGTGATGGCCGGTGCCGAAGGCCATGCCCGGATCGAGCAGAATGCCGACGCGTCCGGCGGGCACTTCGGTCACCCAGGGCGGATGGACGAACAGGCGCTGGCCGATCTCCAGCGGCGGGAAGTGCGCCTTCCAGCTTTCCGCCCAGGCGGCGTCGGGCACCTCGGCGACGGTGACGTGCGGCCGCGCCGCGCCGGGGAAGAATTCGAGCAGTGTGTCGCAATAGGTGGCGAGCTGCGCCAGCGGCGCGGCGCCGGCGAAATGCGCGGTGAGTCGAACGACGCCGTCGCGCTCGTCGCTCTCCAGGCCCGGCGCGCCTTGATCGAGCAGGAAGCTGGCCACGCTCTCGGCCAGCTCGGCCGGTGTCGTGACCACCATCGCCGTCCACGTCGATGCCACGCGGTCGCTATGCCACAGGTGGGGCGAAGGTGCTAGGTAACTGACGATGGCTTTCTTGCGCATCGCGCACCGCGGCGCGGCTGGCACACGGCCCGAACATACGCGGCCGGCGTTCGCGCGCGCGCTCGAGCTCGGCGTCGACATGATCGAGCTCGACGTGCAGCTGACGCGGGACGGGCAACTGGTGGTGGTGCACGACCGCATGCTCGGCCGCACGGTGCGGGGGGAGGGCGCCGTGCGCGATTTCGATCTCGCCGCGCTGCAGTCCATGGACGCCGGCGCGTGGTTCTCGCCGGCCTACGCCGGCGAGCCAGTGCTCTCGCTGGCGGAGGTGTTCGACATCACCGGGACGCGCGCGGCGCTGAACGTCGAGATCAAAAGCCCGGCCGCGGATTGGGACGCGACGGCCGCGGCGCTGGTCGCCCTCCTGCGCGCGCGCCGCGCACTCGCCGCGACGGTGGTCTCGTCGTTCGATATGGGGGCCTTGCACGCGCTGCGCGCGCACGAGCCAGAGGCCCGCATCGGCGTGTTGTGGCAGACGGCAGACCTCGACCACGCGCGCGCGGCTGCCGCGGCGCTGGGCGCGTGGTCGATTCACCCGTGGTGGGGGGTGACCGACGCGGCCGCGGTGACGGCGGCGCACGCGCAGGGGCTGGCAGTGCTGGCGTGGACGGTCAACGAGCCAGCCGACATCGCGCGCCTGGTGGAAATGGGCGTCGACGGGGTCATCAGCGACTTCCCCGAGCGCTTCATTGTGGCATGACGGCGGCCCGTGTCTTGACACTGCGGCTCAATAGACTAGAAGGTATGGGTTCCTGTGCCGACAGATGGGGCGCGCCGCCGCGCACGCTCGTGAGGGCAGCCATCCCGGATTGGAGGAGGGAGTAACCGAGTTCATGGCAGGCGTGCGAGTCAAAGATAACGAGCCGATCGAGGTGGCGATCCGCCGCTTCAAGAAGCAGTGCGAGAAAGCCGGCATTCTGTCGGAGCTGCGCAAGCGGGAACATTTCGAGAAGCCGAGCGTGCGGCGGAAGAAGAAGGCGTTGGCTGCCAAGAAGCGCTACTTGCGCCGTTTGGCGCGAACCGCCACCGGGGTGTGATTCGGCTGATGAGGAGCGCGGGCACCCAGAGGCGACGAGCATGAACGGCATCGACGTCGCACTAGTGGTCCTGCTCCTGATCTGTGCGCTGCGCGGCTTCTGGCGCGGCTTCTTCCGCGAGAGCTTCGGCTTTCTCGGGGTTGTCGTCGGCTTGGTGCTGGCGCTGCGGCTGAGCGCGCGGGTGGCAGCGGGTGCGGCAGCGGCGATGCCGTTGCCCGAGGCGGCGCGTTTGGGCATCGCCTTCGTCGCGCTGTTCATGGTGGCGCTGACCGTCGCCAGCCTCGCCGGCCTGGTGCTCGACCGGGCGCTGGGGTCGCTGATGTTGCGGCGGGTGAACCATGTGGCGGGAGCGCTCTTTGCCGCCGCCAAGGGAGTGGCGATTCTGGCTTTCGTGCTGCTCTTCTTCCATCTTTTCCCCGTCGTGCCCGGTCTCGACCGCCACCTCATGGATTCGC
>CAYVUV010000014.1:0-6930 GCA_964455095.1 uncultured Binatia bacterium (SeqCode)
GGCGTGAAGAGCAGGTTCGCCCCCTTGCCCTTGGCGATGATCTTGCCGTCGGTGCTGCCACCCTTGTTGTTGGCCAGGATCGACTGGATGCCGTCGAAGGTGCCGGCCTGGTCCTTGAACTTCAGCGTCGTGTTGCCGGACGTCCAACACGGCACGCCGCCGCACGTCTGCCCCGCCGGTATCACCGCCCGCACGACGATACCGTTGGCGTCGTAGGCACACACCTCGACTGCGATTCGCTGGCGATGATGTTTATCGAAAAAGCGGCTGGGCAATTGGCGCCCCGTATGGCAACTTGCGCAGCCCATGTTGCCGCGGACCGGGCTCAGTGACGTATTCGTCGGGCGGGAGGACGAACTCGCGCAGTTGCGGCAGGCACTCGCGGAGACCGCGGCGGGGCGCGGCCGGGTGGTGGTGGTGGTCGGTGAGGCGGGAATGGGCAAGACCCGCACCGCGACGGAATTGGCGCGGCACGGCGAGGCGGCGGGCGCGCTGGTGCTGCGCGGCGCCTGTTACGACGGCGAGTGGGCGCCACCCTACGGCCCGTTCGCCGAGGCCCTGACCGACTACGTCCGCGAGGCCGACGCGGATTTGCTGCGCGAGGAGATCGGCGTGGCGGGCGCGCCGCTGACGCGCCTCGCCCCCGTTTTGCGCGAGCGCTTCCCCGACCTGCCCGAGCCTGCGCCACTGCAGCCCGACGAGGAACGCTTCCGCCTCTTCGATGCGGTGGGTCAGTTTCTCGCCACCGTATCCAGACGCCGCCCCGTCCTCCTGGTGCTCGATGATCTCCACTGGGCCGACAAGGGCACGACCGCGCTCCTGCGGCATGTGGCGCGCATCGCGCCGCGCCATCCGTTCCTGGCTGTCGGCGTCTATCGCGAGAATGAGATCGATGCCGCGCACCCCCTGAGCGATGTGATCGCCGCGCTGCGGCGCGAGACGGTCTTCCAGCGCGTGTTCCTGCCGGGCCTCGGAGCGGCCGAGACGGCGCAGCTCGCCGGTGCGATCGCATCGCGGCCGCTCTCGGACGCGATGGTCACCAGCATCTGCGAACATACGGGCGGCAACCCGTTCTTCGTCCGCGAATTGGTGCAGTACCTGGTCGACGAGCGGAAGCTGGTCGAGGGCGAGGCACTGGACCTGCCCGCGCTGGGCGTGCCCGAGGGCATTCGCCATGTCGTGCGCGGCCGTCTGGCGCAGCTCGGGAGCGACGCGCGACAACTGCTCTCCGTCGCCTCCGCCTTCGATGGCTCGTTCCGTTTTGACATCGCCGCGGCCGTGGCGGAGATCGGCCCCGAGACCGCGCTGCAGGCCGTCGACGAGGCGCTGCGTTTCCGGCTCGTCGTCGGCACGGCACACGGCGACGAGTACGCGTTCAGTCATGCCCTGATCCGGCACACGCTGTATGCGGAGATGATCCCATCGCGGCGGGTTCGATTGCATCGGCAGATCGCCGAGGCGATCGAGCGCGCGGTGGGTGGCCGCCTCACCGAGTCCGCGGCCGAGATTGCCGTGCACTACCACCGCAGCAAGGACCTCGACGGTGCCGAGCGCGGCGTCCCACCTGCGCTCGCCGCGGCGGACCGAGCGGCACGGGCCTACGCGCGCGACGAAGAGGCGGCGTTCCTGCGTATGGCGCTGGACCTCCTGCCCACCGCCGACCCGCGACGCCCCCGTCTCCTCGGGCGCTTCGCACTGGCGCTCGCCTGGGTGCTCGACTTCGATCGCGCCCTCGCGGTGGCTCGCGATGCCGCGCGTCTGATCGCCGAGACGGAGGACGACCGCTGCGCGGCGCAGTACGTCGCCGAAATCTTGAAACCCTTGTGGGAGGGGAGCTGCTTCCGCGGCGCGTTCGCGCTGGCCGAATGGGGTCTGCCCTACGCCGGCGAGCAGCGCGACGCGACCTGGGCGGCGCTGATGGCGATGGAGATCATTCGCCGGGAAGCCGAAGCGGCCCATGACGCGCCGACCCGCTTCGACACACCGGAGCGGCGCGCGGTGTCTGATATCGTCGATCAGCTCGTCTCCGCACCCGTGCCGTTCACCGACGACACCGTGCCGTCGTACGCGCGCGTGTTCGTATCGGCCACACGTGGCGCGTTCTGGCACGGCGGCGACTATCGCCGGGCCGTGAAGGTCAATCGGCAGCACGCCATGGAGTGGGAGGCGCAGGGACGCCTGGCGGAGGCCGCGTTCTGTTGGGCGGACGCCTTTCGCTTTCACACGGCGTTGGGCGAGTTTACGGCCGCACAGGCGGCGCGCCAACGCTGCGAGGCGTTGGTGGCGCGCCTCCCGCGGCACCTGGTGCTGATGGCACAACTGAGCGGCGCCGACGACGAATGGCGCATGGCCAAGGACGAGGGCTGGGAGGTCGCGCCGCAGCAGCCGGAGGACGGCCCCGACATCACACCGTTGCTGGCGTGGTTCCAGGTAGCGATCCAGTCTGGACTCGCCAAGATGTTCGCCCGCATGGGGCGCACCGACATGGCGCTCATGTTCCTGACCGGCGTGGTTCCCGCCATGGCGGATCCGCCCGCATGGATGGCCGGCGCCGGCTTGGTCAAGGTCGCCTGCGACGCGGCGGAAGCCGCATGGCTGACCGGATCCGCCGACCAGGCCGGGGCGCTGGAGATCCACCTCTTCGACACGGTGATCCCGGCCAACTTGCACCATCCGATGACGGACGCGCGCCTGGCGCTCGCCCGCCTCTGCGCGCTGCAATCGCGCTATGACGACGCCATCGGATGGTTTGCGAAGGCGCGCGAGGTCCTGGAGGCGCAGGGGGCGCGCCCCCTGCGCGCCATCGTCGACTACGACGAGGCGTTGATGTACGTGCGCCGCGGCGCCGACGGCGACGCCGAACGGGCTCGGCTGCTGGCGAGCGCGGCGGAACGGCAGTTTGCGGCCTTGCGCATGCCCGGCTGGCTCCGCCGGGTGGAGTGCATACTGCGCACCGGGCGCGAATGGACACTCGACACCCCCGCCACGCCGAACGCTGGGAACGGTGGCGACGGGGTGATTCTGGCGACACCGGACGAATCAACGCCAGCTCACCTCGCTGACGCATCCCCCGCGGCGGAGTACGCGTGGCGACACAACGGCGAGTATTGGGCGCTCACCTACGACGGCACGACGGTGCACGTGCGCGACAGCATCGGCGTGCGCTGCCTGGCGCGCCTGCTCGCCGCGCCGAACGTCGAACAGCCGGCGCTCGTACTGGTGGCCGATACCGCCGCAACCGAGATCCCGGTGAGCGCCGACACCGGACCGCGCATCGACGCGCAGGCGCGGGCCGAGTACGGCCGGCGCCTCAGCGAGCTCGAGGCCGAGCGCGAGGACGCGGTCGGTGCGGCGGACCTCGGCCGCGCCGAGCGGGCGGCGGCGGAGATCGAGCAGATCGAGGACGAGCTGTCGCGCGTGCTCGGGCTCGGCGGCCGGGTGCGGCGCGACGGCTCGCCCCTGGAGCGCGCGCGCCAGAACGTCACCAAGGCGATCAAGAAGGCCATTGCCCGGATCGACGCGGTCCACCCGAGCCTCGGCGCACACCTCACGCGCGCGGTGCGCACCGGCACGCAGTGCGTCTACGTCGTCGAGCCGCGCGCCGACATCCGCTGGGTCGTCTCCTGAGAATTCGCGCGGCTGTTTTCGACGGCACGATTGTGCCCCGCCATTTCACGCCTGGATGGCGTGGGCTGGATCGATGACGCGACCGACCAGGGACCATCGGCCGCACCGCTGACGACGCGCGAGCTCGCGGCGATAGCGCAGCGGGTCGGCGGCTTCGCGTTGCAGCCACCGCTGGCCGCTGCCGTCGAGCGCCACCTGGCGGCGAACGCCGCAGGGTTGGTCGAGGTGATGCGATGTCTGCTGGTCGAGGATCCCGCCGTCGCCCGGGCTCGACTCGAGCGGTTGGTCGCGAGGGAGGCGGCCGACAGCGCGGCAGTGGCCACTCCCGATCGTGCGGTCCTGCGCCGGTGCGGCGACCTGTGGGAGGTCGAGTATGCGGGGCGGGGCTTGCATCTGCGCCACGCCCGGGGACTCACCTACCTCGCCGAACTGGTGGCGCGCCCGGGCCAGCCGCTCTGGTCGTGCGATCTGGTGGCGCGTGGCGGCGGCAGCGCGCCGCAGGACCTGGCGCGGCTGTCGGTCACCAAGGCCATCGGCTCGATCCTGACGCGTCTGGCCGCGGTCCATCCTGAGCTGCACGCCCACCTCGCAGTCACGGTCCGGCGCGGCAACTTTTGCGTCTACACCCCCGATCCGCACCGGCCGATCCGATGGGTCACCGGAGCCGACGGCACAACTGTGCCGTCGCAATTCACGCCTTCCTCCGTGTAGGCCGCCTAGCAGGGTCGCAACCGCAGATCGCAATTCACCGAAGACCGCAATTCTTTGGAGGACTCGTGATGATTCGAACCGTTCGCTCGCTGATCGTCGCCGTTGTGGCGCTGCCGCTGCTGTGCGCCGCGACCGCGCGTGGCGCCGGCACGCCCGCCGCGCAGTGCGCCGCCGCCAAGCAGAAGGCCGCCACCAAGGCCGCCGCGGCGAAGACCAAGTGCCACTCGAAGGCGCTGGTGCTCGCCGTCGCCACCGACCCGGCCTGTCTCCAGAAGGCCGAGCTCAAGCTCCAGAAGGCCTTCACCACCGCCGACGCGAAGGGCGGCTGCGCTATCACCGGCGACGTCGCGACGGTGGCGGCCCTCGTCGACGCCTTCGTCGACGACGTGCTCGGGCTCACGCCGCTCATCTCGTGTCCCGGCGGACAGATCGTCGGCGGGTTCTGTTGGTACCAGGGCGCGGTGAATGCCAATTGCGACGCGACGTGCGCCGCGCATGGCAAGGTGTACGACGATGCAACGCGGACGTATGCGGGCAGCGATGGAACCGACGCAAACTGTGAAAGCGTCGGTACGGCCCTGGGGTTACCCGGCTTCTTCTCCACGGTGAGCTTCGGCGGGTTTGGGTGTTTCAATGGGGGGTTTGGCAACACGCGCGATACCGCCCCCACGACATCGTCGACGGCATCTTTTAGCGCTGTCCGTTACTGCGCCTGCCACTGAGCCGGGACGGCAGGCTCGAGCTGTGCGGGGCGGAGGAGATCAGCGGTCCGGGGAGAGCCCGACTGAGGGCGTCGCTGGCATCGTCCGCGAGGGAACAACTGTTCAGCGGTTTGTTACGCCGTCCGTGCATCGTGTGGGTGAGGCTGGGGATGACGAGAGCATCTGTCACTTCGCCCGCGCCCTGCGCAGCGGTCCGTAACCGATAGAGAGGGTGAACTCCATGCGAAGACTGGATGCAGGAATTCTCGTCGCCATCGCGATGTTTGCCGTCGGCGCGACGCCGGCCGCGGCCGCGCCGTCCGCATACATCCCCTGTTACGACGGTGGGGTGGCGGTGATCGACACTGCGACCGACACTGTCGCGACGACCATTCCGACGGCGCTCGGGCCGAGCGGCGTGACGGTCGGTCCGGGGAGCTCGCGCACTTATGTCACCAACATCGCGACCGCCAGCGTGGCATTCCTCGATACGGCGGCGAACGCGGTCGTCGATACGGCTCCGGTCGGCGTTCTTCCGTTCGCAGTGGACGTGGATCCGACGGGTACGCGCCTCTACGTCGGCAACACGTTGGCCAATACGGTGTCGGTCGTCGACACGGCGACCGCAACGGTCCTCAATACGATCCCTCTCGCCAGCTATGCTACCGGCATTGCCGCTCATCCCAGCGGGGACAAGGTGTACGCCGTGACTTCAGTGCTCGATCAGGTCGCTGTCGTCAGCACGGCCAGCAACCTCGTGATCGATACGATCCCCGCCGGCGACGACCCATTCGCGGTTGCCATCAATCCGGCCGGGACACGGGCGTACGTGAGCAACCGCCTCGGCGGCACGATCTCTGTCATCGACACGACGACCGACCTGGTCATCGATACGATTCCCGTCGGCACGTTGCCGCTCGGGGTCAGCGTGACGCCCGATGGGCAGGCGGTCTACGTGGCCAACAACGATGACGACACGGTCACCGCGATCGATGTTGCAACCGGGTCGGCCGTCGCCAGCATTCCCGTCGGTGACCAGCCATACGGGGTCTCCGTCCACCCGGATGGTTCGCGGGTGTACGTCGCCAACTACGGCAGCGACAACGTGTCGGTGATCGACACCGCGACGAACAGCGAGCTCTATCGGGTGTCGGTGTGCTCGTCGCCGAAGGCGCTCGGGAAGTTCATCACCGGCAACGAGACGACCGCAAGTGTGGCGACCGCGGTGACCGGCGTCATGCACGTGGTCCTCAATGTCTCCTCCGTTGCGCTGGTGGGAACGCTCCAGTTCGATGCCGGGGCGCGCAGCGTCTTCGGTACGCCGGTGGATATCAACGCCGCCCTCACCGGCGTGCCGATGGACGTGACGATGCCAATCGTTTTGGGTTTGCCCGGCGGTGTGGAGGTCTCGGCGTACGCCACCAGCACGGCCGTGCCAAGCTTCTCGCTGAGCGGAGCGGGCCGCCTGGCTTTCTCCCCCCACGGCATGCTCGTGAGGGTTGGTTTCTCCCCCCCGACCGGAACGGTGCTTCCGGCCGGGCCGTCCTATACGCTCGTAGCCGACCTCACGGGGGACCTACTTTCTCCCACTGGCTATACGGGCCCATTCACGATCGGTGCGTCGCTCGCTGCCAACACGCCGGTCGGTTCCGACGTCAGCGTTCCGGTGACGACGACGGTCAACCTCTGTCCCGGGGATACTTCACTCGCGTTTCCGGTCAGCGTCGAGTTCAGCCAGGTGACGGGTGCAGGCAGCACCCTGGTGAGCGCCGCCTGTCAGTCGCCCGCCAGCATCCCGCCGAACATCCGCCTCGACCTGGGTGAGTTGCAGCTCTTTTTCGATGTCTCCACCTCCGCGTCGTACACCGGGCCGATCACCATCTGCGGCAGC
>CAYVUV010000015.1:0-28434 GCA_964455095.1 uncultured Binatia bacterium (SeqCode)
GCGCGCTCGCCTGTTACAACGCCTGTGGGAATGGCCAGTGCGTATGGCGGGAATAAAAAATTGGCGGGTCGCCTCGGACACCGGCGACCCGCCGGCCGGAAGGGGGAACAGGAGGAATTCCAGCTGCTCAATCACATAGCCCAAAACCCGCAACCTGAATAGAGGGGAGAATCCCGCCAATTGCTCAGTAAAGTCCCTTATTTGGGCGTGGGCAATGAAACACACTCCTAGGCCGACGCATTGGTCTCGCTCGCGGGTTGGAGCGCCTGCCATCCCGCGCCGCGCTAGGGTTCGAGCCCGGCGGGATCGAGGATTGAGGTGCCGCCGCTGGCGAGAAAGGCGACGGCCTGCGCCGCGACGTCGGCGCGGCCGAGGATGCCGTGACCCCCCGGGTTGTCGAACCGCCACAGCGCCGAGGCGCCATTGGCATCTTGCAGGGCGACATCGGCCGGCAGACCGCCAGCGGCAGCCAGGACCTCGGTGCTTTCGTTGGCGACCAGGGCATCGCCGATGCCCTCCTGCATGAGCACGCGGCGGGGCGGCGCGCCGGGGAACGGATCGCGGTGCCAGCGGCGGGCGAAGTTCAAGCCGTCGGCCGGGTCGAGCCCGTGCTGCCCCAGCTCGAGCATGCGCTGCAGAAAGACCTCGAACTCCGGGTTCGCGATGTCGAGACCCGCCTGCTCGGCGAGATAGCCGGCGAAGATCGGCCGCGTGCCCGGGTTGTTGCCGAGGAACGCGACGCGTCCGCCGGCGACGTTGAGCACCGCGGCTTGTATGGTGTCTTCGACAGCGATGAAGGTGGCACCGAGAATGCCGCCGAGCGACTGTCCGAGATAGCCGAGCCCGGCGGGATCGATATCGCGCCGGCCGTCGCCGTCGACGTCGATGCCGGCCTCGATGGCGCGCACGAGCGACATCTGGTCGGCAATCGTCTGGCGGAACAGATCGCGCGTCAGCACCGGTGTCGAACGCAACAGATCGAGCGGGTTGCCGCGCCGGCCGTGCGCCAGCGCCGAGATGGCAATCCCGGCCAGACCCCGCGCGGCGAGATCGGCACCGAGGTCCGTCACGGCAAACGCATTGCTGCCGGCGAACCCGTGCTGCATGACCACGGCGCGATGCGGCCCCGGACCGGCCGGAACCGTGAGCAGGAAATCGATCAGCACGTCAGTGGCCGGACGCTCGCCACTCACCTTGGCCGCGTCGAACACCCCGTTCGCGGCGCGGTAGTCCGGCGCGCGGACGAGGCCGTGCACGACCGCGGCGACGGCCGGATGCGCGGCGAGAAAGTCTCCAAAGGCCGCGTCGTGCGGCCCGAACACGCCGAGGGCCAGATCGTCGTCCGGGTTCGGGTCGGTCAGAATGACCTCGGGCGGGTCGCGCAGTGCGCGCCCGATCAGATCGGCGCGAATCGCCAGCAGATCGTCCTCGATCGGTTGCGTCGGAAATGCCAACGCCAGCGCCACCATCCCGCGCCGCACGCCGAGCCGTACCGCGGCGCGCAAGACGGAGTCGAGGTCGGCTCGGCCGCCGGGCACGGCGAAGAAGCGCACGGTGCCGGCATCGACGGTGGCCAGATCGACTGCCGCGGAGAGCGCGATGCGCACCGGCGCCGTGGTGCTGAAACCGCGCAGGGCCTCGAGCTCGTCCGCCGTGCGGCGCAGGACCTGGCGCGCCATCGCGAGGCCCGGCGTGTCGTCGACGCCGCGCAGGGCGAAGCGGTCCGGAACGTGGACCCTGCCGTCGCCGCGCACCAGGCGCGCCTCGGGATACGGATTGCCCGCGGCCTCGGGATCGGCGTCGAAGCGCGCGACCGGACCGTCCCCGCCACCCGCCCCGCCTCCGACCAGCGCGGCGAAATCCGCGTCCGCCCGCAGCGCGCGGCCCTGCGCGTCCTTCACCCCAGTGGTAACCACCACGGCGTACGTCGCGCCGCCGCGCAGCGCCTCCCTCGGGGTCAGCAACAAAGCCGCACCGCCGGGTTCCAGCGCGGCGGCGAACTCGACCGGCACCAGCGGACAGCCTGTCAGGGCCGCATTCACCGCCGCAACCAATTCGTCGATGGCCACCTGACCGTCGTCATCGGCGTCGAATGCCGAGCACGCGAAGGACACGCTCATGGCCGGTGACTCAGGCCGACGCAGCGCGTGACTGACACCCGTGATCAACTCACTGAGATCGACGGCGCCGTTGTCGTTGCAGTCGCCGATACACGCCGGCACGGCGCCGGCCGGCGGCACCGTCGGCAGGACGGTCAAGAGCAATCCGAACAGTGCGAGAGGCAAGCGCAGCGCAAAGACCACTGGTACGACCCGATACGATCTGACGCAGGGCAAAGCAAGGATGCCGGCCTCAGCGGGCAGCGACTTCGGTCAGCAGCTCGCCGAGGCGAGTTTCATAGCGCTGACGCATCCCGCCATAGGTCGGATCGTACGCGCGGTTGTCGAGCTGATCCGGATCGGTCGCGAGGTCGTACAGCTCTCGTTCACCGGTCTCGTACTCGACCCAGGTGAATCCGTTGGCGACGTCGCGCACGCCGAGCATGTCCGGGTGGTCATCGATCGGGTCGATGACGCTCCCCTGATCGACCTCCTCCCAGATGTACACGCTGGTGTCGGCATTGATGACGACAGGACTGATCCCGACCCGATGCTGGGTGGTGTTGACCGATACCCGTACGCTGGCAGCGTTGGAGCGCAACACGGCTGCGAACGCGGACCAGCTGGCATCGGAGTCCACGCCGATGGGGACCCGGAGCGCGCCCGCTGCTACCCCGCCCCCAGCGTCGAACTCCAACACCACCGAGGCACGCGGCTGCGCGCGGGTGTTTCCGTAGTAGACCCGTATCTGGTCGCCGTCGCTGACCTGCCCCGCGTACGTCAAGCTGTCGCCCCGGGCCGTGCGCCAGTGCGAGAGAATGTAGTCGCTGCGCCACGCGGCCGGTGTCAGACCACCCAGCCATCCCTGCAGACTCTCGCCGTCGGCGGCGTACGGAAGCGGAACACCGGCATAGGCCGCCAGGCTTGGCGCGATGTCGTTGTTGAGCACGGTCGCCGCCACGTTCGCCGGCGCGGTCGGTACCCGGCGCGGATATCGGACGTGCATCGCGACCCGCTGGCACTCGTCGTAGGCGCACCCCTTGTTCGCCCACACGTGATGCTCGCCCCAGGCCATGCCGTTGTCGCTGGTCACGAGGACCAGCGTATCGTCGTCGATCCCCAGGTCGCGCAGCTGCTGCATGATGAGGCCGAGCTGCTCGTCGGCCGACAGCAGTGTTTCGTACTGCAACTCGCGGAACACATCGGTGATCGATCGCAGAATCGGACCCGACCCGCCGGGGACGTCCTCGCGCGCCTGATTGGTCTGCATCCAGCGCGGCTTGTCGCTGGTATCGGTCTCGTCCCAGCTCGCCGGCCGCCAGGGCGGAAGCGTGGCAAAGAGGCCGGCGTGTCGTTGCGCGGGAGCCGGGAGGACCTGCGGGGTGTCGCCGTGGGCGGCGTACGGCGTCCAATACGCGAAGAATCGCTCGCCGGCAGCTACCGCGCCACGCACGAACGCGCGCAGCTTGATGGCGGACACGTCGGTGCTGTACTCGGCGTCGCTGGCGTGGTCGCTGTAGCTCGTCACGAGGTGGTTCTCCTCGACGATCTGGTAGTCCTTGCCGTACACACCGCCGTAGTGTTCGTTGTAGGCAAACGCCCACCAGCGATCCCAACCGGGGGGAACATAGAAGCTTCCGTTCGGACCCTTGTCCGCCTCCGTCGCACCGTAATCGTTCAGGTACTTGCCGAAGAGGCCGGTGCGATACCCGGCGTCGTGCAACCACACCGCGATCGTCTGTTGATCGTCGCCGGTCTCCCGGAAGAGGTCCGCCCCGCCGATCACGCCGCCCACCTGGTAGGTATGGTGCCGCAGCGAGTAGAGGCCGGTGAGGATGGACGCGCGACTCGAGGTACACGACGACTGCGGCGTAAAGGCGTTGTCGAAGGACACGCCCTCGGCCGCAATGCGGGCCAGCTCGGGCATCTGGTCGACGCCGTCGAAGCGCACGTCATCGAGCACGACGACCAGAAGGTTGGGCTTTGCCGAGAGGCAGGCCCCCGTCGGTCCGAGCGAGAGGACGTGCCGTGTGGTGTTGGAAAGGAAGCCCGAGAAGCGCCCGCAATAGCTCTCGGTGCCGACGGTGAGCCCGACCTCAAGGTAACGCAGCGGGCCACGCGGCGGGGTGAGGGCCGGAGAGCCCATGCGTATGATGAGCCGCCGCCTGGACACGACGACCAACTTCACGCCCCCGGCTGACCCGCTGCGGTCGGCGTAGAGCAACAGGTTCCCCTTTCGCCTCCAGTGGTCACACGGCAGGGCGATCTCGCGCACGTCTCCCGCGGACGCCACCACGTGCAGCGATGCCGTGGCCGGACAGCGCGGGTCCGGCATGGTGGACCAATCCCCAGCCTGCCTGAACCGCAGAGTCAGGCTGGGGCGGCCACGACCTGAGAATACACTGGCGCGCGTTCCCCCACGCAGGTCGTGCACGGCCCCGAGGCTGGCGGTTTCGCCGATCAGAACGAAGGCGAACGCGACGAGCGCACAAGCGAGACCGCGCCGCCCTCGTTCGGCACCGCCGCCACGTGGAGCCGGACGGGAGCGCTTCGCGCTCCCTAGCCTCCGTGTTCCACTCTGCCCCACGCGCCAAGCGATAGCCCGGCGTGAGTCTTGCCGTCAAATGCAGTCACAAGGTGCGAGCGGTATTCTCTGGTTTTGATCGCGCGGCCTGCATGGCCTTCGAGCGCGCCGTCTCACGACGAGCTCTCCAGCCTGGCAACTCCCCCTGGTGTCAGCCCGGACTAGAAGTCGATCTCAACGCGCTTCGTCGATTCGCGCGTCCAGCAGGGCCAGGCTCGGCGCCGCCGGCAGCCAGCTACCGAGCTGCTCCAGCTCGACGACCAACGCCGCCTGTCGCGCTGCGAGCGGCTGCGCGCCGGCGAGCGCGATGCGCAGCGTGCCGGGGTGGTCGGCATTCCAACTCGTCAGCGGCGGTCGCGTGCGGCGCGCCGCGCGAACGGCCACGGGCTGCATCTGCGATGCATCGTAAGCGAAGGTGAGCGACGCGGCCTGTAACGCCGCGCCGCCGCGGAACGAGATCTTCACCCGTCCCCGGCCCCCCGGCAGACGGTGGACGCGGCCGACGCGCACGGCGTCGCGCCCGTTCGCCGCGCGGCGCAAGAGGGCGGCGCCGCCCGACTGCCAGTTGCCGGTGCAATCGCCGAGCAGCACGGCGGTGAAGTCCTGGCCATCGATCTCGGCATCGGCAGAGCCGAACTCGACGGCGCCCGGACGGCACGCGGCAGCCGTCACGTCCGGACGGATCGGACGGATGGGATCGCCGGCGCTCATCGTCGGGACAAAGAGCCAGTCGCCGCACAGCTCCGCGACGGGTAGCCGCGGTCGCAGCTCGACCACGAGTTGCAGGATACGCGCGGCGTCGAGCGAGCTGAGGACGCCGTTGCCCGTGACGTCGCAGGCGAGCCGCTGCCATGCATCGAGGGTGCGCAGGCCGACCTGAGCCTGGAGCACGTAGGCGGCATCGAGCGCCGTCACCGCGCCCGCGCCGCCGCCGTCCTTGCGCGGCACGAGCATCCAGGGCGCTGCGTCCGCCGCCGTCGCTTCGTAGGCGCCGGCGGAGTCCGTCTCGACGCCGGTTTGCATGACCACGCCCGCGACGGGCCGGCCTTCGTTCTGGTAGAGGACGCGCCCGCGCACTCGGCCGCGCTGCCGCGTTGGTGTCGCCGTCGGCGGCACCGCGGTGTGGGTGCTCGTCCGCGGCGGCGAAGCGGTGGACGTCGGCGTGCGCGTCGGCGAGGACGTCGGAGTGTTGGTCCGGCTGCGCGTCGGCGTTGCGGTCGGCGTGCGCGTCGGAGTACTCGTCGGCGTGCGCGTGCGGGTCGCCGTGCGCGTCGGCGTCCGCGTCGGCGTGGAGGTCGCGGTGGGCGTCGGCGTCCGCGTCGCCGTGGCGATTGGCGTCGCGAGGGGTGTGCCCGATGCGCCGACCACCCAGAACTTGCGCGCGATGCGCGTCACGTTGCCCTGCTGGTCGGCAACCTCTGCTCGCAGCTCTGTCGCGGCGAGCGCGGCAATGGGCTGACTGAGCGCGATGGCGTAGACGCCATCGTCGATCTCGGCGGCGAGGTCGGCCAGCTCCTGGCCGGCGGCGCGGCCCTCGACGGAGAAGTCGGCGCGGATCGACAGCGAACTGAGATCGACGCCGGTGTGTGCATCGGCGGCGCCGATGCGGATCTCGGTGAGCGGGCCCCGGTTCGCACCGGGGCGCGGCGCGCTCATGGTCAGCGTCGGCCGCAGGTCGTCGAGGAACCAGCCGTAGGCCGTCGTGCCACCGCCGCCCGAGTTGATCGGGCAGCCGAGGTCGATCCAGCGCGCGACGGTCATACGCTCGTCCCAGGTCAGCGGCGGCACGCCGCTGCCCGGCGGCGGCATGATGGTTCCCGTGAAGTCGAGGTCGCTCTGGTTGATCTCAGCCCCGGGCGGCAGCGTGGCGGCGTCGCCCGGCACCGACTCCGTCGGGTGATCGGCGTTCGTCCAACCGTCGAGGCGTTGGCCGAAGATCTTCCACATCAGCAGGCTGCGCCGGCTCTGGAAGGCGCGCACGTAGCGGCTGGCGTTGGTCTGCCGCCACACCGGCGTGCCGACGCGGACCAGCGGCGGATACCCCCAGCGCGCTTCCGAGTCGTCGGCCAACCGTGCGTAGTCGCCCGGCAGGCCGCCGGAGGAGGTGTAGTCGTCGAGCACCAGCCGACCCGGCGGGTTGGGGTCGTTCTTGGTGTGGCAGGACACGCAGCTGCGTTGCAGCAGCGGGCGGATGTCGCGGTAGAACTCGACGTCGACGAGCGAAACGGGCTCGACCCGGACGGTGGGGTTCCCGCCGGCGTCCTTGCTCAGCAGCGGCGTCGTGTGCGCCAGGTCGGCGACCGCGTACTCGGGGCGCGCCGCGAACGTGTCGTGGAAGTCGAGCGGCGCCTGGCTGTGCGCGTGACAGCCACCGCAGTCGTAGCGCGCCTCGCCCGGCCGCACCTGGTGCCAGGTCTGCGCCATCGTCAGCACCATCCCGTTGCGGTCGAGCATCTGAAAGGTGAACGGCTGATCGGCGGGAATCTTGGCGAGGAAACTGGTGTCGGGATTTCCCTCGGGATCGAGAATCGGGTTGCCGGAGCCGTCGAACTTGCGCAGCGGGATCTCGCCGAGGATGCGCAGGCGTTCCATGGCGTGACTGGAGAACAACGGGCCGCCGCTCGGGCCGCCGTTGGGGCCGTAGCTGCGGTGCGTCCCCGGCTCCATGGCGACGATGCGCACCGCCCAGATGTCGGCGTCGTCGTACTTGCCGGCGTCGCTGCCCTGCCATTCCCAGTTGCTGCTCTGACCGTTCTCGGTGGTGTTGAAGGCGTCGAGGCCGTCGAAGGTATCCGACCACGACGGCACGAACCCGGGAAAGCTCTCGCGCTTGTAGAAGCTGCTGGTGCCGACGAGGCCGTACGGCGTGCCGGCCGGCAGGGCGGCGTAGTGCGTGCCGTCGTTGGGCAGCCACGGCAACTCGTCCGGCTCGTCAACGCCGTGCACGGCGCGGTAGGTCACCACGGCGCGCGGCCAGGCCTCGTTGTAGGCCGGATCGTTCTTGATCAACACCAGGGCATTCGGCCCGCTCACGACGTTGCCACCGGGAATCAGATAGAGGCCGGCGTCGTAGCGCGGATCGGTGACCGGGCGATTGAGATCGTTGGCCGGGCCCGGCGTCCAGACGGCGAGCAGGTCGTTGCTCGGCGCCGCGCTCGGATGGGTGAACTTGCCGACGCGCACGCCGCCGGCGCCGATCGGCGCCGCCTCGTCGTTGCCGTGCGTGAAAGGCGTGATCGAGTACATGCCCCAGGGCGTGAACGACATGGTGAAGGGATACAGAAAGCCGCCGCCGACGGTTTGCTGGATCGACGGGTTCTCGTCCGGGAAGGCACTGAAGAACGCCGGCGTCCCGGCTGGCGCCGCGACCGGCAAGCGGTAGAGGGCCCCGAAACCGTTGTTGTTGAGATTGTAGTAGTCGACGACGACGAGGTCGGTGTTCGATAGCTGGGTCGCGAAGTGAAAGGCCTGACCGCTGCGGAAGGCGCTCACCGCTGGTGCCCAGTGGCGACCGTCGGGGTAGATCGACCAGATGCCCCACATGCGGCTGTCGCGCAGCCCCTGCGTCTCGAGCGTGCTGAAGAGCAAGCGGCCGTCGCGCAGCGGCGTCGGGTGCAACGCGCTGCCAACGTTCATCGGCGCAGTCTGCGTCACGTTGCCACCGTCCTCGTCCATCACGTAGAGCTGCAGCGTCGGGTTGGTGAGCCCACGCGGGGGAACGAAGCCGTTGCGGTTGCTGGTGAACGCCACCTTGCCGCCGGCGACCGGCGCGGGACCGAGGTTCAAGATGCCGTAGCCGAGGCGGTCGTATTGGTTGCCCGGGTTGACCGGGTCCGCTTCGTTGAAGTTGCCGGCGCCGGTATTGGGCGTGAACTCGCCGAACGTCAGCTGTTGGATCTGGCGCGTCTGCAGGTGGATGCGGAAGATGTCGGAGCCCTCGTAGGGCAGGCCGCGTTGGCTGTTGTAGGCCTGCGCGCGCACGTCGTAGAAGTAGGCGTAGTAGACCCACTGCGCGTCGAACGACACGAACGGATCCGTCACCGCCCCGACACCGCCGTCGACGAGCTCCTCCTCGGTGCCGTCGGGATGCAGCAGCATCAGATCGGCGCCGGGATCGATGCTCGCCGGATGCGCCACCTCGGGCCACGTGGTGTTGGTCGTGTCGCCGAAGCGCGGCTGGCGCACATAGACGATGTCGTACGGCACCGCCCGCGCCGCGGGAGCGCATGCGATCGACCCCGCGACCGCGATGACGGCCGCGATGGTTGCCCTGGTCGAGAATCGCTCACGGTGCCGCTTCGACTTCACCCGACTCACCCCCCTCCGTAGCGTATGCTTGGCAACACGCCGGAGAAGTTGGAAGCCCCCTCGACCGGCGTCGAGGAACAGCAACCCCGGTGCCAAGGCTGCGCCGGGGCGAAGCCGACCGGCCCGGTCACCGATCCGGCAAGACTGCACCGAATCGGTGACGGCCTGCGTCACTCACGACAAATTCGACTCAACCGTCCCGTCGGGGAGAATTCAGCCGGCGCAGCCGGGATGATCCGGATCGATGGTGGCGGCGGGCAAGTTGGGCGGTGTCATGAACGGCGGCGAGGCGAAGTCGAAGAACTCGAGCAACGGGTCGGCATTGGCGTCGCGGTTGGTCAACGCGGGGAGATCGAACCGCGTCTGGATGAAGCGCAGAACGGAGGTCTGATCCGTGACCGTGTGCGACACGTACTTGCGGCGCGCGAACGGCGAGACGACGACGAACGGCACGCGGATTCCGTAGCGATCGAACGCGGCGACGACGTCCCCGGCCAGCAGGTTCGGCGGGACGGCGTCGGGCACGCACGCCGGTGGCGGCGGGACGTGATCGTAGAACCCGCCGTGCTCGTCGTAGGTGATGAACAGCGCCGAGTCGCTCCACTGCGGGCTGGTGAACATCGCTTGCACCACCCCGGCGACGAAGGCCTGCCCGAGCTGAACGTTGTTCGGCGGATGCTCGTCGTTCTGGGTGCTCTCGTCGCCGAAGAAGATCGGGTCGACGAAGGTGACCTGCGGGAGGACACCAGCGGCCGCGTCGGCGTAGAACTGCGCGATCGGGGCGGTATTGGGGTGCGCCTGGACGTAGGCGTAGAGCGCGCCGAAGGGCAGATCCGAGGCGTAGATCTTCCACGTCACGCCGGCGGCATCCAGCAACTCGAATATCGAGGCGTGCGTGGCGACGGCGATATCGTTGCGGATGTGCCCGGCGGAAGTGCCGGACAGCAGGTAGTGCCGGTTCGGGAAGGTCGGGCCGAGCACTGAACAGAAGTGGCGGTCGCTCATCGCGAAGGTGCGGTAGAGCTTGAAATAGAACTTGAGGTCGCGACGGCGGTAGTAGCCCATCGTCCGTGAGCCGCTCGGGTCGGCGGCGATGGCGTTCTCGGTGGCGAAGCCGTCCATGGCGCCGCCGTTCCATTCCCGGTGTGTGGCGTTCCAGCTGTGTGGGAGATCCGCGACCTCGCAGTAGTTGCTCTGGTGGAACGTCCCGACCGGGTCGCCGCCGAGCGGATTCGGATTGGTCGCCTTGCGCGACGCGCGGTCGATGTCCTTGCCGTGCAGGCGGGAGAAGTAATGGTCGAAGGAGCGGTTCTCCTGCATCAGCACGACGATGTGATTGATGGGGATGGCATTGCCGTGCGGGGCGCCGGGAGGCAGCGTATCGACCGGCAGCGCGCCGGGTCCGAAGGGACACGAAGCCGGTGTCTCCGCGCGCACGGGCGCCACCAGGAGAAGACCAAAAAGGAACGCGATGGTTCTCATGTCAAAGCTTTAGTCGCGCCGGAAGGCTGGCGTCAAGAGTGTTCCTGGCGGCTCGCCTCCTCATTCAGATGCGGCCGGTGTACGCCGCCTGGGCGCATCGGACGGGTGAGTGCAGTGCCTACCGGCAGCGCATCGCTCGCGCGTCGGTCACGCATGCACTCGACGCGACACCGCACTGACCGGTTTCGGCCGTAGGCGGATCGAGCACGAGCGTGCCGATGAGCGAGACGGCTGGAGGCGCGACCGCGTAGTTGCCGTGCCGTCCCTTGATGCTGAACGCGATGAGGCCGGGCTGACGGCTCGACAGGTTCTTGATCACGACCGAGGTAATGCCGTTCGCCGGAGAGCTGCTCTTGTTGATGTAGCGCCAGCGCTTGCCGGTCGACGACACGCGCCAGCCGGTCTTGGTCACGGGATCATAGTCGCCACCCGGAATGGTGGCATTGAGTACGCTGGTGCCGACCTGGTCGGTGATGGCGATGCCGACCCCGTAGGTGATGGGATCGAGCGTCGGGCCGAACGGATGCGCGATCACCATGCGGCCGTTGAAGGCCAAAGCATCGTCACCCGGTGGGGTGTCGATACGAGTGATGCGAATGGCCGCATCGCTCATCGTGGCCCCACTGGCGCAGGCCAGCGGGCAGGCGCCCAGCGGACCGGGCTGCGCCAGCGGCGGCGGTGGGTCCACGGGCGGCACCGAAGTGATGACGACGGCGAGGGTCATGACGAACGGTCCGCGCGCCGGTTCGAGGCCCTCGCACAGGCCCGAGGGTCGGCCGAGGCTGAGGTTGCCGCTGAAGGTGGTGTTGGTGTGACCGTGCACCCAGCGATAGGGATTGGGATTGGTGGGGATGGTCGCGGTATTGCCGGTGACGATCGTGCCCGTGACCGGCTGGCCAAGAGTGGCGGTGCGATTGGGAGTGCCGATGAGGACCGCCTGCTGCGCGCCGTCGCCGCTGAACTGGTTGTTCAGGATCTGGTTGTCGTCGTCCTCGACCCGCACGCCGTACGTGACGTTCTGGAAGACGTTGTTGCGGATGATGTTGTCGTCGGCGTAGTCGAGCGCGTAGCCGGGTTGATACTGCGGGTCGCTGCACTCCATCGGCAGGATGTTCTCGGCCATGCGCGCCGCGACCCAGACGCCGTTGGTGCCGCCGGTGATGGTGTTGTTCTCGATCACGTTGCCGTCGGCGCCGTAGCGGCGATGCCACCAGCGCTCCGGCCGCGAGGTCACGTACTCGCCGCAATTTTTGTACAGGAAGATGGCGCCGTAGGCGTTGCCCGAGAAGCGGTTGTTGCGGATGGTGCTGAAGCGCGCGCCGTCGATCGACAGCCCCTCGCGACCGTTGCCGAAGTACCAGATGCCGGCCGCGAACTGGAACTCTTGCCAATACGGCCCATTCTCGCCGAAGCCGTTGCTGACGATGTCGCAGTCCTCGACCAGCGAGTCCTTCGAACCGTGCTCGAGGTAGATGCCGGAGCTGCCCGAGCCCTCGACGTGCAGGCGGCGCAGCGTGACGCCGGTCACGTACCCGTCGACGAAGACGCCGACGCCGCGCGAATTGAGCAGCGTGCTGTCCTCGATGACGATGTTCGAGAACGCGTTCTCATACTCGACGCCCTCGGCCAGGTCGCGGAAGCCATCGCGGGTGATGCGGACGTTGTTGAGGAAACCCTCGATCTGGCAGTTGCGCACGGTAATGTTCGACAGCGCGGTGTCGGTCGGCGCGCTGATCTCGACGCCGCGTTGGCGGTCCGGCCCGTAGAGCCGGGCACCCTGGCAGTCGAGCACCACGTCGGAGGCGGTGATGCGCACCCCACGCGTCCAGACGCACGACGGATCGAGGTGCGAGCTGACGGTGATCTCGACCCGATCGCCGGCTTGGCTGCAATCGATGAGCTGTGACCCCGGCGCCGGAGCGGCCGCCGCCACTGAGGTCAGCGCGACAAGCGCGGCGAAGGATTCCCACAGGCGAGCGAATCTCATGCTATGCCGCTAGAGCCTGGGCCCAGGCGAGTCAAGGCGGAGCCCCAACCGATCCGCGGAGCGTAGGACTACGCGCGTACTTCTGCGAGCTACCGCCGTCGCCCTGAAACCTGTATCCCTGCGCTGAGAGTTCGAAGATGCAATCCATTCCGACGACCCTGATCGGCTCGCGTGAGCGTTGACGCGCTGCTGGGTGCGGACGACCCGCCCGTGTTCCGGATCGAGCGCGCCCAGGGGAGGTCTGCCTTCATGCTCGCCTGCGACCACGCGGGGCGCGCGATCCCACGCAAGCTGAACCGCTTGAGACTCTCCGAGGCCGAGCTGTCCACGCATGTGGCGTGGGACCTGGGCGTGGCCGAACTGGGATTGCGTCTCGCCGCCCGCCTCGATGCATTTCTGATCATGCACACCTATTCGCGACTGGTGATCGACGCCAACCGTCCGCCCGGCGCGCCCGATTCGATCCCCACACTCAGCGAGCGCACCCGCATCGCCGCCAACGAAGGCCTCGCGTCCGACGACGCGCGGCAACGATTCGAGGAGCTGTTCCAGCCATACCACCACCGTATTCGCGACGAGCTGGACGCGCGCCGTGCCCGCGGAGGCTCCAGCGTGTTGGTCACGCTGCACAGCTTTACACCCGTCTACCTGGACGAAGGGCGGCGCTGGCACGCCGGCGTGCTGTACGGCCGCGATGCCCGGCTCGGTCGGTTGGTGTTGGACGAGCTGCGCCGCGATGGCGCGCTCGTTGTCGGGGACAACCAACCGTATGCGGTGAGCGATGCCACCGACTACACGATCGTCACGCACGGCGAGCAGCGCGGCATTCCGCATGTGGAGCTCGAGATCCGCCAGGACCTCCTCGCCAGCGAATCCGACGCGCAGAGTTGGGCCGAGCGCCTGGGCGCCGTATTGGAGCAGGCGCTCGCACGCGTGGTCCCCACCTGATCGCCCCCAGACACCACACACAGAGAGAGCGGGTTCCCATGCAGATTCGAGTTGGATACGAGCTGGTCTATCAGTGCCCACAGCCGACAGCGATGATCGTCACCTTGAGTGTTCACTACAGCCGCGCCTCCGACCTCATCAGGCCGGACTACCTGGTGCTCAGTCCGTCCTCGCCGATCAAGGCCTACCGGGATTCCTTCGGCAACTGGTGCAGCCGCATCGTCGCCCCGGCGGGACACCTTCGGTTGAGCAGCGATGCGGTCGTCTACGACACCGGCAACCCGGACCCCGTCGTCCCTGCGCTCGAGCAGCGGCCCGTGGAAGCGCTCCCCGAAGAGACCCTGCTCTTCCTGCTCGGCAGCCGTTATTGCGAGACCGACCTGCTGTCGGAAACTGCCTGGGGCTTGTTCGGCCAGGCGCCGTCTGGCTGGCGGCGGGTCCAGGCCATCTGCGACTTCGTGCATCGGCACATTCAGTTCGGCTACGGCCTTTCGAGCCCTACCAAGTCCGCTTTCCAGGTGTTTCAAGATCGCCAAGGCGTCTGTCGCGATTTCGCCCATCTCGCCGTTGCGTTCTGCCGTTGCATGAACATCCCGGCGCGCTACTGCACCGGCTATCTGGGCGACATCGGCGTGCCCCCCGCCGATTCGCCGATGGACTTCGCGGCCTGGTTCGAAGTCTATCTCGGCGACGGCTGGTACACCTTCGATGCGCGCAACAATACGCCCCGCATCGGACGGGTCCTGATCGCCAGAGGCAGGGACGCGTCGGACGTCGCGCTCACGACCAGCTTCGGGCCCTCGACGCTGGAAAGTTTCAAGGTGTGGACCGATGAGATCCGCGCGAACTGACGGGGTGACATATGGGAAGTGGAACGTGAGATCGTGACCTACTGCGTCGGCATCTTGCTCGAGGGCGGCATCGTCCTCGCGTCGGACTCGCGCACCAACGCCGGCGTCGACAACTTCGCCTCGTTCTGCAAGATGACCGTGTTCGAGCGCGCGGGCGATCGCGTGCTCGTCTTGCTGAGCTCCGGCAGTTTGGCGGGCACCCAGGCCGTGATCAGCGTGCTGAAGCAGCGCAGTGAGGTCGAAGGTGGACCGCCGAATCTGTGGACGGCGCGCACCATGTTCGATGTGGCGACGCTGGTGTCGGATGCCGTGCGCGACATCGAGCGCCGCGACGCCCCCTTCCTGGCCAACGGTCCCATTGCGTTCAACGCCTCGTTCGTCGTCGGCGGACAACTCAAGGGCGAGCCGCCACGGCTGTTTCGCATCTACGCGGAGGGCAACTTCATCGAAGCGGGGGAAGAGACGCCGTTCCTCCAAACCGGCGAAGCCAAGTACGGCAAGCCGATCATCGATCGGGTCATCGCGCCCACGACCTCGCTCGCCGACGCGACCAAGTGCATTCTCGTGTCCTTCGACTCGACCATGCGCAGCAACCTGTCGGTGGGAATGCCCATCGACCTGGTGTGCTACGAGCGCGACAGCCTGAAGATCCGCATGCGGCGCCGATTCGAGCCCGGCGACGCCTACTTTACGGCGCTGAGCGCCGACTGGAGCGAGGGTGTCCGCAAAGTGTTTCGGGAACTGCCCGACTTGAAATGGTGAGCCGCGCTCCTGGAAAGCACCGTGGGGGATTGGTAGGGAGCGGCATGAAGCGAACTCAGCGCGGCCGATGCCGCACAGGACTTGGAAGCTTGGTCATGGCAGGTCTCCTCAGCGGCTGCGTCGCACTCGGCCGGCAACATGAAGGCGCCGTGCTGCAGACCGGAAAGCTGGCGGATCTCCACGTCGGCGTCACCACCAAAGCCGACATCCTGACATTGTTCGGCGCCCCCACAGCGATCCAACGGCGCGATATCGAAGGGCTGCTGACCAGCCTGGCCGTGCGCTACCAGGGCCAGGACCTGAGCGTGAAGCTCGACCCGGCGCTGTTCGACGACGTGTACATCTACGAGCACCGCCGCGTGAATCGCACCTTTGTCTTCCTCGTGCTGTTCAGCTGGGCGCAGAGCGTCGACAAGTCCGATCGTCTGGTCTTCTTCTTCGACCCGGAGGGAAAGCTGGCCGGGTACGGTCTGACGGAAGGTACCTTGGAGCTGTGAGCATGGCGCTTCGCGCGCGCCGTTGCCGCGCGCTCGCGTTGCTGGCGTTGGCGGTCGGACCATTGACTGGCTGTGTCGTGCTCGGCCGCAACACGGTGGGCAGCGTTCCCTCCCCGGCCGCGGTCGCCGGCGTCCCTCTGGGAGCCGAGATCGGAGAGGTGGTGCAACGCCTCGGCGCGCCGATCGATCTGTCGCTGGCCCCTGACGGCATGCTGCTGATCTGGCGCCAACGCCGCTACAACTACGACCGATTCGATTTCGATCCCTCGCAGGGCCTGTCTTTCCTCTCGCTCGATCCGGTGCTCGGCTCGGCCTTGTCGAACCTCAAGCTGGTGTTGGAGCGCGGCACTCTGCGCGAAGAACGCGTGGCGGTGCTCTTCGACCGCGACGGGCGCGTCATCGCCGTCTCGCAACGCGATGCCGACAACCGGCGCCTGCGATGAAGGCCGCCCGCATCCTCGCCCTCGCGGCGTTGGTCGCCGCCACTCCGGCGTGCACCCGTTCGCGCATCACGCTCGGCCATCCGGTGCTCCCCGCCGACGCACAGGCAATCGTTCCCGGCCTGTCCAAGGCCGCGGTGCTGGAACGGCTCGGCCCGCCCGACCACGTCGAGCCCGAACCCGGCGGGAGTCTCTTCGACTACCTCTATTCGCGCCGCGCGGCGCGCACCCTCGACGTCACCGTGCTGCAAGGCAACTTCCGCTACGACGAAGTGTTCTCCCAACTCGATCGGCTGCGCGTCGGCTTCGATGCCCACGGCACCGTGCGCTACGTAGCGGTCGTTCCCGGCGAGCTCCCGGGCAATGAGCCCTGAGGCGGGCCCGGGCTGCGGCCGCGGTGAGCGTCGGTAACAGGCTGCGCCTGGTCATCGTTTGCAGCTCGTAGATCAGTTTTCAATTTACAAGAAGGGCTCTGACCGCGGGTCGATCACGGCTTTGGGACGCGTTGGACTCGCCCCAAGAGACTGTCGATATCTCCGAACGGGAGGGCGAGGCTCCTGCCGAGCCGTGCCTCAATTGTGGCAGACGGCTCCGCGCGAGCGTCGCCCTCCTAGCCGCCCCAAGATGCGCAACTGAAGGAAGGTGACGTACCTTGTCCGTCAGTTTGAGCGCTCATCCGCGCCACCCTGACATTCGCTGCAGCAGACAAGCTTTGGCGATCGGCGAGCCATTGCCAGGCGACGCGGATTCGTGCGACGAGCCGTCCTCGGGAAGAACGTGAACCCGTGGAGATCGCGCGGATCTCGGCATCCTTACTCCAAAAATCGCGGACATCATCGCGTCCTGAGCAGCCGCGGACACACAAGCAAACTAAAGAGCTAAGAGCGTCCCCCTCGACTTCCTGATTCCTGATATTGATCGCCGCCCCTCTCGCTTTCTCAGTTTCCACAATCCATCGGACTTGGCGGATGCCCGAGAGTGCGCCTAGCGCGCCATTCGGCCCCTGGCAAGCCGTATGCTTGCCGCTCGGCTGGAGGAAGGGCCTTCGATGCTCCAGCGCGGCTTGCATACGAGGGTCGTCCCCGTGCCGTCCGCAGTGCTCGTGATCGATCTCTTGGTCAGTAGAGTCTCAAGCCGACCCGAGGCATCAGGAGGAGACAATCATGGAGAACCTGGCAAGTGATCGCAGATGGCAAGTATCATGGCCCGCCCCCCTGAGACGACGCGCCTGGTTCACGGTTGAGCTGCTGGCGATACTGCTGGTGGCCACGAGCGCGCGGGCGGCGAGCCCGTCGTTTACGCTCAGTCCGGGATCGCCGACCTTGCCCGGCATCCTCGCCACGCCGGCCGACATTCTCAGCCCCGCGGTTCCGCCGGTACCGGGAGGAATGCCGCCGCCGGCGATCGGCATTCCGGCCGCCGCGCTCGGCCTGCTGCCGGGCGACGTCGTGACCGGTATTTCGTTCGGTCTGGGGCCGGCAGGTCCCGCGCCAGGACTGGAGATCCTGTTCTCGGTCGACGGAGCGTCGCCGGGTATTCCCTTCGGCCCGGTGCCCGCCAACCTAAGCTGCGAGTTCGGCGCGGGCCAAGGGCTTGCCGACGTGTTCCAGTCCAACCCGTTTGGCCCGCCGCTGGCGCTCCCACAGGTGCTCGCCCTCGACGGCAACGGGCTGGCCGACTCCGCCTGCGCACCGCCACCCGCCCCCGGCCTGGGCTTGCTCGAACCGTCGCCCGACAACGTCTACGCGCTCGAGCTGTGCCCAACCAGTTTCGTCTTCTCCGGCGGCGCTCTGACCACCCCGGTCTTTTTCACCCTGGCCCCGGGATCGCCCACGCTGGTCGCACTCGCGGCGGGAGCGACCGACATTCTGACCGCCTTGCCGCCAGGGTTTCTGGCGCCGGCGATTTTTCTTCCTGGCGCGGCGTTGACAGCTTTCCCATGCCCTCCTGGCCTTGGCGCACCAGCGTGCGATGAGATCGATGCGCTCGAGCTCGTCCCGCCGGGACTCGCGCTGTTCTCCCTGGCGCCCGGGTCGCCGTCCTTGGGAGCCTGTGCTGGCTTAACCCCGGCTGACATCCTGGTCGCCGGGTTTCCCGGTTGTGGAGTGGCAGTAGCGGGCGGAGCGCTGGGGCTGACGCCGGCAGACAACATCGACGCGTTGGCCATGAACTTCGACACCGACAGCGACTTCGTGGCCGACGCATGCGACAACTGCCCCTCCGCGGCGAACAACGATCAACTCGATACGGACAGCGATGGCGCCGGCGACGTCTGCGACTCGTGCCCGGCAGACGCAACCGACACATGTTGCCCGCCGACGCCCGACTTGTGCACGGGTGGCTTCGCCAAGGGCGCGCTCATCAAGAAGGAGGCAGCCGGCCAGGAGAAGCTGATTGCCAAGATGCTCAAGGGCCCGCTCATCAACCAGACCGATTTCGGTGATCCGCTCGTCGGCAGCGGCACCAAGTACAACCTCTGCATCTACGACGACACCCCGAGCCTCGTCGGCGAATTGAAAGTGGACCGTGCCGGTAACGCCAACTGCAGCGGCGGTGGAGCGACCTGCTGGGCATCCATCGGCGCCGCGCCGCCCGCCGGCAAGGGCTACAAGTTCAAGGACACCGATCTCACCTCTGACGGGATCGGGAAGATTCTGCTCAAAGGAGGTCCGACATCGGCCGGCAAGTCGAAGATCCTGGTCAAGGGTAAGGGCGCCCTCGTACCTGCAGGGATCACGGCCGCTCTCACCACCACGACCTCAGTGACGCTCCAGCTTCGCGGCGACGACGCACCAGGGGCTGGCTGCTGGTCCGTGACACTGAATGCCATCAAAAAGCAGACGTCCGATTCCTTCACGGCGAAGTAGCTAGTGTGTAGAGAGAACGAGGCGGGCAATGCTCTGAGAGGAGCACCGTCCGCCTCGAGCTATAAGCGCGCCCGTCTCAGGCGGACGGGCCTTCCACGTAGCGGGAAGGGAGAACGGAGAGGGGGGGATTCGAACCCCCGAGGCCTTTCGGCCTGCACGATTTCGAGTCGTGTCGTTTCAACCGGGCTCACGCACCTCTCCAGGCGGCAGCGGGGATCTGTATAACCGGGCGGCCAGCGCGTCTCAAGTCGCCCGGAAAATCAGCGGCCGCGGCGGAGGAGGAAGAACTCTTGCAGCAGGGCGCTGGCTTCGGTGGCGCAGACGTCGCGGGCGACCAGGAAGCGGTGGTTGAGACGCGGGTCGTCGGAGAAGTCGGCGACGCTGCCGAGGGCGCCGGCTTTGGGGTCGGCGCAACCGAAGATGACGCGGCGCGCGCGCGCCTGGAGCAGCGCGCCGACGCACATCAGGCAGGGTTCCAGGGTGACGTAGAGCTCGGTCTCGGGCAGGCGATGGCTCCCCAATGCCGTCGCGGCCGCGCGCAGGGCCATGATCTCGGCGTGCGCGCTGGGGTCGCGCAGCCGAATCGAGGCGTTGCGGCCGCGGCCGACGATGGCACCAGCGCTGACGACCACGGCGCCGACCGGCACCTCCCCTTCCCCCGCCGCCGCGCGGGCTTCGGCGAGGCACTCGCGCATGAACGCTTCGTCAGCCGGCGTGCTCATGGGCGCTCCATCGACGGGATGGAACCACACTCGGCCGGCGATGGCCACCGGGGGGCCTGGCCCGGCAATTCGCGGAAGAAGTTCCTCTCCCTCCGGGAGAGGTAAGGTGAGGGGATGAGATGGTGGCTTCGGCCAATGATTGGTTGAAGAGTTTGTTCGATCCCCTCACCTAGCCTCTCCCGGAGGGAGAGGAACCAGAAGGACCGCACCAATTGCCGGGCAAAGGCCCACGGGGGCGACTTGCGCAAGGCTCGCCCGATTAGTATGCGTCGCGGCTGGAGCTCGCCATGTTGCAAGTCGGTCAAGAAGTCGTGCTGATGTCCTTCCCGGGACGCTTTCGCATCGTCGCGGTGGACGGCCAGGTGCTGACCATCGAGAATGCCATGGGCATTCGCAAGCGCGTGCTCGAACAGACGGTGCGGCTGATGCCGCCTGTCGCCGCGCCCTGAGCGCGCCGGCGGCTCAGCCCGACCGCACGCTGGCCAGGCGGTCGAGGTAGCGGAAGAGCGCCTCGATGCCGTCCGGGCAGAACGGCGCGTGCTGCGTGCGCTCGATCACCTGATCGAGATCCAACCACTCGCCGGCGACGATCTCCTCCGCCTGCAAACGCAGCGGCCCGTCGTGCAGGCAGCTGTAGATCATGCCGTTGACGGCGTTGAACTCGTCGACGTACTGGAACGGCAGGATGCTGCGCAGGGGCGGATCCGCGATGCCCAGCTCCTCCTCGACCTCGCGGCGCGCCGCGTCTTCGTACTGCTCGCCGGCCCCGACCACGCCGCCCACGGCGACGTCGAAGTGAGACGGGTAGACGTCCTTGGTCGCCGTGCGCTGATGCACGAACAGCTGCCCCTGCGAGTTGAAGACCAGGATGTACACCGCCCGGTGGCGCAACTTGCCGCTGCGCATGGCGCGCCGCGTGGCGCGCGCGATCACGGTGTCCTGCAGGTCGACGACGTCGACCTCCTCCTCCCCCGCCCCGCCCATTACTCGCGTGTCATCTCGGCTTCGAGCTCCTGCACCCATTTGGCCAGTGCCTCGAGAAATTGCTTGCGCATCGTGCGCTGGCGCGGCGGCAGCCTGGAGAGCATCTCCTCCTTGGTCTTAGCCGGGTCGCCGGCGACCTCCTCGGACTCGTCCGCAATCACCGTCAGCAGCATCGACGAGCGCCCGTCCCAATCCTCGGTCACCGGAAAGCCGAACTCGCGCAGCCCCTTCTCCCAGGTCGCGTCGACGTCGATCCACTGTCCGTCGACCTGAATGCGCAGGTAGTCGTGCAGATCGACGATCTCGCTCTTGAGCAGCACGGCCTCCAGCTCCTCGGGGAACGGCAGCGGCGATTCGTTGAAGCGGTGCGTGCAGACCATATGGCGCACCGGAATCCCCTGGCGCCGGAAGAGCTCGCCGAGCAGGTAGTGCTTGCCCGAGCACGAGCCGCGCCGATTCTTCAGCACCTCGATCGGATCGCGGCTGGCCGGATACTGGTAGGGAAAGTCGCGCACGCCCTCGAACAACGCGATGCGCGCTGCGACCGGATCACGGCCCCGCGTCCACTCCTGCAATGCGGCACCGATGAGATCCTCGTTCATCCTCGTTTCATCTCCTTGCACTTCGTTTGGGAGCCGCTGATGCTGCGCAGGCCCGGACGCGCCGGGTGCGCCGCCGGGAGTTCGGGCGGCTCGTCCTCGCATGCCACCGCGGCTATGTGCCGAGCTCGCCTCCGAACTGCACGGCGAAACGCGCCGCGTCCTCCGGTGTGTTGACGTTGCGAAACGACTCCTCCGCGCCGGCCACCCGCGCCATCAGCGCCTCGGGCACGTATTCGACCCGCACGGTGGGCAGGAAGTCGCGAATCGCCCGCGCCCCCCCGGCCGCCGCGGCCGCGATGCGCGGCCGCAGCGCGGTGGCGTAGATCGCGTGCAGCGGCTCGATGTCGCCGTCCCAACGCGGCACCACCGCTTCCTGGTCGCGCAGGTGCGCCAGCAGGAACCGGATGGGCTCGACGCGCAGGAAGGGCATGTCGCAGGCGCTGACGAAGGCGTACGGCACCCGCACGCGCCCGAGCCCGGCGTGCAGGCCGCCGAGCGGACCGAGGCCGGGCAGCTCGTCGGGCGTGACCTCGACGTTGAAGTCGGCGTACTTCTCCGGCGTGTTGCTGACCACCACGACCTGGGCGAAGCAGCCCCGCAGCAGGTTCAGTGTGCGGGCAAAGACGGTCTCGCCGTCGACCCGCAAGAAGGCTTTGTCGCGCCCACCCATACGGCTATTGCGTCCGCCGGCCAGGATGATGCCTGCAACGTTGTCGCTGAGCCAACGGCTGGCCTGCTCGGTCATCGGGCGGATCGAAACGTCCGGCGTGTGGCCGCACTCACGGGGTGAAGTAGATTCGCGCGGGAGCATAGAAGCGAGGGCTCCGGCAGTCAAGCGACCCGGCGCGCTTGACCGCCTCGGGCACCGACCCTATACACTCGCGCCTTCGCCATGACCGACGCCTACACCGGACCCATTCCCAAGCCGACGCCGGAAACGCAACCGTACTGGGACGCCGCCAAGCAGCACCGGCTGGTGATTCAGCGCTGTGCCGATTGCGGCCTGCACTACTTCTACCCGCGGCCGCTGTGCCCCTCATGCCTGTCCCGGCAAGTCGTCTGGGTCGAGGCGAGCGGGCGCGGCCGCCTGCACACGTTCGTGATCAATCAGCGCGCGCCGCGCAAATTTCCGATCGCTGGCCCGTTCGTCATCGGCATCGTCGAGCTCGAGGAGGGGCCGAAGATGTTGACCCATATCGTCGACGTCGCGCCCGACCCGGCAGCGCTGCGCTGCGACATGCCGGTCGAAGTGGTCTTCGAGGACATCACCGCCGAGATCACCTTGCCGAAGTTCCGGCCGCGGGCGCGCTGATGGGCGCCGACTTCACCCGCCTGCGCGGCACCGTCGCCATCGCCGGCGTCGGCGAGTCCGACGAGCTCGGCAAGCTGCCACACAAATCGGCCCTGCAGCTGCACATGGAGGCGACGGCCAACGCCCTGGCCGACGCCGGCCTGAAGAAGAGCGACATCGACGCCGTCTTCACCTCGGGGCGCAACATGGCCAACGACGTGCCCGAGTACCTGGGCATCCGGCCGCGCTTCATCGGCGGCACGCAGGTCGGCGGCTGCTCGTTCATCCTGCACGTCGAGCATGCCATGGCAGCGATCAACGCCGGCCTGTGCGAGGTGGCGCTGATCACGCACGGCGAGAGTGGCTACTCGCGCATCGCCATGCCCGCACCGCGCTGGGGCGACGACTCGGTCAACAACCAGTTCGAGCTGCCCTACGGCACCGCCGGCCCGGTAACCGGCTACGGCTTTCTCGCCACGCGCCACATGCACCAGTACGGCACCACCTCCGAGCAGCTCGCCGAGGTGGCGGTGGCGACGCGCAAGTGGGCGGCGCTGAACCCGCGCGCCATGCTGCGCGATCCGATCTCGATCGACGACGTGCTCAGCTCGCGCCTGGTATCGTGGCCGTTCCACCTGCTCGACTGCTGCCTGGTCACCGACGGCGGCGGCGCCGCCATCGTCACCTCGGTCGCGCGCGCGCGCGATTTGCCCAAGCCGCCCGTCTACGTGCTCGGCACCGGCGAGTGCGGCACGCACCAGATGGTCAGCCAGATGCCGAATTTCGACCGCTGGGACGCGGCCATCGCCGCCGGCGAGCGCGCCTTTGCGATGTCGGGTACCGCACATGCCGACATCGACGTGGCGCAGTTCTACGACGCCTTCACCATCGTGCCGATCCTGGCGCTCGAGTCGCTCGGCTTCTGCAAGGCGGGCGAAGGCGGCGCGTTCGTCGCCGGTCAGCGCACGGCGCCGGGCGGCGCCTTTCCGATGAACACCAACGGCGGCGGCCTGTCCTACACGCACACCGGCATGTACGGCATCTTCACCATCATCGAAGCCGTGCGCCAGCTGCGCGGCGAGTGCGGCCCGCGCCAGGTGGCGGGCGCCAAGACGGCGATCTGCCACGGCACGGGCGGGACCTGGAGCGCCGCCGCGACGTTGATCGCCTCGACGCAGCTCTGAAGGAGCGCCGGGCGCGCCGATGCTGGTCGTCTCCTACTTCCGCTTGCACGAAGTGCGGTGGACGATCGCCGAGTCGGACCTGGCCGCGCTGCGCGCGCGCTTCGCCGGCGTTGAGTTCGCGGCGTTCGAGAGCGAAGACGAGCTCGCGGCGCGCATCGGCGACGCGGAGGTGTTCCTCGGCTGGCACTTCCCCCCTGCCCTGTTCGAGCGCGCGCGCCGGCTGCGCTGGATCCACAGCGCCTCGGCGGGGGTCGAGGCCAACCTGTTTCCGGCGCTGGTCGAGAGCGACGTGGTGCTGACCAACGCGGCCGGGCTGCACGCCGTGTCGATCCCCGAGCACGTACTCGGGCTGATGCTGACCCTCGGACGCAATCTGCACGAGGCGCAGCGGCTGCAGACACAGCATCGTTGGGAGCGGTTCACGGTCATCAGCTACGCCGGCGGCGTGCGCGAGCTCGCCGGCAGCAACCTGGCCATTCTCGGCGCCGGGGCGATCGGCGCCGCGCTGGCGCGCATGGCGGCCGGGTTGAACATGCACGTGCGCGTCATGCGGCGGCGGCCTGGCCGTCCGGTCGAGGGTGCCGAGGGAGTCGTCGGGGCAGACCAGCTGCACGCGCTGTTGGGTTGGGCCGACTTCGTCGTCCTCGCCACGCCGCTCACGCCCGAGACGCGCCACCTGATCGACGCGGCCGCGCTGCGCGCCATGAAATCCAGCGCGTACCTGATCAACATCGCGCGCGGCGAGGTCATCGACGACGCGGCGCTGGTCGAGGCGCTGCGCCGCGGCGCGATCGCCGGTGCCGGTCTCGACGTGGCGACCGAAGAGCCGCTGCCGGCCGACAGCCCGTACTGGGACCTCCCCAACTGCGTGCTGACACCGCACGTCTCCGGTTACACGCCGGGATACTTCGAGAAGGCCCTGGCCATGTTCACCGACAACCTCGCGCGCTTCGTGCGCGGCGCGCCGCTGGAGAACGTCGTCAGCAAGTCGCTCGGCTACGTCGAGCGCTGAGTCGGGCCCGTTGTCGCGCTTGCCGACCGGCGCGGCTGTGCTACAGCCCCAGGCAACGCAGCGATGACCAACGGGTTTCGACTCTATCTGCGGCTCGGGGACAAGGTCCACCACCGCGACTACTCGCAGTGGGGCGAGGGCACGGTCGTCGAGGAGATGACCTCGACGGTCCCCGGCGGCACCTGTCTGGTGCGCATCATGTTCGAGGACGGCCGCCAGCGGACGTTCAACAACGACCTCGACAACGAGACCTGTTGTTACTACTTCGGCGTGAAGAAGTACTGGATCTTCGACGAGTCCAACGCCCCGCAACGCGTCAGCCGCGCGCCGGTGCGCAAGCGCCTGACGAAACGCTGAGTGCTCACGCTCAGGCCTGGGCGCGCAGCGCTTCCCAGTTGGCGATGCCGGCGGGGGAGAGGAACTCGTCGACCAGCTTGTTGAACGCCGCGGCCGCCTTGCGCATGTCCTCGAAGACCGCCTCGCGCACCCAGTCGCCGTGCACCCAACAGTCGAACGACAGCACCTCGCCGAGCGCCAGCTCGAGAATGCGCTCGCCGATCGGCGTGCCGGTGAACAGCAGTCGCACCGAGCGCCCGGAGTCGATCAACGCGCCGCGCGCATACGCGGGCACCGGAATCATCCCCTTGATGCGTTCGCGTTCGCGCTCGGGGTACGGCGTCTCGGCGAGTTGCACATAGCCCCAGCCACCCTCGGGCGGATTGGCCTCGATCAGCAGCTTCATGTTGAGATCGGTGAGACGCGTGCGCGCCGTCTCCTGATCGAAGCCGGCTCCGGCGCGGTAGAAGCTGCTGCCGGCCGGACCGCTCGGGCGCGGCTTCTGGCTGCGCTTCTCGCCAGCGTCGACCCACCAGCGATCCTTGACGTTCGGGCCCTGCCCGTCAGGCGGGTCCGCTTCGCTCATGCGGCCGCTCGGCGCAGCGGCCTCGTCCGCGCCCGCGTCAGCACGGCCTGCGCGGCGCTGCTGCCGTTCGTCAGGTTGCGCTCCATGCGCGCCGCGAAGGTGTTCGCCTTGCGCTCCGCGTCGGTCCAGAAGATGTAGTGCCCCATCTCGTGGTACACGGTGTTCACCCACTGGCGCTCGGAGTTGTACTTGCGACCGCGCTTCCAGTTCTCGGGATGCACCAGGTGGATCTTGCCATTCTCGTACGTGCGGCCTGCCGTGCGGCCCCAGTCGAGATACTCGAACCACTCCACCTTCGGGCGCTTCAGCCGGTAGAAGCGGCAGATCTCACCGATGGCGCGATTGAACTCCACCAACCGATGATCGCGAAAGAACGCAGCCAGCAAGCGGTTGATCACTCGCCGTTCCTTCAGTGGAGGCATGATCATACGCATCGTGGGATCTCCAAGGCAGCAACTGAGAAGGCGCGACCATAGTGTCCGCACCCGACCTTGTCAACTGGGTCGACCGGGCCCTGCACAATTTGCGACACATCATATCTTCTCACGTATTTTCAATAGCTTATGCTCGTCTCAGCGCCCGATACTCGAACCTTTGGCGCGCCTCGCAGCCACCTGGATTGTCGACTTGCTATCGACTATGATCCGGCGCCGTGTGGCCGGTAATCCTCCAGGTTGGACCCCTGACGATCTACAGCTTCGGCGTGATGATGGCGATCGGCTTCCTGGTCGGTGGCTACGTCACCGAGCGGGAGCTGACGCGCAAGGGGTTGCCCGGCCAACTGGGGTCGTCGATCGTCTTCTGGGGCGCGGTGGGCGGAATCGCCGGCTCACGCATATGGCTCTGGGTGGTCGACTGGCAAGCGTTCCTGCGCGATCCGATGGCGATGATCTTCAGCGGCTCGGGTTTCGTCTGGTACGGCGGCCTGATCGGCGGGACCGCCTCGGTGAGTTGGCTGCTCTACCGCGAGAAGGTCCCCTGGCTGAAAGCGGTCGACTGCATCGCGCCGGCGCTGGCGATCGGACATGCCATCGGGCGCATCGGCTGCCAGCTCGCCGGCGACGGTGATTGGGGCTCGGTGTCCGAGCTCCCCTGGGCGATGGCCTACCCGAACGCCATCATCGGCTGGGACTATCCACCCGGCGTGCGCGTCCATCCGACCCCGATCTACGAGTTTCTCCTTTACACCGGCGTGTTCGCCTTCCTGTGGTCGATCCGCACCCGCAAGCAACCCGACGGCACGCAGTTGTGGTGGTATCTCGTGCTCTCCGGTGCCGCGCGCTTCGCCGTCGAGTGCGTGCGCATCAATCCGGCATCGCTCTTCGGCCTCAGCCACGCGCAGTGGTTCAGCCTGCTGATCATCGCCCTCGGCGCCTGGCGATTGTGGGCCGACGCGGCCACGGCGCCCGCCGGCCCGCAGCCCGCGCCCCGGCCAGTCGGCCGATGAAGCGTTCGATCCTTCCGGTCGTGCTGCTGGTACTCGCGCTGGCGGCCATCGCCGGCCTGCAGCGCGCCCAGCGCGGTCCCGAGCTCGGGTACGAGGCGCCCGACTTCAGCCTCCCCGACCTCGACGGTAAGCTGCACCACCTGTCCGACTACCGCGGCCAGGTGGTATTCCTGAACCTGTGGGCGACCTGGTGTCCGCCGTGCCGCATGGAAATGCCCGCCATGGAGGCGCTCTACCAGCGCCTGGGCGGACGCGGGTTCACCATCTTGGCGGTGAGCGCGGACGAGAACGGGGCCACGGCCGTGGCCCCGTATGTGTCCGAAATGGGCTTGAGCTTCCCCGTCCTGCTCGACCCCGAAGGGCGCCTGTCGCCGCGCTACGGCGTCACCGGGTATCCGGAGACATTCATCATCGACCGCCAGGGCCGCGTGGTGAACCACACCATCGGCCCGGCGGCGTGGGACAGCGAGGAGCTGGTCGCCTTTTTCGTCGATCTGCTCGAGCGCCCGCTCGCAACGGGCGGCGGCTGAAGACGGCGCGATCCACACCCCGGTGCGGCGAGTCGCACCGGGACGCGAGAGAGGAGCCGTATGGGAGGATCCGGGTTTTGGCTTGAGGTCACGGTCATCTTGGTGTTGATCGCGGCCAACGGTTTCTTCTCGGCCGCCGAGATCGCCATGGTGGCCCTGCGCCAGAGCCGCCTGAGCCAGCTGGTCAGCGAAGGCCGGCGCGGGGCGGAGATGTTGGCGCGCATGAAGGAAGATCCGCCGCGCTTCCTCGCCACGGTGCAGGTCGGCGTGACCATCGTCGGATCCACCGCCTCCGCCGTCGGCGGCGTCAGCGCGGTGGCGTTCCTCGATCCGCTGCTGCGGCAAGTCCTGCCGATGGCGCTCTTGCCCTGGAGCGGCTTCCTCGCGCTGTCGATCACGGTTGCCGTGATCTCGTACCTGACCCTGGTGCTGGGCGAGCTGGTGCCCAAGTCACTGGCGCTGCGCTACACGGAAACGCTGGCGTGCGGCAGCGCGCCGTTCATCCTCGGCCTTTCCCGCGTCACCTCGCCGTTGATCCACGTCCTCACCTGGTCGACGCACCTCGTCATGCGCGTCTTCGGTGAGCACAATCAAGACGAGGAAGCTTTCACCTCCGAAGAGGAGGTCAAGCACATGGTACGCGAGGGTGCCGAGTCCGGCATCTTCGACGAAGCCGAGCGCAAGCTGATCCACAGCGTGTTCGAGTTTACCGACACCTCGGTGCGCGAGGTCATGGTGCCGCGTTCCGACATCCACGCCATCGAGAAGAGCACCACGCCGCAGGCGGCGCTGCAGGACCTGGTCGAAAGCGGCTTTTCGCGCTCACCCGTGTACGATCACGATCTCGAGCACATCGTCGGCGTGCTGCACATCAAGGACCTGCTGCGCGTGCGCGGCGACGAGTCCGTGCAAAGC
>CAYVUV010000016.1:0-44272 GCA_964455095.1 uncultured Binatia bacterium (SeqCode)
GCAACGGCAAGGACAGCTACGCGGTGAGCAAGAAGAAGTTCGAATCGATGTACCGCGCGGTTCGCTAGCGCAGCGAGCCGACGATAGTCGCGTGGGACGGACGATCGAACCAGGCCTCCGACTGTCGATTGAGTCGAACCTCCAAAGGATCTATCTCCGTGCATCATGGCAGATCAGTTCGACGTCGTGATCGTCGGCGGAGGCGTCGGTGGGAGCGCCCTGGCGAGCAACCTGGCGCAAGCGGGCGTGGCCGTTCTGGTGCTCGAGAAGACCACAACCTACCCGGATCTCGTGCGCGGTGAATGGATGGCGCCGTGGGGCGTCCTCGAGCTGCGCGAGCTGGGCCTCTACGACGACGTGCTCGCCGCCGGCGGTCATCATGTGGCGCGCCATCAATCCTGTGAAGAGGACGTGAGTGCCGAGGAGAGTGCGCTGGGCGCCCTGGACCTCACCGCGGTCGTGCCCGGCGTGCCGGGGCCGCTGTGTATCCGCCATCCCGAGCTCTGCCAGCTGCTGAGCCAAAGCGCGGCCGCGTCCGGAGCGACGCTGCTGAAGGGCGTGACCGACGTGCGCATCAGCGCCGGACCGCAACCGAGTGTCGAGTACCGCCACGATGGCGCAGCGCGGCGGGCGACGTGCCGGCTCGTCGTCGGGGCCGATGGGCGCGGTTCGCAGGTGCGGAAGCAAGCGGGCATCGCGCTGCATCGAGATCCAACGCACCACCTCTTCGGCGGAATGCTTGTCGAGGCGGCTGACGATTGGCCGGCTGATCTGCAGGTCATCGGCACCGAAGGCGACGTGCATTTTCTGGTCTTCCCGCAGGGCAACGGCCGGGCGCGCCTCTACCTCGGTTATGCGAGTGAACAGGCAAAGCGTTTTGCCGGCGCGCAGGGGCCGCAAGCGTTTCTCGATGCATTCCGCCTCAACTGCGTGCCCGGCAGCGAGCACCTCGCCGGCGCGCGACCGGCCGGACCGTGCAACTCCTATCCGAACGAGGACACCTGGGCCGCATCCGTCTGTGCTCCCGGTGTGCTGCTGATCGGTGATGCCGCCGGGTCGAACGATCCGATCATCGGGCAAGGCCTGTCGATCACGTTGCGCGACGTGCGCCTGGTGCGCGACGCGCTGTTGGCGGAACGCGACTGGTCGCCGGCCCTGTTCCAGGACTACGCGGCCGAACGCGCCGAGCGCATGCGTCGCCTGCGCTTCAGCGCCTCGACCATCTCGACCCTGCTGAACGAGTTCGGCCCCGCGGCCGACGCGCGGCGCAAACGCGTCCGCGAGCGGCAGATGGCCGATCCCTTTCTGCTGATGCCGCTGATGGCGACGTTGATGGGCCCACACAACATTCCGGGCGAGGCATTCGATCCCACCGTGCGCGAGCGCTTGTTCGCCGACGCGTGAGGTTGGACAGCCGGCTTGCGTTACAAGGCGGCTCGCGCGCGCCCTTGGGCGACCTCCCGTGGGGGGGCGCACTCACTCGCTTCCCAGTCTAAACAACCAAGTACGTCCCTCGCGCGTCCCACCAGGCTGCGCGTTGCTTGCCAGCGGAGTGCAAAAGACATAATTGGCAGCGTGTTGTGCGGCCTGAGAAGCAGGGGAGGACTGACATGACGACGACCTACCGACCCACCCGAAGCTTGCAGATCATCAGCGGGCTCGCGGCGCTTGCGGTTATGGTTCTTGCCGTGCCGCCCGGTGCGCGGGCGGCGGGCGTCGTGGGGTCCGGCGCCCCGGCCAGTTGCACCGCCGCAGCCTTGATCGCTGCCCTCTCCGGCGGCGGCCTTGTGACCTTCAACTGCGGCGGCGCGGCGACCGTCGACATCAGCGGCGTTGTTGGCTCCATGACGATCGCCGCTGACACGACGATTGATGGCGGGAGCCTGATCACCATCAGCGGCGGCAACGTGGTGCAGCTCGCTGCGGCGTTTTACGTGGCAATGGGGAAGAAACTCACCCTCCGCAACCTCACCATCGCTGACCGCGTGACCGTCCAGGATGCTGGCGCCATTACCAACGACGGGGGCACGGTAACAATCAACGACAGCACCCTCTCCGGCAATGGCTCGGCGACGGGCCTGGGCGCCATCACCAACCTCGGCGGCGCCCTGACTGTTACCAACAGCACGTTCTCGGGCAACAACGCGGGCGACGACGACGCTGGTGGCGCTATCTCGAACCAGGGTGGTGGCACCGTCGCGATCGCGAACACGACCTTCTCTTCCAATGACGCAGGAGGCGCTGGCGGTGCCCTCGCGAATTTCAGTGGCACAACGACCGTCACCAACAGCACCTTCTCTGGCAATAGCGCAGGAAACTTTGGCGGTGCCCTCGCGAATTACAGTGGCACAACGACCGTCACCAACAGCACCTTCTCTGGCAACGATGCGCCGAGCGGTGGCGGCGCGATCGTGGCCTTCGACGGCACGGTGATCGTCATCAATACAATCATCGCCAACAGCCTGTCGGGCGGAAACTGTATTGAGGGCGATGGCACCATCACCGACGGCGGCCACAATCTCCAGTTTCCCGGCGCGACCTGCGGCGCGACCATCGCCGCCGCCGATCCGATGCTCGACCCTGCGGGGCTGGCGGACAACGGCGGGCCGACACAAACCCTCGCGCTGTGCACGGGAGCGGGCGCGCCCGCCGCCTGTGCCGCGGCGAGCCCCGCGATCGATGCAGGCGATCAGACCGTGTGCGCGCAACCGAGCGGGACGGCCCCCGTCAACAACCTCGACCAGCGAGGCTATCTGCGTCCGGGCGTCGGGGCGGCCAACTGCTCCATCGGAGCTTTTGAAGCCGACGCGCTCGGTGTCCCGGTGCAGTCAGCGACCGGCCGGGGCCTGATCACCGTGGCCGCGTCCGGGGCGGGCGGCTGCAGCAATCTCCTTGGCCTCAATGCCGTCACCGCCGAGTCGCTGGGGAGCGACGCCGGGTTCCTTTACCCCTTCGGCCTGGTGGGCTTTCGGCTCAATTGCGCAGGCAGCAGCACGGTTACGCTCACCTTCCTGGGCGGGGACGGCGTGACGCTCATGTCGTACCGCAAGTTCGGTCCGCTGGCGCCGGCTTTCGCCGGGCCGTCGATGTTCTACGCCTTGACCTCCGCTCCCCCGCATAATCTCATGCTCGGCACGACGACGATCCCCGGTATCGGGACTGTGCCGACCGCGCGGTTTACGCTGACGGACAACCAAAGTGGTGATGGTTCGGGAACGGTAGGCCTGATCGTCGATCCGGGCGGCCCCGCGCTTGCGGGAGCGGCGGCGCAGGTCCCAGCCGCATCGCCAATGGGGCTGGCCGTCATGATGCTCACGCTGTGCGCAGTGGCCGCGCGCGGCCTCGTGACGTGGAACACCCAGCGCGGGCGCTGAGGCGATTTCGAAAGCTGGGGACGTACTTGGTTCGTTAGTTTGAGTTCCCAGGCTAACAAACCAAGTACGTCCCCTTGCAGCCCCACGCGGCGATCGCTGATGCTTGTGACCGGCGTAACCGGGGTGGACGGGCCGGCGCGGCTGTGGTAGCCACGCGGGCTTCACCCGTCTTCTCTGGGCTTGTTTCCTCTGCGCGGCCGCGAACTCTCTGGGGGATCAGTATGACCGACTCGTCTTGGCGCCGGCTCGGCGCGATTGTGTTTGCCGCGGTGGCAGCAGGTTGCGGCGGGGATTCTGGGGGTGGCTCCCAGACCCCCACGCCGACGGCGACCCGCACCAACACGCCGACGGCAACCCGCACCGCGACCCGCACCAACACGCCGACGGCAACCAACACCGCGACCAGCACCAGCACGCCGACGGCGACCAACACCGCGACCAGCACCGCCACGCCGACGGCAACGCCGGATGACCGCACCGTGCCGGCGACGTTCGCGGTGAACCCGGGCGTGCGCCAGGTGACCGTCACCGGGGCAGAGCCGAAGCAAGCGCTGACCCTGGTCGATGCCGGTGGCAAGCGGTTGATCACGTTGATCGCCGACACGCATGGCAACGCCACGTTCGCCGTCATCCCCGACGAGTATCTGGTCTACGAGACCGGCACCGGCAATGCGCCGCCGACCGGGACTGGACAGACGCTGCGGGCGGGCGATGGCTACGTCATCCGCGATGAGTCCGAGCGTCCATTTCAGGTCTCGGAGCCGTTTCACGTGTTGGCGCGCGACGAGCATCCGCCGGTATCGCTCTACGAGCGCCAAACCCTGAACGGCGTGCCCTGGCAGATCACCGGCGGGGTGCTCGCCCCACACCAGCCCGAGGAGGGCGTCAACTATCTGGAGATGCGCGACGGCACGACGCTCTCGGCGATGGTGCGCTTGCCCGACCCGCGCTTCTACGGCCCCGGCCCCTATCCGACCGTCATCGAGCTCTCGGGCTACGACCCCTCCAACCCGGCGGACCCGGAGCCCGGCTCGTTGATCGCGCAGGCTTTCGGCTACGCCACGGTCGGCGTCAACCTGCGCGGCACCGGCTGCTCGGGCGGGGTCTTCGACGTGTTCAGCGCCGCCGAGCAGGCGGACGGCTACGATGTGGTCGAGATCGTGGCGCGCCAGCCCTGGGTACTGCACAACCACGTCGGCATGGTCGGGCTCAGTTACTCCGGCATCGCGCAGCTCTACGCCGGATCGACGCAGCCGCCGAGCCTGGCGGCGTTGGCGTCCTTGTCGGTGATCGAAGACGCCTGGCAGATGTCCTGGCCGGGCGGCATCTACAACGCCGGATTTACCAAGCAGTGGTTGCTCGAGCGCGAGCGCCAATCGTCGGGGGGACAGGGCTGGGCACTGGACCGCATCCGCGCGGGTGACCACGAGTGCGAGGCGAACCAGGGGCTGCGCGATCAGAGCGTCGGCTTCGAGGGCCTGGTGCGCGCGCTGCAGTTCCGCCCTGCCGATGCCGACGACCGCGATCTCTCCAAGCTGGTGACGATGATCAATCGGCCCGTGTTCCTCACCGGAGCGTGGCAGGACGAGCAGACGGGCCCCCGCTTCGCGACGATGCTCGGCAACTTCACCGGCCCTGGCAAGAAGCACTTCGTGCTCTTCAACGGCCACCACCCGGATGGGTACGCCGCGCACAATCTGAGCCGTTGGTACGAGTTCCTGGACCTCTACGTCGCCGAGCGCGTCCCTCGCCTGCTTCCGCTGGTGCGGGCGGCGCTGCCGGCCGAGATGGAGAATAACTTCGGTGTCCCGCTCCAACTCGACCCGGATCGCTTCGCCGATCTGGACGACACCCAGTACGCGGAGGCATTGGCGCGTTGGGAAGCGGACCCGACAGTGACCGTCGATTTCGAGGTCGGCATGGGCGACCCCGCAGGGGCGCTCGGCGCGCCCGTGCCGAGGTTCAGCACGCACTTCGACCAGTTTCCGCCCGCCGACGTCGAGTCGTGGCGGCTCTATCTCGATGCGGACGGCCGCCTGGCCGACGCGCCCGCGCCGGACGAAGGCGCCGACCGATTCACCTTCGATGCCGCCATCGGCATGGTCGGCTACGCGCAGGAGGGCGCCTACGATTTCATCAAGCCGAGCGTGACGCTCAACTTCGACTGGCAACCGACCCGCGACGGCAAGGGGCTCTCGTATCTGACCGAGCCGCTCGGTGAGGACGTCGTGATCGCCGGCTCCGGGCACGCCGATCTCTGGCTGCGCAGCGAGAGCGCCACGGCCGGCATCGAGTTGGTGCTGTCCGAGATCACCCCCGAGGGCGACGAGGTACGCATCCAGAACGGCGTCCTCAACGCCGGCTTCCGGCAAATCGACGCGCGGCGCTCCGATGACTTCACCATCCAGATTCTCTACGACGCGAACAGCTACGCCCCCGTGCCGCTGAATCAGTTCGTCGAGCTGCAGGTGCCGATCTTCCCGGTCGCCCACCCGCTGCGCGCCGGGTCGCGCCTGCGCGTACAGATCAACACCCCGGGGGGCGACCTGCCGCTCTGGTTCTTCGAGAACCCCGATCCCGGCGGCGAAGACGTCGGCTACAGCATCGGCCGCGGCGGCTCGTTCGCCTCGTCGATCGTGCTGCCGGTGCTGCCGGCCGGCACGGTGGAGATCCCGGCCGAGCGGCCGATTTGCGGTGCCCTGCGCGGACAGCCGTGCCGCCCGTACGTCGCATTGGAGAACGCGCCCGGCTGAGCAAGCCGAGTCAGGAAGCTTGGGACGTACTTGGTTCGTTAGTTTGAGTTCCCCGGCGAACAAACCAAGTACGTCTCCCTTGACCCCTTGCGGCCCTCGACGCCTGAGGCTGGTCTCACCGGTCGGCGAAGAGCTCGCGCACGCTGCGGTGGGTCAGCTCGGCGATGAAGTCGCCGCGATAGGGCGGGCGCCCCTCGGTGAAGACGGCGAGGGCAAACTGGCGGCCGGCGGCGTCGCGCACGATGCCGGCGTCGGCGTAGATCGGCCCCCAGGTGCCGCTCTTGGCGTAGACCTGCAGCCCCGGCGTACGCGCTGCGCCGCCGGCGATGCGCGCCGCGAGGTGCGGCTGCTCGCGCGGGTCGCGCCGCATGCGCTGGCGCACGGTGGCGGAATCCGCCGGCGTCAGGGCGCGGTCGGTGGCCAGCAGGGCCAAGAGTGAGACGGTCCCGTTGGCGGTCATCGCGTTGCGGTTGGGATACTCGTCGCCGCGGCTCGGCAGGCCGCCGGGGACGCTGCGGTCCTTGAGAAACTGCACGTCGCGGCCGAACAGGTCGGGGCCGCCGTCGTAGGTTGGGTTGACGCAGTGCAGATCGTCGATGCCGAGCTCGCGCAGCCAGGCGTCGACCGCCAACCGCCGCTGGCGGAACGATGCGTAGGCGTCGGGCGCCAGCTCGGGTCCCGGCTCGGTGCCAGTCAGGCGCCAGAAAACCTCCTGGGTCGCCCGGTTGCTGCTCTCGCGGATGCTGTGGCTCAGCGATGCGTCGAGCGCCGCGTCGATGCGCAGCGTCTCCCGCTCCTGCCAGGCATAGGCCGCCATCAGGTAGACGAACTTGATCACGCTGGCCGGGTAGATCGGCACCGCGCCGTGATGCTGCGCCAGGCGCGGCGGTCCGGGGCGACTGAGATCGAGCAATGCGACGCGCAACTCGCTGCGCCGCAACGCCGCGTCACCGGCGAGCAGAGCCTCGATGGTGCGATCGAGAAAGGCCTGCAACTCGGGCGCGGCCTCGACGGTGGCGAGATAGCGCCGCGCGGCGTCGGAATCTGCGTGGGCGGGGAGGGCGAGCAGGAGGACGGCCAGCAAGACGTATCGCATCACGGCGACACCATACCATGACTATGCTGACCAACCCGACGAGGACGCCCCTTCGCCAGACGGGGGGTGCCCCCGGACCAATGGACGCTCTCGCGCCGATAGCGTAAGCGGTACGATCGAGGAGACTGCGCGTGCGACCGACCTTTCGTGTTCTACTCACCATCGCCTTTGGCCTGGCGTTGGCCGCTCCCGCCGGCGCGTTTCGCGCCCCGGAGTTGTCGGCCGCGAGCCAGAAGGTGTTGCGCGACAATTTCGCCCTCTGTGTCGGCAAGCTGAAGGGGCCGTACACCGAGAACACCTGCCTGTGCCCCGGCGAGCGCAAGGTGCCGGTGCGCAACGCCCAGGGGCAATTTGGCGTCTGCAAGGGCGCGCAGTTCTGCGCCGCGTTCCGGGCCCCGTGGGCGGAGGCGCTGACGCCGTACGGGATGTACATCGCCAACATCTTTTCCCGCGACCTCTACCTGTGGAACACCTTCCCCGACCACAACGACCTGGTGCGCGGCTACATTCTCGAGCAGTACTTCGTCGACACCCACCCGAACCACAAGCTCGCCCAGCTGCGCGCCTTCGGCGGCCTGTCCGGGGCCGAGTGGGAGACGCCGGCCACACTGGAGCTCTTCGAGCGCTACCTCACGGCGCCGGAGTTCCGCGACGGGCGCGACTTCCTGCTTGCCTTCGAGCTGCAGCGGCGCTTCCTGGTGCGCGGCGACATCGGCCAGATCTCCAAAGTGCGCGCCATCGCCGTGCGGCTGCAGGGCATGGACCCCAAGTTCAAGCCGCTGCGCGACGCGGTGCACAACCAGCTATCGGCCGGATTGCTGGTGCCGCTGGCCGCCTACCGCGACCAGCAGGCGGCCGGGCCCAGGCGCGAGCAGGTCGACCTGCTGATCCGCGAGGTGCGCAAGCTGACCACGGTCGACGAGTCATCGCTGAAGGGGCAGATCGACGACCTGGACAACGAGGCCCTGCGCGCCGCGCTCGCCGCGCTGGTGCCGGCAGCGGATGCCGAGCCGGTCGGGGCGCTGTCCGCGCTCGGCCAGCTGATGACGACGGCGCGCCATACGGTGGCGGCGCGCGCGGCGGAGCCGGCCGAGGCCCGCCGCCTGATCGACATCAACATCACCGCCGCCGCCGACGTGCAGCGGCGCGGCGGCGCCTTGCTCGAAAGCGGCGCCGCGCTCAGCGTCAGACAGCACCTCGAGTTGCTGCGGGCGCTGACCGAGGCGACGTACGGCACCGGCCTGCTGGTGGCGCGCGAGCGCGCCGCGGCGCTCGAGGCGATCGATGCGCTGCGCGCCGATCCGTCGCCGACGCGGGCGCAGTTCGCCGACCGGCTGCACGAGGCGGAGCGGGTGGCGGAGTGGGCGCAGGCCAATACCAGCCTGGCGTTTGCCGAGGTGATGCCGGCGTGGACCCTGGTCCTGCCCGACACCGCCGGCATCCGCGACGACATCCTGCGCGGTTCGCCGCTGCTGCTCTTCGCCCAGGTGGCGCGCCGGCTGGACGACGCCGCGCTCGGCGCGCAGCGCGCGCAGCACGATTTTTTCGGCGTGCAGGTCGACGCCGACGTGCGCGCGCTCAACCCTGGTCTGGCCATGGGCCGCCTGCGCGTCGCGCCGAAGCACGGCGCCTACGCGCGCGACGAGATCGTCGCCCTGCCGGAGACGCCGTCCGATCTCGACCCGGCGGCGGGCATCCTCACCCAGGGCGAGGGCAACCTGCTGTCGCACGTCCAACTGCTGGCGCGTGCCCTCGGCATTCCCAACGTCGTCCTCGGCCCGAGCGCCTACGCCCGCCTCAAGCCGCACGACGGCGAGCCGGTGTTCTTCATCGTCACCCCCGGCGGCCGCGTGATCATCAAAGCGGCCGCCGCGATGTCGGCGACCGACCGCGACGTGTACGCGGAGTACACCCGCAACGAGAAGCGCAACGACGACGGCAGCCTCGCCGGCGGCGCGCCGCGGCTGCACATCGATCGCAGCAAGGTCGACCTCTCCAAGACGCTGCCGATCGACCTCGATGACGTGCGGCGCAGCGACTCCGGAAAGTTCTGCGGGCCGAAAGCCGCCTACCTCGGCGAGCTCAAGCACGAGTTTCCCGAGCATGTCGCGCGCGGCATCGTCGTCCCGTTCGGCGCCTATTACCAGCACTACCAGCGCGCCGGCGTCGCCGTGCCCGAGAGCCTGCGCGGGAAGAACATCGCCACCCCCGGCGAGCCGCTGCCCGCCTTCGTCGAGCGCACCTACGCGCACTTCTTCGATGTGCTGACGCCGTCGAAGCCCGGCGAGAGGGCGCTAACCGACTGGATCACGCCGCGCCTCGAGATCATTCGCTACTCGATCGCGCAGGCGCCGCTGGCGCCCGAGCTGACGGCGGCGATTCGCGCCGGGCTCGCCGCCGAGGGGTTGATGACCGGGCCCGACCAGAGCGTCGGCTGCTTCGTGCGCAGCGATACCAACGTCGAGGACCTCGACAACTTCAACGGCGCCGGGCTCAACCTGACCGTATTCAACCGCAAGTCGCTCGACGATATCTACCGCGGCTTGAAGGAAGTCTGGGCCTCGCCGTTCACCTTCCGCTCGTTCTCGTGGCGCCAGACGCTGATCGACGACCCGCTGTGGGTGCTGGCGTCGGTGGTCATCCTCGAAGCGGTGCCGAGCGAAAAGTCGGGCGTGCTGGTGACCGCCGATCCGATCTCGGCTACGCCGGGCGGCATGCTCGTCGCGACGTCGGAAGGGGTTGGCGGGGCGGTTGACGGCACCTCCGCCGAGACGCTGCTGTGGACGCCCGAGCGCGTCGAGTTGGTGACCCTGTTCAAGTCGCCCTGGCGCAACCAGCTGCAGCCCGGCGGCGGCAGCGCCATCGTGCCGTCATCGGGCACCGATGAGGTGTTGACCGCGGCCGAGGTCGACCAGATCGTCGGTGCCGGGAAGAAAATCGCCGTGGCCTTCACCCCGGTGCAGGATCCCAGCGGCAAGCCGCGCCCCTGGGATATCGAGTTCGGCTTCGCCGCCGGCAAGCTCTGGCTGTTCCAATGCCGGCCGTTCCTCGGCAACGATCAGCTCAAGAACGTGCCGGCGCTGGCGCCGCTCGAAGGCGCGACCGGCGCCAAAGCCAACGACACGCTCTCACTCGAGGAGATCATCCGATGACATTTCGCCATGCCGCCGTGCTCACCCTCTGTGCGCTGCTGCTGCCGCTCAACGCCTTCGCCGCACTGCAAGCCGGCGAGACGACCTGGGACGGCAGCGAGCCGCCGCAGGGCATCTACTTTCATTGGTACGAGCCGTCCTTCTACGCCGGCTTCGCGCCGCAGACGCAGGACCCCAGCCGGGCGCACATCGAGCTGTCGCGCGGCAATCAGGTGCGGCTGACGATGGTGCTCGGCGAGGCGGAGATCGATACCTACCTCGACGATCTGGTGCTGCGCCGCACCACCTATCAAGAGCTGGTCGATCGCAAGGTGATCGTGCTCACCACCAACCGCGAGTACGAGCGCTTCGTCGAGCGCCTCGATCAGACCGGCGTGGCGGCGGCGGTCGCCGGGCGCGCCGCGTCCGGCCCGGATGCGTATCGGCAGAAGAGCGTCGAGGTCATGCAGGCGCTGAATCCCGGCCGCGTGTTCAAGCTGCACATTCCCTTCGACCGCCTGGCGACGGCGTGGCACGCTCGCCTGGCGGCGGCGACCCCGGCCGATGTCGCGGCCGATCCGACCCGGCTCGATCTCGCCAACGCGCTGCTGCCCGGGCGCATCGCGCTCTACAAGATGGACCCGGCCCTCAGCAGTAGCCTGGCCGCCGCCGCCGAGGCTGCACGCACCGCCCCGGCGAGCGATCCGGCCTTCGTCGCCAAAGCCGCTGCGTTTCTCGATCAGGCGACCGGCGGGCACTATCGCGTGCGCGACGGCTTCGTCGACGCGGTCGAGTTCACCGCCATCTATCCGGCCGGCACGGTCGAGGGCACGACCACCTACAAGGGCGAGAAGCTGCCCGACTTCGGCGTCACCGGCATGTGGCCGCTCATCGCCCGCACGCAGGGGCGCGGCCTGACCGGTATGGTCGACTACATCTCGCCCAATCCCGGCTACGGTTTCATCAGCATGCTGCCGTACCAGCACGCCGGCGGCATCGCCTACAACGCCTTCCACAACGCCGGCGTGCGCTGCGAGCTCAGCGCGACGCGCTTCCTGCCGGCGGCCTGGCGCAAGGTGGCGAGCGAGCGCGACGGCAAGAAGCCGTATCAAAACCTGTGGATCGTCAGCCGCGGGCCGACCTCGCACGGCTGCACGCGGCTCGGCTCGGGTCACATGACCGAGCTGCGCAACAGCCTGCCGGCGAGCTCGAAGACGCTCGAGCAGGTCACGCACTACCGCAACCTGCCGCAGTGCTACGACGTCTTCGACATCGACGGCCGCGGCACGCCGCAGGTCATGGGGGTGCAGTACTACCTCGCCTATCGCAGCGACGAGCACACGCCGATCGCCTCGTACGTGACCAACAAGCGCGACCCGTACTACCGCTGGCTTTACGGCGACAACATCGCGCTCGCCCCGCCCGGCCAGGCAAAGCTGAAGTCGGTCCCGACCTGCCGCTTCGTCGGCCGCAAGGCGCAGGAAGCCGATACCCTCAGCGACATGCCGCTCTACGAACCGGAATGGACGCCCGAGACGATCCAGTTCTACACGCTCAAACCGGCAGCCTTCGACAGCAACCCGGGGTTCGAATTCAACCGCGAGCTGCGCAAGGTGGGTTCCGGGCATACCACCGACCGCCAGAAACTGTTTCTGAAGTAAATCCCGGGTCTTCGTGGGCTCGCCTGGGCCGGAGTTCCGGCCCCTCGCCCGAGCACTCCATCACCGAGCGTGCCTCTCCCGGCGGGGTCGGAATCGCTATCGGCATCGGAATCGATTCCTGTCCTAGGGATTCCGCGGTTCCTAGCGGATCGCATCGACACAGGCCGCAATTCATTTCGTCGCCCTCGATTCCGATACCGATTCCGACCCCGACTCCGACCAGAGCGCCGTTTAACGGTGACTTTGTGTGCAAAGCCCCTCACCCTAGCCCTCTCCCATCCGGGAGAGGGGACCGGATTTCTTACGCGAAGCGGCGATGTCGTCGTTCAGCGGACGGGGCTTTCCCCGTAAATCCTATTCCTTGCCCGCCAGCTTCGCTTCCAGACGGCGGATCGAGTCGCGCGCGTGGCGGGCGAGGTTCTGGCAGATGCCGATCGCGATGCCCGGCTGTTCGTCCATCAGCTCGAACAGGTCGCGTCGTTCGAGACGCAGCAGGCGGACGCGGCGTGCGGCGGTGACGGTGGCGAACCGTACCTCGCCGTCGAACAGCGACATCTCGCCGAACAGCTCGCCGGGGCCGGCGGAGAGCGTGTACTGGTCGGCGCGGGTGATCGAGACCTCGCCCGACAGGATCAGGTACATGCACTCGCCAAACTCGCCTTCGCGCAGGATGGTGGTGCCGGCGGGGTGCGATTCCTCGTGCACCAGCGCGGCCATCTGGCTGAGCTGCCGGGTAGTGAGGTCGGCGAACAGGTGCAAGCCGCGCAGGTGCAGCACGATCTCGACGCGGCTCAGCATGGCGCGCTCCGGGCTCTCCAGCGCATCGTCACGATGTGGAGCAGTATCGCCCAGATCGCGGTGCTCGGCCAGGCGCGGTGCCTCCTGAGTGGCGGCGAGGAAGGCGACCGTCAGCGGGTCGGCATCGGCCATCGCCTCGCGCACGGCCTGCTCGAAGGAGGGCAGGGGGCGCCCGAGGGCCTGCGCCGCCACCCGCGCCGCGCGCGCCGTGCCGTCGTCGAGCAGGGGCATGATGCGGCCGCGCTCGTCGGGGGGCAGCAGCGCTTCGAGCGCCTCGAGCAGGACGGCGCGGCCGCGCCCCTGCGGCGTGCGGGCGAGCAGCCGGCCGAGGACGACGAAGCGCTCCGCGTCGCGCTGCGTGGCGAGCAGGATGAGCACGCGGTGCACGTGCTCGCCGAGGCGCTCGTGCAGGCGCTGCAGGACGAGATCCGAGGCGCCGCTGGCCAGGCCGTGCAGCAGGAGCACGGTGCGGTGCATGTGGCCGATCTCGCGGTCGATCAGCCCGCGCACGGTCGCCGGCTCGAGCTGCAGGTCGCGCAGAATCGGCAGCACGGCGTCGCGCGTGGCGCGCGCGCCGCTGTGCAGGGCGACGAGCAGCGGCTCGAGCGCTAGCGGGCCAAGGGCGCGCAGCGCCTCGCCGGCGGCCGCCACCTCCGCTTCGTGGTCGGCGTCGAGGCGGTCGACGATCCAGTCGACCTCGCTCGCGAGCTGCGCGTGGCCAGCGAAGCGCACGGCGGCGGCGCGGACGTACGGGTCGGGATCGGTGGCATGGACCAACAGGTCGTCGGCGCACGCGGCGAGGCGCGCGCGATCGCTGGCGGCGAGATCGGCGAGGATCTCGAGGGCGCGGGCGCGGTCGCGCGGCTCGTCGAGTCGCTCGCGCAGGCGCGCGATGCCGGAGGTCCAGCGTTCCGGGCTGGCCTGCCGCCCGGGGCGCCGATCGAGCAGGCTGGCGCGCAGCTCGTCCAGGGCGACGTGGCGGGCCTCGACATCGGCGCCGGCCAACGCGGCGCCGAGCGCCGCGTCGAGGTCGCCGCCGTCGGCATCCGCCGCCCCGGCATCGCGCAAGCGCGCGGCCGCGGCGAGGCGCACTGCCGGCTCCGGGTCGCTGCGCAGGCGCGCCAGCACCTCTGCCGCGTGCGACGCCGGGCCGATGTCGGCGGCGAGTCGGGCATAGGCCTGCACCACGCGCGCGCGGGCGGCGCCCGAGATGGGGCCCGGATCGTCGAGCACCGCCTCGAGGTGGCGGGCCGCCTCCGGCTGGGGGCCGAGGCCGGTGGGGGTGCGTTCGAGCAGAAGGCGCAGGGCGTCGAGCAGTAGCGGGCGGGTGGTCGCCGCGGCGCCGGCGGCGGCGCCGGCCAGGGCAGTGGCGGCCTGCCCCGGCGGGCCGGCGGTGACCAGCGCGCAGGCGGCGCGCACGCGCGCTGGATCGTGATCGGCGAGCGAGGCGGCGAGCACGCGTTGGGTGCCGGTATCGACCAGCGCTTGCAACGGGAGCGCCGTATCGGGGCGCAAGCGCCGCGCACTGGCGATCTCGAGCAACAGGGTGGGGTAGATGCGCCACAACAACAGGGCCGTGATCAGCCAGAGCAGGGCGATTGGCAGACCGGCGACGGCGACCCAGGCGGGTGTCGCGACGGCGATGACGGCGAGCACGATGAGGTTGCCGAGCACGCCGCCAGCGCGTTGCACGGGGCCGCTGATGAGCGTCGTGGCGGCGGGCCGCAGGCGCTCGGGGAAGAGCGTGACGAGGATCTGCTGCGCCGGGTCGTAGATGGCATGGTCCTGCAGCGTGGCGGTGGCCATGGCGCCGACGGCCGACTCGAGGCGGAAGCGCAGGCTCAGGGTGGTGAAGCCGCACAGATAGACGATGGGCGAGAGGGTTGCCGCCAGCGGGACGCCGATGCGGCGGAAGAGGCGGGCGGTGCCGACCAGCTGCAGTGCCAGCACGGCGATGTTGAGCCAGCCGCGGTAGGCGGCGTAGAGGCTCAACAGGCGCAGCTCGGCGTCGCCGCCGCGTGTCGCCAGGTCCGCCGCGTGCGCGAACTGGAAATACAACATCGGGCCGAGCGTGCCGCTCAGCAGGGCGCTGGCGGCGAGGATGCGGAACAGGTCGCTGTCGCGCCACAGCGGCGCCAGCAGCCCGAACGACGTGCCGGCGCGCGATGCGGCGCGCCGGTGGCGCACGCGCACCACCCGCGCCGGCAGGTCGGCGGCGACGCGCATGGCCAGCCCGCCGGCGATGGCGAGCAACACGGCGGCGACGGGCAGCAGCGCCGCGATGCCGAGCGCGCGACCGATGCCGGCCGAGGCGAAGCTGCCGGCGATCTCGCCGAGCGTGCCGCCGGCGACGATCGGGGCATAGAGCCGCTTGGCCTGGCGCGCATTGAGCAGGGCGCCGGTGGCGACCCAGAAGACCAGCACGGCGATCGACTCGACCTGCTTGGAGATCACCACCAGCACGACGAAGACGCCGCGCACGTCGGCCAGCGCCAGCAGCCAGAGCGGCAGCAGCGCGGCGGCGAGGGCGAAGAAGGTGGCGCTGAGCAGCGACATCTGCGGCCGGCGCGCCGCCAGCCGCGCCACCCCGGCGGTGCTGAGCACCAGCAGCAGGGCGCTGACCAGAAAGGCCAGCGGCAGCAGGTTGACCCCGATGCGCTTCAGAAAGAACGTGTCGGAGGCGTTGGCCACCGCCACGGACGCGGCGTGGATGAGGAAGAAGGTGACCGCGGCCCAGGCGAACACGCGCCGTTCACCGGCTTCGATCCCGACCGCATGCGCAATGCGGGTGAGGGCGCTCAGCACGCCGGCAGCTCTACCACGAGCGCTGCGATGCGAGCCACGGACGGACGGTCAGAGCACGGTCGCCGCCAGGCGGCGGTACTCGTAGACGACGTCGATGGCGACTACCAGCCAGACGACGACCAGGACCACGTTGGTGAGGAAGAACGCTTCGGTCGACAGGTCGAACAGGCGCACGCCGAGCATCGTGGTCACGGCCGCCAGGCCGTCGCCGAAGCGGACGAAGAAGGTCTCGATGGCGGGCTTGGCCTGGTACTTCATCGCCGCGCTGGTCGGCAGCCACAGCACCTGGCGCGCCGTGTTGTTGATCGAGTAGGCGGTGGCGTTCTCGGCCGTCTTCATCAGCCGTACGACCAGCAGGAACGGCGCCAGCGCCATCGCCGAGTAGCTGATCAGCGACAGGACGGGCAACAGCAGCAGGATCAGGCCGAAGCCGCCGTACTTGAGCAGGCGCGAGGCGAACAGCGCCTGCAGGATCAGGGCACAGACGTTCACCCAGAAGAAGAAGTTGCCGTAGAAGGTGGTGGTCGCCTCGCGCAGGAACATGCGCTGGTCGGCCACGCCGCTGTCGCGCATCTGCGCGTGGAGCGCGTCCTGCACGACCTTGAAGAGCACGTTCTCGCCGTTGGTCGCGACCCAACTGCTGATCAGCGTCACGCCGGCCACGGCGATGAGGTAGCGATGGCGGAAGACCAACCCGAGCGCGCCGCCGCGGTCGCCGGCGGCCGCGCTGGCGGCCGGGCGCGCCGCCGCGGCGGGTGCCCCCTGGCCGAAAGGCCCGCGCGCTTCGGCCAGGATCGTCAGCGCGATCGAGCCGGCCAGCGGGATCAGCGCCAACAGCAGCAGCGCACTGCTGTCGAACCACTGCACGATGGCGCCGGTGAGGAAGGACCCCAGCGCCGCCCCGGCGGTGGCGCCGATCGCCACCAGCGGCAGCAGGCGCTGGCCGCGCTCCTGGGTGTAGAAGTCGGCGGCGAAGGCCCAGAACTGCGAGACGACGAAGACGCCGAACATGCCGACCCAGATGTAGAAGGCGATGCCGGTGCCGGGCACGGGGTCCTCGCCGAGACGCGGTCGCAGGAACCAGAACAGCACCAGGTTCGACATGCAGAAGAGCGTGCTGCGCACGATCAGGTCGCGCCGCGGCCAGCGCGCCGCCAGCCATCCGTAGGCCGAGACGACGCCGATCAGGATAAGCCCCTGGGCGAAGCTGGTGTATGCCTTGATCTCCATCGACGAGAGCCCGCGCACGTCGGAGCTCGCCAGCCAGCCGTCGCGCAGCGACTTGACGAAGTAGTAGGCGCACAGGATCAGAAAGACGTTGGCGACCATGGCCAGCGCCGCGACGCCCTCGCCGACGCGCACATCGGTGAAGAGCCGCAGCGCGCGCTCCACACCGGACGGCCGCGGCTCCCCGCCGGCAACCCCGGCCACGTACGGCATCCCCATGCGCGCAGAGGCTACCGCAAAGCCGACGATGAGGAAAACTTCCCACGGCAGGGCTTTGCCCGGCAATTGATGCGGTCCTTCTGGTTCCTCTCCCTCCGGGGGCTTTGCACAAAACCTTTCTTCGCCGAGCGTGCCTCTCCCGGCGGGGTCGGAATCGCTATCGGCATCGGAATCGATTCCTGTCCCAGGGATTCCGCGGTTCCTAGCAGATCGCATCGACACAGGCCGCAATTCATTTCGTTGCCCTCGATCCCGATACCGATTCCGACCCCGATTCCGACCAGAGCGCCGTTCAACGGTGACTTTGTGTGCAAAGCCCCCTCCGGGAGAGGCTAGGTGAGGGGATCGAACAAACTCTTCAACGAATCATTGGTCGAAGCCATCGTTTTTATCCCCTCACCTTACCTCTCCCGGAGGGAGAGGAACTGCTTTCGCGAGTTAACGGGTAAAGCCCCTGGGGAGGGCACCGCCGAGCCTCCGAGCGGTTGCCGCGCACCGCCGCTGCACCGATCTCGTGCCAGTCCAGGCGCGAGGTCGTTGATCCGGCCTTGCGGACGGCGTACGGATCCACGCGTCGCCATGTCCGGTCTGTCTGCGCTCATCGCCGCCATCCGCGGCAGCTCGTTCTATCGAACGTCGCCACCCGTCGTGCGCGTTCGCCGTATCGCCGCAATCGTTCGCGACCGCGCAACGGTGAGGGTCCGCGGCGCGGTCGCACCGTCGCGGCACGAGATCGACCACGACCACCTCGCCATGCTGCTGTCCTGGTCGCTGAAGGAAGGCTCGGTTGCGGTCGACGTCGGCGCCCACACCGGTGAGGTGCTGGATCTCATTTTGCGCGCCGCGCCAGCCGGCAAGCACATCGCGGTGGAGCCGCTCCCGCACCTTCATCGCCAGCTCGCCGCGCGCTATCCCAGCGTGATCATCCACGCCGTCGCCCTTGGCGCCGCGGACGGTATCGTGGAGCTGACCGAGGTCGTCGACAGCCCCGGGCTCAGCGGCCTGTCGTCTGATCACCTCTCGCCGACCCACGAGACGGTGCGCCACACGGTACCCCTGCGGCGTTTGGACGACCTCATCCCCCTGGATGTATCGCCGGCGCTCATCAAGATCGACGTCGAGGGAGCAGAATACGGCGTCCTGCTCGGCGCCATGGCAACGCTGGCGCGATGTCGTCCGATGCTCGTCTTCGAGCACCAGAAGACGTCCAGGGACCGCGTCGGCGCGGACGCGTTCGGCGTGCGCCCGCGCCAGCTGCACGCACTGCTGGTCGACGCTCTCGGCTACCGGATCTTCGACATCGACGGGAACGGCCCGCTGTCGGTGGCTGATTTCGAGGCGCGCTTCGAGTCCGAGACGATGCGCAACTTCGTCGCGCACGCCTGAATTGGCCGCCTGGTTTCCTTTCGGTGCCGGGCGGGTACCATGTTGGCGATGCCGCTTCCCCGTTTCGTCTCACGCGGCGTGCTGGTCGCGCTGCCGCTGGCCCTCGCAGCCTGTAGCGCCATCCGGTCGCCCCAGCCGCCGCCGCCCGCGCCCGTGGTACCGGCGGCCAAGATCACTGCGGCCGCCGTTCGCGTGCCGGCGCGCCGCGAGCTGCCGGGACTGATCGGACGCGTGCAGACGCATCGCATCCGGCCCAACGAGACGCTGCTCGACGTCGCGCGCGACGCCGGACTCGGCTTCCAGGAGGTCAAAGACGCCAACCCGACGGTCGACGAGTGGATCCCGCCGGTCGATCTCGAGGTCACCGTCCCGACGCGGTGGATCGTTCCGCGCTCGCGCTACCGCGGGCTGGTGGTGAACGTCCCCGAAATGCGCATCTACTATTTCCCGGCCCGCACCAAGCCCGGGCACGAGGTGCCGCTGCGCACCTGGCCGATCGGCATCGGCCGCGACGAGGCGCAGAGCCCGGTGGGGACTTTCACGGTCCGCGCCAAGGATCGCAACCCGACCTGGGTCGTGCCCGATTCGATCTACCGCACCATGGACCCGCCCAAGCGCCGCGTCGTCCCGCCCGGCCCGGACAATCCCCTCGGCGAGTACCGCATCCGGCTGTCCAGCGGGCTGTACCAGATTCACGGCACCAACACGCCGTGGTCGATCGGACGTGAGACGACGCACGGCTGTATCCGGCTCTATCCGGAAGACATCGGCGAGGTGTTCGAACTCGTCCAGCGCGGCACGCCGGGCGAGTTCGTCTACCAGCCGATCAAGCTCGGCGAGGAGGGCGGGCGCATCTACGTCGAGGTGCACGAGGACGTCTACCGCCGCCTCGGCAACCTCGAGCACGCAGCGGAGCGGCTGGTGCGCGAGGCGAAGCTGACGGCGCGCGTCGACGCCGAGCGCCTGCGCGCCGCGGTACGCGCGCGGCGCGGCCTGCCGGTCGACGTGACGCGCGACGACCAGCGCGCCGCGCGCGCGGGGTCGACTGGCGGCGGCGCCAACGATTGAATCGCGCCGCGATGCCGGGGCGCGATTCGAGGGCGCGGCGGTGGTGGGAGCGTTGGGGCTTCGGCCTCGTGATCTTTCTCGTCGGTGTGGCGGGCCTGGCGCGCAGCGAGCGCTACTTCGGATCGCTGCTGCGCGGGTGGGACGCGCAGTTCTACTACGCCTGCGCCCACTCGCTGGTGTTCGATCGTGATCTCGACATCACGAACAACCTGGAAGCGACGCCGTACGCGGCGCCGTTCGATCGCGACCACGACGGAGCGCTCGAGGCGGTGCCGCGCGACGAGAGCGGGAGGATCCGCAGCTTCTATCCGATCGGTCTGTCGCTGATCGAGGTTCCCTTCCTGGCTCTGGGGAGGTGCGTGCGCGGCGCCCTGGCTGTCGTAGGGATCTCGTCGCCACGACCCGCCGGGTACTCTGAAATTGAGATCTTTGCCGTCGCCCTCGGTCTTCTGGCGCTGTTTGCCTGCGGCGCCCAGCTCCTTTGCGAGATGCTGCGCCCGTACGTGCCGTCGCCCTGGCGAGAGTGCGCGTTGATCAGTGCCTGGTTCGGCACCAGCCTGTTCTACTACTCGGCGATCTTCCCGTTCATGGCGCATGCCGTCGGGTTCACGCTGGTCGTCGCGACGGTGTGCATCGGTCAATTCGTCCTCACGCGTAGCCCGCGCTACTTGCTGCTCCTGGGCGTCGCTCTGGGCGGTTTGTTTCTCGTCCGCCCACAGCAGCTGACGATCTTGCTGCCGCTTCTCCTCGTCCTCCATCCCGTCGCGAAGCAACCGGCACGGCTGTGGGTCCCGTGGATGACGGGCGGCGCCGGCGCGCTGGCTGCTTTGGCAGTATTTCAGGCCTGGGCCTACTCGCATCTGACCGGGGAATGGACGCCCAACGCGTACGCGTCGGCCGGTGTGGGATTCGATTGGCTCCATCCGGCGCTGTGGACGGTGTCGATGAGTCCGACCCGCGGACTGCTGTGGATCAGTCCGGTGGTGCTGCTCGCGGCCGCCGGATATGCCGCCGCCCCGCTGCGGCAACTGCCGCCGGCCTTTGTCGTGTTCGCCATCCAGGCACTGATGCAAATCTACCTGATCGCCTGCTGGGCATATCCCGAGCAGGGCGACTCGTTCGGTGCCCGCATGTGGGCGGAGTGCGCTGCCGTCGTCGCGTGTGGGGTTGGTTTGCTGTACCGGCGCAGCTCCGCTGTTCAGAATCTCTTCGTGTCGGCCGCGCTCCTTGCTTGTCTCGTCTGGACGAATCGGCTGCTGTTCCTTTACGTCGCCGGCCGACTTCGGCCGTGAGTAGGCAGTCGGTTCCTTCCCATTGCCATTTCCGATAACGGAGCGAGTCGGGGGGCAGTGATGATCTACCTGAAGGAGACACTCAATCTTGCGCCGGCGAGCCCGGAAACGCGCGACCAGTTCATCGCGCTCGCCAATGCCGAGCTCTTGCCGGCCTACGACCGCCTCGGCGCGCGTCTGGCTGGCGCCTGGTTCAGTCACACGGAATGGTATGGGCAGGTGACGCAGGTGCTGGAGTTCGACGACCTGCACGGCTTTCAAGAGTTCCGCGACCGCGGCCGCGACGACGCGGGCTGGCAGCGTTGTGAAAAGGGCACCGAGGAGCTCGCGCCCCAGCGGACGAGCATTCTCCTCGAGCCGCTCGGCCCCGTGCCGACGCAAACGTTGGCCGACGCGATTCGCGCCAGCCAGGAGCAGCCGATCGAGACCTACACCTTCGCCGTGCTCGAGGTGGTGCCTGGCAAGATGGACGCCTTCGTCGCGACGCTGAACGCGGTGAAAGACATGTTCCCGATCGTTGCGTCGTGGCGGGCGGTCGCCGGCAATCCCAACGAAGTGATCGATCTGTGGAAGGGCGCGTTGGGACACGAACCGTACAAGCCCGCCGATGAACGCAGCAAAGGATTCTTCGGTCCGCTGCGCGAGATGGCACCGCGCGAACGGCTGGTGAACCTGTACGCGCTGCCGTACTCGCCGTTGCGCTAGAAGCGGAGACCGGACCGTGCCGATCACCGTCGAACATATCTATCGCTATCCGGTGAAGGGATGGCGCGGCGAGTCGCTCGCGGCGGTCGAGTTGGCGCCCGGGCAAGGGGTGCCGCACGATCGGCGCTTCGCCATCGCGCGTGGCGATACGAAGATCGATCCGGCCGCACCGCGCTGGCTGCCGAAGCAGTGGTTCGTGATGCTCATGCGCGACACCGAGCTGGCGCGCCTGTCGTACCGCTTCGACGCCGACGCGGGGACGATTGAAATCACCGCGCCCGCGCGGCCGCCCTGCGTGGCCGACTTTCGAACCGCGAGCGGCCGGGCGCGTATCGAAGCCTACGTCAACGAGGTCCTCGGGGCGCGGCGCGAAGGACGTGCCCGCTGGGTTGAAGCGGGCCAGACGTCGTTCACCGACGTGCCGCAGAACTGTGTCACGCTCATCAACCTCGAGAGCGTGCGGGAGCTCGAAACCCACCTGGGCCAGCGGCTCGATCCGCAGCGGTTTCGCGGCAACCTCTACCTGTGCGGCGCGAGGCCATGGGCGGAGTTCGATTGGGTCGGCCGGGAAATCCGACTCGGCGACCTCACACTCCGCATCCCCGCACGAATTCCGCGTTGCGCCGCGACGCATGTGAATCCCGACACGGGCACGCGCGACCTGAACGTCGTGAAGGGCCTCCAGAAAGCGTACGGACACTACGATATGGGAGTCTACGGCGAAGTCGTCCGCGGCGGCCGCGTCCGAGTCGGCGACACCGCGACGCCCCCGGACGACCCACGGCAACGCTCTCGCATCGGTCATTGGTTGCGCTTCTTCGGATTCCTGGCCCGCAGCGCCCCCGACGTGCTGCGGCGAAAGTGAGCGCGCCCTTCGACTCAACCGCTCTGTAGCTTGGTCAGGAACTGGGCGGCGGTGATGATCGGGCAGGAGAACTTGCTCGCAAGGGTGAGCAGATCCCTGTCGCCGGTGACGAGATAGTCGGCCTTGCCGGTGATCGCGAGCTGTAAGAACGGCACGTCAGATAAATCGCGACATGTCGGGGTTTTGGGCGGTTTCGCCGGCATGCGTACGGTGATGCAGTATGGGAGGTAATCGGCGAGTAGCTCTCGTTGCTCCTCGGGCGAGAGATCGAACTTGGGGTAGGTGAGCGCGCGTATGAGCTCTGCCACAGTGGCTGGGGACACGAGTGGTTGGCAGTGTGCGTCGAGCCAGGTGCGCCGCATGGCCGCGAGGCGGCCGTGCGTGAACACGAGCGAGGAGAGCACGAGGTTGGTGTCGAGTACCACTCGGGGCGCGGCGCTCATTTCCGTGCCGGCTTCGATGTCCTCCGAGCGGGCCGCCGTGCCCACGTGACTGCGTCGGCAATATCCTGCTCGTCCAAGCCGAGATCGGCGAGTTTCGTGCGGACGGCGTCGGCGCGCTGGATGCGCACGGGAGTCAGGATGATCCGACCGTCTCGTGCCTCAACCTCGAAATACTCAGTTGCCTCGACGGCAGCGGTTACGCTCTTTGGCAGGGTCAGTTGATTCTTGGCAGTAACTTTGGCGAGCATGGCTGTCTCTCCTTCCGCAAGTAAGGATTCCTTACTTTAACCCGGTCGACCTGCTGGCTCAAGCCGCAGGCCGCTGCCGCGCAGGGGCGTGGGGCAGGGCGAAACCCAGCCGCGCGCTGTTGACGCAACGTTGCGCGTCCTGCGATAACTTCGAGAAACCGTGGGCAATAGCGTCGGCTACTGCGAGGGGGGCATCATGCAGTCACGCGCCGTCCGTTTCGTCAGCATCGTGGGATTCGCCGTCGGCTGTTGGTTGGCGTGCGCGGCGACCGCGCGCGCGTTGCCGGCGCCGGGGCCGCTGCGCTTCATCGATCCGACGCCGGCGGAGAACGCCCACATTGCGATCGGATCGGTCAACGTCGCGCTCGACGCGGCTTGCACCTTCGATCCCAACACGCTGGCCGTGACGCTCAATGGTTCGCCGGTGGCCGCCGCGGGCTTTCTGCCCTTCTCGGCGTGCGTCGACGGGCGCAAGACGTCGCAGACGGTGAACGTCGCCGTCAGCTTGCCGAACGGCACGATCTCCAGCGGGCCGACCAGTCTCACCGCGGGGCAGACGGGCAACTTCTCCGGCAGCGGCAGCGGCGACGCACTGGAGTGGAACTTCGACGGCGCCGCGCCGCCGACCACCGGCTCGCCGGTCAGCGGCGTGTTCAACGCGGCAGGCACGTTCACCGTGCGCCTGCGCGCCACGCGCGCGCAGGGCCTCGCCGCGTCGGGGCTGTCGGGCGGCAACCTGGTCAGCGCGACGCGCAACTTCAAGGGATCGGATCCGACGCCTGACACCCGCGCGGTCGCGGTGGCGATGCCGGCGGATCTCGACTTCGCCAATTTCGAATCGTCGCACGTGCACCCGCTGGCGCTGTCGGCGGCGGGCGACGAGCTCTATGCGGTCAACACGCCGGAAGGGCGGCTGTCGATCTTCGATGTCGCGCTCGGCGGCGGGTTGACGTTCGCCGGCGACGTCCCCGTAGGTGTCGATCCGGTCAGCCTGGCGCAGCGGCCGGGGACCAACGAGGTCTGGGTCGTCAACCATCTCTCCGATTCGGTGAGCGTGGTCGACGTGGCCCTGCACCAGGTCGTGGCGACGATCGCGGTCGGCGACGAGCCCACCGACATCGCCTTCGCCAGCGGGCGCGCGTTCGTCTCGCTGGCGGGCAACGAGGACCGCGTCAAGGTCTACAACGCCGCGACGCGGGCGCAGATCGTCTCGCTCAACATCTTCGGCGACGACCCGCGCGCCCTGGCGGTCAACGCGGCCGGGACCGAGGTCTACGCCGTGGTGCTCGAATCGGGCAATCAGACCACGGCGCTGTTTCACGAGCTGGTCACCAACGGCGGCGGCCCGCCGGCTCCCAATCCGCCGCGCGCGCCCGGGCTCGGGCCCGCACCGGCCGTTGGGCTGATCGTGAAGTTCAATCCCGCCAACAACCGCTGGGAGGACGAGAGCGGCAAGAACTGGAGCAGCAAGGTCAACTTCACGCTGCCCGACAGCGATCTGTTCGTCATCGACGCCGACGCCGCGACGCCGTCGGTGACCGGAACCGTCAGCCGCGTCGGCACCATCCTCTATGACGTCGCGGCGCGCCCGGGCTCGAGCGAGCTGTGGGTGCCGAACACCGACGCGCGCAACCTGGTGCGCTTCGAGCCCAACCTGCGCGGCCACCTGGTGGCGACGCGGGTCGCCAAGGTCACGCTCCCGAGCACGGTGTCGCAGGTCGATCTCAACCCGCACATCAACTACGCCACCACGCCCGGCTCGGCGACGGAGATCGACAACAGCATCTCGCAGCCCGGCGACGGCGTGTTCAACGCGGCCGGCACGGTCTACTATCTGACGGCGTTCGGCTCGCGGAAGGTCGGCGTGCTGAACGGCGCCGGCGCCGTCACGGGCTTGATCGACGTCGGCGGCGGGCCCAGTGGCGTGGCGCTCAACGAGGCCGATGCCCGGCTCTACGTCATGAACCGTTTCGAGAACACGATCTCGATCGTCGACACCAACGCCAGCGCCCAGATCGGGCTGATCGGGGTCGCCGGCCCGGCGCAGTTCGATCCGAGCCCGGACGTGATCAAGACCGGCCGCAAGTTCCTCTACGACGCCCAGCTCACCTCCGGCCACGGCGATACGGCCTGCGCGACGTGTCACATCTTCGGCAACTTCGACAACATCGCCTGGGACCTCGGCGACCCGCAGGGCAGTTTCGTCGACTACGCCGACGCGCCGTGGGTGACGTTCGCGCCCATCGGCCCGTCGACCGACGGCTTCGATCCGATGAAGGGGCCGATGACGACGCAGTCGCTGCGCGGTCTGCTCGCCATGGAGCCGTTCCATTGGCGCGGTGACCGGCAGAACTTCCAGCACTTCAACGGCGCCTTCGCCGCGCTGATGGGACGCGAGGGCCTGTGCAGCGTGTCGGTGACCACTTGCGAACGCAACTCCGACTGCCCGAGCGGACAGTCGTGCCTCGGCCTGGCGGTTGGCGACATGCAGGCGTACACCGATTTCATCGAGACGGTGAAGTACCCGCCCAACCCGTTCCGCAACGCCGACAACACGATGCCGAACGCGATCACCGTGCCGAGCCAGAACGGCGGCGGACAGACGGCGACCGGCAACCCGAACAACGGCGCCAACGTCTACGTCAACCAACTGCTCGATGCCGGCGTGTTTTCCTGCAACACCTGCCATGCGCTGCCCACCGGGACGACCAACAACCTGTTCAACGGCAACCTCGACGGCGAAAGCCAGGACTTGAAGATCCCGCACTTGCGCAACATGTACGAGAAGGTCGGCTTCGACGTCATCCGGCCCAACCTGCAGTCGGGCAACGGCGCCAACATCGGCCTGGCGCAACAGAAGCGCGGCTATGGGTTCATTCACGACGGCAGTCTCAGTCTGACTGAGTTCCTCGCCGCCCCGGTCTTCAACAGCAGCACGCAGCAGGAGCGCGATCTGTTTGCCTTCATGCTCGCCTTCGGCACCGAGACCGCGCCGGCGGTCGGGCGCCAGGTGACGGTCGACAGCACCAACAAGAGCAATGCGGCGGTGATCGCGTCGATCAACACGCTGATCGCGCAGGCGGAAGCCGGCCGCTGCGACGTCGTGGTCAAGGGCGTCGTCGGCGGCGTGGCGAAGGGCTTCGTGTACGACACCGCCAGCAACCTGTTTGCGCCCGACAGCGTAGCCGAGGCCGCGCAGGCCGAGAGCGCCCTGCGCGCCGGCGTTGGGGGATCCGACGTCATCACCTACATCGGCGTGCCGTTCGGCGCCGGTGTGCGCCTGGGCATCGACCGCGATCGCGACACGTTCCTCGATCGCACCGAGGTGACGCTCGGCTACGACCCGGCCGACCCGAACAGCAACGCGTGGGAGTTCCAGTAGCCAGTCGGCAACGCATACGGCCGGCGGTCGCCGCCGCCGCGCTGCTGCTGGTCGCGGCGGGCGGCGCGCTCTGGTGGTTCGCGCGCCGCGCGCCGATCGAGCAGGCGCGGCGATTTCTCACCGCGCCGATCGCGGTTGGCGAGAAGCCGAAAGCCGCACCGGTGGCGCCGGCGCCGGCGACTGACGTCGCCGGGCGCTTTGCCGAGGCGCAGGCGCAGTTCAAGGCCAAGCGCTACGCTGAAGCGGGCGAGTCGTTTGCCTTCGTCGTGGCGCAGGACCCGGCCGGGCCGCAGGCCGGGCCGGCGCAGTGGAACCTCACCCGCTGCCGGTTGCGCAGCGGCGACGGCGCCGGCGCGCTGGCCTCGCTCGACGACTTGATCGGCCACTACGCCGGGTTCCTCGGCGAACGGGCGCCGGCTTTGCGCGAAGGGCTCGAGCACATGCAGCAAAACGACCTGCCCGGCGCGCAGGCGGCGTTCGAACGCATGATCGAGGAGGAGCAGGACGCCGAGCTCATGCCGCTGGCGCACGCGATGATCGCGCGCATCCACTGGGCGCACGGCGAGCCGATGGAGACGGTGCGCGCCTTCGCGCGCATGTTTGCCTCGGTGAAGGACGACGTCCCCGCCTACAGCGTGCTCGCCGGCCAGCTCGAGCGCTACGCCGGCGGCGACCGCGACGTGGCCAAGACCTTCGGCGAGCTGGCCAAGGACGGACCGGAGGGGTTCCGCGACATCTATCAGTACCTCGAAGCGCGCAGCCTGCTCGAGCAGGACCAATTCGCCGCCACGCACGACGCGCTCGACGAGCTGCGGCGGCGCTATCCGGACGGCGATTTCAGCCACATCGTCGATCTCGAGCAGGCATGGAACCTGTTGCGCAACGGCCAGGCGGCCGAGGCCTTGGTGATCTTCCAGCGCCTGGAGCAGACGCCGGCGCCGGCCGACAAGCGCGCCTTCGACGCCTTCTTCGACCTGCGCGCCGAGCTGCCGATGGGCATCGCGCGCTGTCACCTGGCGCTCAGCCAATGGGCGGAAGCCGTGGCGGCCTTCGAGCGGGCGGGGACCAGCGGTCCGAAGAGCATCTACGCGATGGAGAACCAGCTCGGCCTGGCGCGCGCCTACGAAGGGCTCGGCCAACTCGACCGCGCAGCCGCCGTACTGCGCAGCGCCGTCACCGATCATCCGGACGAGCCCCAACTCTGGGCCGTGCGCCAGCAACTGCAGCGCGTCGAAGACCGCCTGGCTGCGGTCCGCTGACATCCAGGCTTCTTCTTCCCCTTTTGGAGCCTGTCGATCTTCTCGAGCGCATCTACTCCGCACTTCTCGTGCCCTTGGGAGGGCGACGCTCCCGCGGAGCCTTCTGCCACATTGAGGCACGGCTCGGCAGGAGCCTCGCCCTCCCGTTCGGAGACAATCGACAGTCTCTTTGGGGGGGACCCGGAGTCCGGAGGGAATCTACAGTTTTCCAGGCGGCTGCGGCTTCGCGCCGGCGCGGATTGCCGCGGCGCGCAGCTCGAGCGCTTCTGCTTCGCCGGTGCGATTGGTCTCTCTGAGCAGCGCCGCGTAGTTCTCCAGGGTTTGCGCCAGATCGATGTGGCTGGGGCCGAGTTGTTTCTCCTGCGCCGCCAGGGCGCGGCGGTAGAGGGGCTCGGCGTCGGTGTACTTGGCCTCGGCGGCGTAGAGCAGGGCGAGGTTGTTGAGGCTCTGCGCGTAGAGGCGCTGGTCGGCGCCGGTGTGGCGTTCGCGGATGGTGAGCGCGCGCTGCAGGAGCGGCTCGGCGTCGGCATAGCGGTCCTGCGCCGCGTACAGCGCGGCGAGGTTGTTGAGCGTCACGGCCACCTCGGGGTGCTCGGGCCCGAGCACGCGCTCGCGGATGGCGAGGGCCTCTTTGTAGAGGTTCTCGGCGGCGGCGTCCTGGCCCTGGGCGCGGCGCAGAATGGCCAGGTTGTAGAGCGCGGTGGCGCGGGCGGCGTCACCGCCCTCGGTGCGCTCGGCGAGGTGCTGCGCGGCCACGAGCTCGTGCTCGGCTTCGTCGTAGCGGCCGTCCTTGAACGCGGCTGCCGCCGTGGCCGTGTGCTGCTCCCAGGTCGGCGCCGCCGGCTTGGAGAGCGCCTTCGGTTTGGGCGTGTCGAACGAGCAGGCCGCCACACCGCACAGCGCCAGGGCGAGGACCCACCTCACGACTTGGCCTTTCGCCGCATGCGGCGACGCGGTTCGGCGTGCCGCGGTGGTTCGCGCTCGCCGTGGGCGAGGAGGCGTTCGAGGATGGGCAACGCGGGTCCGACGCAGGCGTAACCCTCGTCGATGACTTCTTCGGCGCGGTCGAAGTCGAGCAGGCGCACATGGCCGAGCCGCGGCACGAGCAGGACGTCGGGCGGATCGCCGGCCATGCGGCTGCGGGTGATGCGGTCCTGCATGATGTAGATCGCCCCGGCGAGCACCTCGAAGAAGCCGGGCATTTCCGGCTTGCGCGAGCGCCGTTGGCCGGAGAGAAAACTGGTCGTATTGCGGAAGTCGCTCTTCAGGCGCGCCGAGATCTTGTCGAACAGCTCGGCAGGTGCGGTGCGGGCCGGGGCGTGCGCGATCCGACTCGCCGAGCGCGGCGGCGCGTTGCGGCTCATCAGGTCGCTGTTGAGGTTGACCGCGATGACGACATCGGCGCCGAGCGCGCGGCACACCGACACCGGCACCGGATTGACCAGGCCGCCGTCGACCAGCCACTGCTCGCCGGAGCGGAAGGGCGGAAAGATCCCCGGCAACGACGTCGAGGCGCGCACGGCGTCGAGCAGCGAGCCCTGCTGCAGCCAGATCTCGCGGCCGGTGGTGAAATCGGTGGCGACGGCGGCAAACGGTATCGGGAGATCCTCGATGCGCACGTCGGTCTGAATGGCGCGCAGCCCGTCGAAGATGCGCTCGCCGGCGATGAAGCCGCCGCGCACCCGCATGACGTCCATCAGCCCGACGATGTCGAGCAAGCTGATGCCGCGCGCCCACGCCTCGACGGCGTCGAGTTGGCGGGTGACGAAGGCGCCGCCGACCAGCGAACCGATCGACGTCCCGCACACGATGTCGGGCGCGATGCCGGCCTCCGCCAGCGCCCGCAGCACCCCGATGTGCGCCCAGCCGCGCGCCGAGCCGCTGCCCAGTGCCAGGCCGATGCGAGGTCGCGCCACGCCGGCATCTTGAACGGCGCGAAGCGCGCGCGCAACTCGTCTGGCCTCCGGTCCCCCTCCTTTCCAAGGAGGGGCCGGGGGAGGTGATTTTGATCGGTATGAGAGGAAACTACTCCCCCTGACCCCCTCCTTGGAAAGGAGGGGGAAGAGCGGAGCGTCTGCGCATTGGAGCGACCGCGTGCTAGCCTGCGTGCGTTCTCGACCCATGACCTCCACCCCGCCCGTCGAAGTGCCGTACACCTCCCTGAACCCGGAGACGTTGCGCGCCGTCGTCGAGGAGTACGTGACGCGCGCTGGCACCGATTACGGTTGGCGCGAGCGGACCTTGCCGGAGAAGGTCGCCGACGTCATGCGCCAGCTCGAGCGCGGCGAGGCCAAGATCGTCTTCGACGCGGAGCTCGGTTCGGTGAACATCCTCCCGGCGCGCTAACGGAGGGTGGCGCAGGCGGCGCGCGCGTCGACTCGCGCGCGCGCCGCCTGCTGTCTCACTTGCCGTAGCGCGAGAGGGAGTTCACGTCGAACGTGTTGGCGTCGAACTCGACGTGCGAGTCGAAGCCCGACTTGGGGTCGGACTTGATGCCGGCGACGGTGGCCTGGTTGCGCTTGATGTTCTCGGCGCACTGGAAGGCCATGTTCGAGCCCTGGACGTAGTCGGTCTGGCCGTCGGGCCGCGTCACTTTCTGCGGGTTGAAGGCCATGACCTGGTAGGTGTTGAGCAGCTCGTCCTTCCAGTCGAACTTGCGCGCCCAGGAGCCCTGGAAGCTGTTCTTGTCGACGTACAGCTCCAGCCGGCCGTACAGGTAGTACTTGTCCTTCGGGCGGCCTTCGATCACCCAGTGCGCGCGCTTGGCCAGCGCCCCGCTGCGCGGCGCCCAGCCGGCGCCCTTCCAGTTCGGATCCATGTAGCCGATGAAGGCGATGTCCGGCCAGTTGACGCGCCAGCCCTTGTGCGGCAGCCAGAAGTGGTCCGACTTCCCCTCCAGGCTCAGCGGGTCGACAATGCGCAGCTGGTCCTTCTCGCCGATCAGCTTCCAGGTGAAGTCCTCCGGCTTCCCGTCGAAGAAGGGGCCGTCGTCCTGGCTCATGTCGGAGCCGAGGAATCCGTCGGAGCGATTGGCCGGGCTGACGGCGCGGACGCGCCGCAGGGCCGGCACATAGGTCCAGGTGGAGTCGCGCTTGACCGGGTCGCGGTAGCGCCAGGTGAGCGACGCGGTGCCGTGCAGGTCGGCGGGCGATTTGACCACGGTCAGGAATTGCACGCTGTAGTTTTGCGGGTTCTCCAAGCGCGCCTTTTCGGGGACGCCGTCGTGGTACTTGAAGCTGACGTCGACGTCGGTGCGGCGCTCGAGCGCGTGCGAGTTGATCCAGTTGAGCTGCGACTCGTTGCGCGAGTCGCCGAAGTACCAGGTGCGGTAGAAGAAGTTCCACAGGACCTTGATGCCGGCCTTGGGGTCCTGCGGATCGATGGTCGGAAAGGGGAAGCCGATCAAGTAGCCGGGCTGTTTGCCGGTCGCCTTCTCGATGATGTGCCCCTCTTCGCCGACGTCGAAGCGGCCTTCGTTGGCCTTGCTGCCGGCGAGAAAATCCTCTGGCGTCGTGTACTTGTCGACCGGCCACTCGACGATGGGGTTGGCGTATTCACCCTTCTGATAGTGGGCAAGAATTTCCGGCGGCAACAGGTCTTTGGCCCGCTCCCACGTGGTCTGGTCGAGCATGTCGCCCGCCTTCAGCTCCTGCGCCGTGGCGACCGCGCCGCGGCCCAGCGCCAGCGGCCCGGCCGAAAACGCCACCGTCGCCGCCGCAATGAGAATCGTCGTCGTCCCTCTCAGCATGTTTCACTCCCCCCCGGCTCCGAGTGCACCGGCTGCGCCGCGTCGACGACAGCCGGTCTCCAATCTTGCCCAATTTGTGACAGGCGAATTGCCGTCCCGGACGCCCGGTGCGGCCACAGTCCTATACTGTACGGGCGCGGCTCCCCGCCAGGAAAAAGTGCGGATTTCAGGGCGGCGCGCCGGCGCGCGCCGGGACCGGTGTGCCGGTGGACGCATGGCGGGTCGGCCATCATTCCGGTCGCATGGGTTGGGAACCACGGCCGCGTATGGTACGGGCCAGAGATTGACGTGTTGTGCAGCGCCGGCTGACAGAGCCCCGACAAAGCCAGGAGAACCAGAGGTCATGACGAGCCGAGGTGTCGTCGATCCATCGCTTGAGAACCCTTTTGACGAGCGCGCGCCGTCGGCGGCCGGGCCCGACGCGGCGGCGCCGGCTGACGTCGCGCTGCCGCCGTACGACGAAGCGCTGCGACAGGCAGAGGAATTGCGCCGCCGGCCCTATGTCGCCGCGGGGGTGATGGCGACGCTGCGCCAGCACGCGCGCGACCGCATGACGGTCTGGGAGCGCGTCGGCGCCCTGCAGGATCGCGGCGCCCAGCCGACCGTGCTGTGGCAGAACTGGGGCAAGAACCTCGACGGTGCCTCGCTCGTCACGCTGGTCACCACCATCGACGGCCGCGCCGTCGCCATCTACGGCCACGATTTCACCGTCCGCGCCGGCTCGATGGATGCCACCAACGGGCGCAAGCTGGCCAATCTCATCTACCTGGCCGGTGAGCGCGGCATCCCGCTGGTGGGGATGAACGACAGCGCCGGCGCCTATGTGCCCGCCGGTATCGGCGGGCTCGACGGCTATGCCGAAGCCTTCGCCGCGCTGCGCAAGATCAGCGGCATCGTGCCGAGCATCATGTGCATGTTCGGCTTCAACGCCGGCGGCGGCTCCTACCTGCCGCGGCAGGGCAGCTTCGTCATCCAACCCAACGGCACCTTCTTCGGCCTCACCGGGCCGGGGGTGGTGAAGAGCGTGCTGGGCGAGGATGTCACCCCGGACGAGCTCGGTGGCCCGCGCGTGCACGGCGCCAGCGGCGTCAGCGACGTCTGCGTGCAGGACGAGTTGGCGGCCCTGCGCACGGTGCGGCGCCTGCTGTCCTATCTGCCGAGCTCGAACAAGGTCGTCGCGCCGTTTCTGGCCACCCGCGATCCGGTCGATCGACCCACCACCGAGATCGACGCGCTGCTGCGCAAGGCGTTCAATTCCCCGACCGGCTTCAATACGCCGATCGACGTCGGCATCATCGTCGAACGCATCTGCGATCGCGGCGATTACTTCGAGCTGCAACCCGAACGGGCGGGCAACGCGCTCACGGCCTTCGGCCGCCTCGGCGGCCACGTGGTCGGCTTCGTCGCCAACAACAGCGCCGTGGCCAGCGGCCAGATCGACATCGACGCCGCCTTCAAGATCGCGCGCTTCGTGCGGTTCTGCTCGCTCTACAACATTCCGGTGATCTTCATCGAAGACACCACCGGCTTCCTGCCCGGCCGCGAGCAGGAGAGCCGCGGCATCGTGCAGGCCGGCCGGGCCATGCTCGATGCGATCATCGACCTGCGCACGCCGCGCATCCTGCTCATTCTGCGCAACGCGTTCGGCGGCGCCTATGCCGCGTTCAACAGCTACGCCGTCGGCGCCGATCTGGTGCTGGCGCTGCCTACGACGCGCGTCGCCGTCATGGGCACGGCGGGCAAGGAGTACGTCTACAAGGACGAGCTGCGGGCAGCGCGCTCGCACGCGGCGAAGATGGTGCACGAGCAGCGCGAGGCGCTCGCCCAGCGCGGCTTGTCGGCGGAGCAGGCGCGCCACGAGGCGCAGCAGGCGGCCGACGACTGGTTGAAGGCCCAGGAGGCGCTCGTCAGCCAACGCTACGAGCGCGAGCTGATGAATCCGCGCGAGGCCCTCTCGCTCGGCTCGATCTCCGAGATCGTCATGCCGGGCGACTTGCGCAGCGTGTTGGCCCGCAATCTCGATGGGCTGCTGCGCGCGTACGTCCCCGGTCCGATGACCGGTCCACAGCGGGAGTTCCACTGATGGCCTCCGAGCAGCAGGGCACTGGCCTCTACGCCCACAATCCGTTGGTGCACCGCGACCGCCGCTTGAGCGGCGCGGCGTCCGATTGGGTGCGCTCGTTCGCCTGCGACGACATGCGCATCCTGATCGTCGGTCGCGGGCCGGTGCGCAAAGAGGCGATCGAAGTGTTCCGCGAGATGGGCGTGGCGCAGGTCGGCATGCTGCTCTCCGAGCGCGACAGCATCGTCTTCTCGCGCGCCCTGGCGCCGGAGGTGCGGATCATGGATCCGCATGCGGTCCATCTGGTGCCCGACTACACCGGCGCCAGCAAGAGCGAGCGCGAGCAGCGCATCCGGCAGATCATCGAGATCTGCCGGACGCATGGCTACGACTCCGTCTTCGCCGGCTACGGCTTCATGGCCGAGGACGCGCACTTCGTCCGCTCGCTCGAGGAGGCGGGGCTGCGCTTCATCGGCCCCTGCTCGTATACGCAGGCCGCCGCGGGGGCCAAGGACGAGGCCAAGCGCACCGCCATCGCCAACCAGGTCTCGGTGACGCCGGGCATCAACGACGCCACCGTGCGCGCCCTGCTCGCCAAGTGCCCCGACCGCAAAGCGCTGCGCCATTGCGCCAAACAACATCGGCTGGACGTGCCGGCGCTGCACCGCGAGCAGGGCGATCTCGCCGCCATCGCCGAGCAGATGCTCGATGCCTCCTACGGCAATCACGCCGACCTGTTCACGGTCGACGAGCTGGCGGCGACGATCCAGCAGGAGGCCGCGCGCCTGCTGCAGGAGAACCCCGGCCGGCGTTTTCGTCTGAAAGCCATCGGCGGCGGTGGCGGCAAGGGCCAGCGCATCTTCTCCGACGCCGCGGGGGTGCCGGGTCTGGTGCGCGAGATCCTCAACGAGGTGAAGGCGACCGGCATCGGCGATAACAAGAACATGCTGATCGAGCTCAACGTCGAGTCGACGCGCCACAACGAGATCCAGATGCTGGGCAACGGCGACTGGTGCGTGACGTTGGGCGGACGCGACTGTTCGCTGCAGATGCACGAGCAGAAGCTGATCGAGGTCTCGGTGACGCAGGAAGGTCTGCGCGAGGCGATCGCGCGCGCGCGGGCGGCGGGCGACGCGAACCGGGCGCGCGTGCTGGAGACGGATCTCGGCGTGCTGGAGCGCATGGAGGCGGAGGCCGAGCGCTTCGGCCGCGCCGTCAAGCTCGACAGCGCCTCGACCTTCGAGTGCATCGTGGAGGGCGACCGCCACTACTTCATGGAGGTCAACACCCGCATCCAGGTCGAGCACCGCGTCTCGGAGCTTTGCTACGCGTTGCGGTTTACCAATCCCGCCGATGCGCAGGACTCGTTCGAGGTGCGCTCGCTGATCGAAGCGATGGCGCTCATCGCCCGGCACGGCGAGCGGTTGCCGCGCCCGACGCGCGAGCCGCTCGCCGGCGCCGCGTTGGAGGTGCGCCTCAACGCCACCGATGGCGCGCTGCAGCCGGCCGCCGGCGGCGTCATGATGTCATGGTCCGATCCCATCGCGGGCGAGATCCGCGACGACCAGGGCATCAGCATCAAGAACCCCGACACCGACCTGTTCATGCGCTACCGCCTGGCCGGCGCCTATGATTCCAACGTGGCGTTGCTGCTCTCGACCGGGGCGACCCGCGAGGAGAGCTGGGCGCGCCTGACCGAGGTGCTGCGCTGCACCCGCATCCGCGGCATCGAGCTGGCGACCAACCGCGAGTTCCACTTCGGCTTGATGAACTGGTTCTTGCACCGCGATCCGTGGGCCAAGCCGACCACCGCCTTCGTCGTGCCCTACCTGACCCAGGTCGGCCTGCTCCAGCAGGAGGCGCAGTCGATCGACCTCGAGTACGCCTTCCACGAGGTCGAGCGGCGCCGCATCGCCGAGCTCGGCCCGCACGCGCGCGGCTGCTTCGATCTCAAGGAGACGCTGGTCGAGCGGCCGCTGCGCATGTTGTTCCAGGAGCCGCACTTTCTCTCTGCCTGGCTGTCGCAGCACAGTCGCGACTTCACCATCGCCGACGGCCGCGTGGTCTGGCAGCGCAACCCGGCCATACTGCTGGCGGCGACCTATCATCTGCTCGACATGATCGACCACGGCTCGGCGGCGGCGGAGTCGATCTGGAGCCACGACCGCGAGCTGCTCGATACCGCGCTGGCCTTCTATCGCGATCTGGCGACGCGCGTTCCCGACGGGACCTCGTGGGCCGAGCTCGATCGGCGCCTCGGCCAGGCCGAGCCGTCCTTCGGCCTCGACGCGCAGTTGTGGGCACGGGTGCGGGCGGCGCATGTCGGCCACCAGCTCGGATTGGAGCTGCTCGCCATCGTGCCGCTGCTCGGCGCCAACGCCGGCTTCTACGAGCTGCAGCTGGGCGACGACCTCGTCCCGGTGATCCCGGCGCGGCTGCGCGATCCGGCCCTGCAGGAAGCGATGAAGAAGGTGCTGGCGCCGCCGCCCGGCGCGCGCTCCGACGAGATCGTCGCGGCGATGGGCGGCGTGTTCTGGGATCGCGAGGCGCCGCATCTGCCGCCGTTTGTCGAAGTGGGCACGCATTTCGAGAAGGGCGACCCGCTCTACATCATCGAAGTGATGAAGATGTTCAACAAGGTGTACGCCCCGTTCGCCGGGCGCGTCGTGGGCATCCAGCAACACGAGAACGGCTCCGTGGTGCGCAAGGGGCAGGCGCTGTTTCGCATCGACCCGGACGAAAAGATCGTCAGTGAGGATCCCGCCGACCGGGCGCGCCGCATTCGCGCCAGCACGGACCAGTATCTGGCGCGTTTGCTTTGAAGTGAGCAGGTGGTGACCCCGAAGCGCAGTCAGCGGATCGAGCTCTACTACTGGCCCGGCATTCCGGGCCGCGGTGAGTTCGTGCGCCTGTTGCTCGAGGAGGCGGGCGCCGTCTACGTCGACGTCGCGCGTGAGCGCAAAGACGGCATGGCGGCCATGCTGCGCTTGATGGAGGGCAAGGCGCCGGGCGCGCTGCCGTTCGCGCCGCCGTTCGTGAAGGTCGGCGACGCGGTGGTGTCGCAGACCGCGAACATCCTGGCCTTCCTGGCGCCGCAGGTCGGGCTCGTTCCCAGAAGCCAGGCGCTGCGCACCGAGGCGCAGCAGATCCAGCTGACGCTGGCGGACTTCGTCGGCGAGATTCACGACACGCATCATCCGATCGCCGGGGGCCTCTACTACGAAGACCAGAAGAGCGCGGCGAAGCGGCGCGCGCAGGACTTCGTCAAGCAGCGCTTGCCGAAGTACCTCGGCTGGCTCGAGAACGTGTTGGAGCGCAACCGGAAGAGCAGGGGGCAGTGGCTGGTCGGATCCGATTGCACCTATGTCGACCTGTCCGTGTTTCAGATCGTCGAAGGACTGCGCTACGCGTTCCCAAACGCGATGCAGCGCCTCGAGCCGAAGGTCCCGCGCCTGATCGCCCTGCGCGACCGCGTCGCGGCGCGGCCGCGCATCGCGGCCTATCTCAAATCGAAGCGCCGCCAGGCGTTCAACCAGATGGGCATCTTCCGCCGCTATCCCGAGCTGGACGCATCCGCGCCTCCAGCGCGTCGCGCCAAGCGGTAGTTGAAGCCTATGACCCCCCGCGCGGCGATGGTCTAGGACCGCACCGTCTCGTCGCCAGCCGGGCGTGAGGATGTCCGCGCCACCCGGGGCCAAAATCAACGCGCTTCTATCTCAGCGCGGAGAATTCGCTCCAAGCGGTCGATCTGCTGCAGTAGATTCTGGATGCGCGGCTGCAGGGTCGACTTGAAGCCAAGATCTGCGACGTCGTACGCCATCAGGGCGCTCGACCCGGCCAATGCCACCACCCCGAGCAGGGTGATCGGCCCGCCGAGAGTGGCAATGGCGCCGACCGTGAGTACCGTGAGGTCCAAACACAGCCGCCCCCGCTTCTGGCGGGCCCAATCCTGTCCGACTGTCTGGCCCTTGAGCCACCTGACGAACGTCTCGAGGTTGTCGCGCGCACGCTCCAAGTCTGCCCGCGTGGTCGTGGCGTCGCCGAAGGCCCGGGGATCGTTGCTCGCCGCATCGACGATTCGTCCGTAGTAGCGCAGGGCATCCGCAGATGGCTGCCACGTCTCGGTCCACAGTCGTCGTACCCAATCATCAGCCGCCGCCATGGGCGTTCGCCCGACTTGTCTACGACTGCGATCTAGAGTGAGGAGTTGATTCGCGCCGCGTCAGCGGCTCCGACAGGCGGCGCGACAGGTCGTCAGCGAAGAGCCGCATCTCCTCGCCGCGCTCGCCCAGCCGCCGTGCGGCGGTTAGGGACAGCCAAGTGATCCCCGCCGCCGCGAGTAGGAGCAGCGCCAGCGCGCCGGTCAACCACGGCTGGCGCGCTGCGGCGGCACCGAGCTCCGACAGCGGCACCGATCCGAGCAAGGCACCGGCGAGCCCGGCGACGACCAGCACGATGGCGCGCGGCCACTGCGGAGCGTCAACCAGATGATTCAACCGTTGCTCCAGCAAGGCGATACGCCGTTGCAAGTCTTCGTCGCGCCGATCAAACTGCAGCTCGGCCATGTGCGTAGAATACCCGCCCCAGCCATTCCGAACAAGCAGAGGGCGCGTGCCGAACGTCGCACCGAGCGACGGAATGGTGTGGGGGATGGATGGCTGAATGGAATGGTCTGCAGGGACGCCGGTGGCGCTCCCGTTCACCGGCGGCGCGCCAGGCGCCGCCGCACGCGGTTGAGGAATCGAACCGCCCGCTCCCTCGGTGTCGGGCGGTCCATCTCCGCGCACTCGAGATAGACGTAGCGCGGTTCGTCGATGTGCAGGTCGATGTCGGGTCGGGCCTTGCTCCAGAACCCCCTGGTCGGCAGTGGGAAGTAGATTTCCTCGGCCTCGGAGAGGAACGCCGCCCACCACGAGAAAGTGCTCTGCGACAACGCGATCTTGCGCGCGGAGCGGAGCAGGCGGAAGTCGTCGCGCTCGCCGGCGCGGCGGATGATCGGGTGGTGGGGCGCGAAGCGGCGCAAGAACGGGTCGTCGGGGTCGTCGCTGCACACGATCAAGCGGTCGTATCGCGTCCGCCGCAGGACCGACTCGTAGTAGGAGAACGGCAACGCGGCGTCGTGCGCCGCGACGTAGTCTCCCAGGCGCACGTGCAGGGCCAGATCGCCCGTGCCGATGTCGGGCGACGGCCCGTCGGCGGCGCGCAGCCACTCGGCCCGGATCCGCTCGCGGTACGGTCGGTAGTACTCGTAGCGCTGGAAGAAGCCGTCGAGGACGATGCGGCGCGGGCTGCGATCGCGCAGGATCGCAGGGAGGTCGACGACATGGCCGTCGAGTACGACGGTCGGCCCTTCGTGCCCCGCGCCCGATACCTTGGCTGCCGTGCCGGGGAATCCGGTGATCGGTTCGGCGCGCAGCGCGAAGCCCAGCTCCTCGGCGAGAATGCGTCCGAAGCAGTATTGGAACAGATGGTTGCCGAACCGGCCGCGGTAGCGAACCTCGATCACGCGCGGCGGACATAGCACAGGGTGAATCGAAACACCGAGCCCCGCGCGCCTGCGCTTGTCGCGGTTCGAAGGCTGTGGCAGGGCTGACGAAAGGGGGTATCACCATGCCACGTTCCGAGCTCCTCGGGTTGTTCGAGATGATGCGCGGCGCGCCGCAGCCGCAGTCCATTCAGGAGCTGCGCGCCGGCTTCGAGATGTTGGCGCCGTTCCTCAACGCCAATCTTCCCGCGGTCGGCAAGATCGTCGAACGCGTCGCGATCGCTGACGGCGTGCGTGCGGACATCATCGTGCCGCCCGGCGAGGGGCCGTTCCCGACGTTGATCTACCTGCACGGCGGCGGCTGGTCGATCGGCAGCCCGACCACGCATGCGAAGCTGGCGCGGCGCCTGTGCGTCGGCGCCGGAGCCGTGGTGGTCAACGTCGACTACCGGCTGGCGCCCGAGCATCCCTTTCCGGTGCCGCTCGAGGACTGCGTGCGCGCCGCACGCTGGACGAGGGACAATATCGCGGCGCACGGCGGCGACCCGCGGCGCATCGCCATCGGCGGCGACTCGGCCGGCGGCAACCTCTCCGCCGCGGTGATCAACGACCTGCGCGACGAGATGACCTTCCGCGGCGCGGTGCTGATCTACGGCGCCTTCGATCTCCTCGTCAGCCGCCGCGACTACGACCGCTGGGCTCCCGAGGAAGACCCCGTCCTGCCGAAGCGCGGCATGGACCTGATGCTGCAAGCCTACCTGAGCGGTGGCGCGTCGACGGACAACCCGCGCGTCAGCCCGCTGAAGGCGAACCTCGACCACTTCCCGCCCGCCTGCCTGCTGTGCGGCACCTGGGACCCGCTGCTCGGCGATTCCATCGCCTTCTGCGACAAGCTGCGCGCCGCCGGCCGCGACGCGACGCTGCACCGCTACGACGAGATGCCGCACGCTTTTCTCCAGCTGCCCGTCACCGAAGCCGAAACGGCGGTCGAGGTCGCCAGCGCCTTTCTGAAACGGGTCTTCTGAGGCGCTCAGCCTTCTGGGAGCTTCCTCGCCAACACGGTCCACAGCGGATCGGCGCCTCCCGGCGGCGACCGATCGATGAACTCAGCGGGCGCGAAGTCGCCGGCGAGCTCGAAGTAGTGCTGGATGAGACGGATGAGGTTGCGCGGACTCGCCGTGTGCCACGCGGCGATCGCCTTGGTCGGGAAGCAGCGGTGCGAGATGGCGACGAGCGCCAGCCCACCCGGCTTGAGGATACGGCGCACCGACGCGTACACCTCGACTGGCCGCGTGAGATACTGAATCGAGACGGCATTCACGACCGCGTCAAACGTCGCGTCGGGATACGGCAGCTCGGGCACGGCGTTGAGGTCCTGCACCGCGAAGTCGGACAGCCGCGGATTGTGCCCGAGCTCGACGCGATTCATTCCCACCGCCGCCACACGCGCGTACTCGACCTCGGGCGGCAGGTGCGACACCCACGACGACATCAGATCGAGAATCACGCCACCGACCGGCAGCACCTCGCGATAGAGCCCGGTCAGCGCCGCAATCGTCGCATCGTCGATGTGCGTCACCAGCCTCGGCTCGGCGTAGAAGTCGGCATCGCTCGACTCGTCCATGCGCCGAAAAAACTCGGGCGGGATGCGCGGTGAGGTCATGCCGCAGTGTATCCCGGCGCAGCCCGCGGCTGGAAGTTCGCGGTGGGTGCTGGCGGAAGCCCTCTCTGCCTTGACGTGCTCGTCGTCTTGAGGATACCTACGCGCCGCGCGCGGACGATCCCGAGATCATGCGCCGCGCGGATCTCGATCCGGGTCGCAACAATCAAGAGAGTGAGTGGGCGATGAACGATGGTGGGGTATTGGGCGTGCGGTTCTTTGGTCTCGGTGGCGCGGCGCTGTGCGTCCTTGTCGCAGCCAGTGGATGCTCCGGGGACGGTTCGGGCGGGTCATCACCGGCGCCGACCAACACGGTTGCCGCGACGGAATCCGCTACTCCGAGGGAGTCCCCGACAACAACCCCGACTAAGACCGCGACGAAAACTCCGACGGGAACACCGACCGACACGCCGACCCATACGGCGACCCCGACGGAGACCACCACACCGACGCAGACGCCGACGGCAACACGCACCAGGATTCCGGGACCCGCAGCGGATCTGTCGGAGGAGATCAGCGGTGGAAACGGACCGTTCATCGGTGCCGCCGTTCCCGCGAAGTTGGAGGAGTTCGGCTACGTCGAACGCGAGTACGTGGCATCGGGGACGGCCTCGTCCTACACCCCGACGATTCCGCTGTCTGGTGACGGTCGCTGGACGTTCGCACCGGACGGCAGCGCGCCGTACCGCACCCGCATCCTCGTCCGCTACCCGGCAAACGCCGCGGACTTCAGTGGCACGGTCGTGGTCGAGTGGCTCAACGTCAGCGGTGGGGTCGACGCCAATCCCGATTACGCCAGCTTCGAAGAGGAGTTGACGCGCCAGGGGCACGCATGGGTCGGCGTCTCGGCGCAACTCATCGGTATCGCGGGTGGTCCCGTGCTGGTGGTGGCACCCGGAGCCGAGGAGTTCGCCGGCAAGGGCTTGAAGGGCATCGACCCGGCGCGCTACGGATCGCTCGCCCACCCGGGCGACGGCTTCTCGTTCGACATCTTCACGCAAGTGGCGCGCGCGCTGCGCCAGGGCGGAGCGGCGCTGGGCGGCTTGCAGCCGCAGTGGTTGCTCGCGGCCGGTGAGTCGCAATCGGCGCTGGCGCTCACGACCTACTACAACGGCGTGCAACCACTCACGGACGCGTTCGACGGCTTCTTCGTGCACAGCCGCGCCTCCGTCGGCCTGCCGTTGGTGGGGCCGGGCGAGTACGCTGACCTCGTCGGAGGCTTTGCCACCGCGCCGGTCGTGTTTCGCCCAGACCTCGACATCCCCGTGCTCGACCTCCAGGCCGAAGGCGACGTCACCAGCATCTTGCAGTCCATCGTCGTCCGCCAACCCGACAGCGACACGTTCCGGCTGTGGGAAGTCGCGGGCACCGCCCATGCCGATGTCCATCTGCTCGGCCCGATCGCCGACGGGGTCGACTGCGGCAAGCCGATCAACGACGGCCCACTCCACCTCGTCGCGAAGGCGGCGCTGCGCGGCCTCGACACCTGGGTGCGCACCGGCGAACTGCCGCCCGTTGCGCCGCGCCTCGACGTGACGTCCGGCGAGGCGCCCGAGATCCGCCGCGACGCCGACGGCATCGCGCTGGGCGGCATCCGTACGCCCCCTGTCGATGTCCCGGTGAACGTGCTCTCCGGCGTCCCCGGGCCGAAACCCGTCCTGTTGTGCATCCTGCTCGGATCGACAACGCCGTTGCCTGCCGAGCGTCTCGCCGCGCTCTATCCGTCGCGTGCGGACTACGTGCAGCGCTATGCGGCTGCGGCGGATAGCGTGATCGACGCGGGCTTCGTGCTCGAAGCCGACCGCGACGCGCTGCTGGGGTTTGCCGACCCGACCGCTATCGCGGACTGATTCGCGACCCCTCGCCTCAGGGCGCGTTCGGATACCGCCTAGGGGTTTATCCCAATTGAACGAAGCGAGGATAGCTGCGTATGGTCGCAGCGATAGTCGTTACTTCGGGGGGAGCCCATGTTGCGTACGCGATTTCTCTGTGGAGCGTTCTTGGTCTGTTGTGTGGTGCCCGCAGCTGCCCCTGGCCAATCGCTGCCCTTGGGCCCGGAGTTTCAGGTCAACATCTATACAGGCAATTCCCACTACCACCCGGCCGTCGTCGCCGATCCGAGCGGCAACTTCGTCGTCGTATGGTCCAGTTACGGCCAGGATGGCTCTGGTTACGGAGTGTTCGGCCGGCGCTATGACAGCTCAGGGGCGCCTGCGAGTGCGGAGTTTCAGGTGAACTCGTACACGCCGGGTGGCCAGTACCGTCCGGCGCTGGCCGCGGCGGGGGATGGCACGTTCACCGTCGTCTGGCAGGGCGACTATGGCATCATCGGCCGGCATTTCGACAGCGTCGGGGCGCCGACGGCCGACGAGTTCTGGGTCAGCACATTTACCGGAGCGAGCGCGGCTCGCCCTGCAATTTCTGCCGGATCGAGTGCGGCGCTGGTGGTCTGGGAGCGGAACGATGGCGGCCCCACCAGTGTGAGCGGCCGCGTGCTCGACACCGCCGGCATGGCGCTCGGGACGGAGTTTACGGTCGCTTCGACGGGGCTGGTCGGCCTGGGCTACCCGGACGTCGCGGTCACTGCGTCGGACGATTTCATCGCCGTGTGGACGACGGTCGAAGAGTTCGGAACTCCCGATTTCAAGAGCGAGATTTCTGGCCGGCGCCTGGCAAGCGACGGCTCGCCGCTCGGGAGCGAGTTTCAGGTCAATGCCAGTTCGCCTGGCTATCAATTCGGTCCGGCTGTTGCTGTCGACGCTGCTGGTGGTTTCGTCGTCGCCTGGGCGAACTATCTCGGCACGTACAACTACAAGCTCGAGGCAAGGCGCTTTGCGAGCACCGGCGCGCCGCTGGGGACGGATTTTACGGTGACCAGCCGCGGAGATTACCTACGGGATCTCGATGCCGTCGCGGCGCCAGGCGGTGGTTTCGTCATCGCCTGGACCGGCGAGTGCGGGGAATACTGCTATGACGACCCGTTCGCGCGTCGTTACGCGGCGGACGGCAGCGCCCTCGGCGACAGCTTCACGCTCACCTCTGACGAGGAGTTCAAACAGGAGTTCCCGTCCATCGCGGTCAATGCCGACGGTCTGCTGATGGGGGTATGGGTGGAGCAGCAAGTGGGCACGATCGAGGGGCGCGTGTTCGCCACGGCGGTCTCGAGCCCGATTTGCTCCGCCGGGGCGATCGCGTCGAGCATCAAGCTCAAGCTCGGCAAGCTCGCTGCCCCGGTCGGCGACGAGAAGATGATCTTCAAGGGCAAGCTGCCGTTCTCCGTGAGTCAGCCGGCGGTGTTCGACCCGGCGGCGCAGGGGGCGCAGATCCTCATCGAGGACAGCGGCAGCGCCAACGCCGTCGTGTACGAGCTCTCGCACCGGACAATCGCGATACCGCCCGGCGCCGGCTGCGGACCGGATGACGGCTGGTCAGTCAACGGCACGGGCACCACGCATAAGTACACGAACAAGTCGGGCGCCCTGCCGCCGGGCTGCATCCCTGGATCAGCCAACGGGTTGACCACGCTGAAGCTCAAGGACAAGCGCGCCAGCGCCGGGTTCATCAGCTTCACCGTCAAGGTCAAGAACTCGACCATGCCGGCATCG